>NZ_JAMQQG010000339.1 GCF_023716925.1 Frankia sp. R82
GGTCGACGGTGTTGCGCCGTCCACCGGTGTAAAGGAGCTTCACGAGTTGCTGGTCGAGGCTCGCGCCGCCGCTTCGACGCGGGCATGCCGGGGCGGGACCGCCAGCCGCAGCACATCGGCGAGCGTCCCCCCGTAACGGTCGGCGACCGCACGCGCCAGCCGGCTGATGGCCGGGGACAGCACCGGTTCCGCCGACACCGACCGCTCCAGCCGGGCCAGCCGCCCGTCGTGCTCCGAGGTCGCCACCCGCTCCAGCACGAACCCGTCGACCAGACGACCTCCGAAGCGAACCCGCACCCGCGACCCGGGCACAGCCGTGTCCGCCAACTCCGCCGGCACCAGATAGTCGAACAGTCGGTCAAGATGGGTCAGGGGAATATCGAGCGCCACCCGGGCCACCGGCAGCACCTCGGCCGGTGGCGACACCGCACCCGCCACTCGACGACGTCCGTCCCCGAGCGCCGGAGCACCCTTCGACGCCGCAGCGCTCTTCGACGCCGCAGCGCTCTTCGACGCCGCAGCACCCTTCGACGCCGCAGGCGCCCTGGACGTTCGCCCGCCCGACCTGAGATGACTGGTGGCCCCACCGACACCATTGGCAGCACTGGCACCGCGCCCAGAGCTCGCCCGGCCCGCCCCTGGGCCGAGGCCAGGAAGCGTGCCGGACGGTTCGGTCATGGGGGCATTCCTACCAGGCCCCTACGACAGAACCCGCCGTCCTCGCTCACCAGCCCCGCCGCCGGCCACCAGTACCCGGAGTGTCGTGTCGGTCGTACACCTGGTGATGTCGGGAAGACACCTGACGCTGGCGGGAAAGCCGTACGAGGTTCCTCGAGGTTCGTGCCGTGATCTGACGGTCCGGCAGGGCTCGGATGTCACCGGATGTCACCGGCGAACGCCCGGGGCCATGCCGGTACCTCCCAGCTGCCCTCGACGAGGGCTTGATCGCATCTTGCCGAGGCTTGGAGAAGACGTGGGGCCCTGAATCCTTCACTAAGCCTCGGCAGGATTGGCGGTGGCTGGGGTTCCTCGGTGATGTGGTCGCCTGACGTGATCCTTCGCGTCAGCCCCGACGAACCGCGGGACGGACCCGGCGGGACGGAACGGCGGGATGGAACCGGGTAGACGGAGCGGCCGAGGCCGGCCGGTACAAGGGCCGAGGCCGGGCCGATGCCGCCACGGGGGGGCGGATCAACCCGGCCTCGGAACCGGACACAGGTCAGCTGGTGCGCCACGGGCCGGCGAGCCACGGGCCGGCACCTCACGAGCTGACGAGTGAGAAGCAGCTAGTCGACAGTTGCCTGCGGAAGCGGACTGCCTGCGGAAGCGGACTGCCTGCGGAAGCGGACGAAGAGCTCAGCCCTTGACGGCGCGCTGCAGCGCCTCGGCGCGCGAGGTCGACTCCCAGGTGAAGTCGAGCTCGGGACGGCCGAAGTGACCGTAGGCGGCGGTCTGGGCGTAGATCGGGCGCAGCAGGTCCAGGTCACGGATGATCGCGGCCGGACGCAGGTCGAAGACCTGGGTGACAGCGTCCTGGATCTGCTCGGTGGGGACGGTGCCGGTGCCGAAGGTCTCGACGAACAGGCCGACGGGGTGGGCCTTGCCGATGGCGTAGGCGACCTGCACCTCGCAGGCCGTCGCGAGGCCGGCGGCGACGACGTTCTTGGCGACCCAGCGCATCGCGTAGGCGGCGGAGCGGTCGACCTTGGACGGGTCCTTGCCGGAGAAGGCGCCGCCACCGTGGCGGGCGTAGCCGCCGTAGGTGTCAACGATGATCTTGCGGCCGGTCAGGCCCGCGTCGCCCATCGGGCCACCGATCTCGAACCGGCCGGTCGGGTTGACCAGCAGGCGACGACCCTCGGTGGCGATGTCGAGCAGGGCGAGCTCGGGCTCGACCACGTACTCGGCGATGTCGGGGGCGAGCAGGGTGTCGAGGTCGATGTCGGCCGCGTGCTGGGTGGACACGACGACCGTGTCGAGCCGGACGGGCTTGCCGTCGACGTACTCGATGGTGACCTGGGTCTTGCCGTCGGGCCGCAGGTAGCCGACCTGACCGTCCTTGCGCACGGCGGACAGCCGACGGGCCAGGCGGTGGGCCAGCGCGATCGGCAACGGCAGCAGCTCGGGGGTCTGGTCGCAGGCGAAGCCGAACATCAGGCCCTGGTCACCGGCGCCCTGCTTGTCCAGCTCGTCCTCGTTGGAGCCCTCGACCCGGGACTCGTGCGCGGTGTCGACGCCCTGCGCGATGTCAGCGGACTGCGCACCGATCGACACGCTCACGCCACAGGAGGCGCCGTCGAAGCCCTTCTTCGAGGAGTCGTAGCCGATCTCGAGGATGCGCTCGCGCACCACGGCGGCGATGTCGACGTAGGTCTTGGTGGTGACCTCGCCGGCAACGTGCACCTGGCCGGTGGTGATGAGGGTCTCCACCGCGACCCGGCTCTTCGGATCGTCCTTGATCATCGAATCGAGAATCGAGTCGCTGATCTGGTCGGCAATCTTGTCCGGATGTCCCTCGGTGACGGACTCGGATGTGAACAGGCGCGTCGCCACTGGTCCTACCCCCTGGAAGGTTGATTCCGACGAAGCTTACCGAGGACCACGCACCTGCACCTGCACCGGCTCGAGGGCGAGTTCAGCGACCAGATCGAGGATCCGGTGCGCGACCAGGTCCTTGCTCATAAGCTCGATCGTCGTCTCCTGGCCGTGTGGGCCGAGCACGACGGCGGCATTCTCCGCGACCTCGAAGCCGCGACCGCCGCCCACCTGGTTCACCACGAGCAGGTCCACCGGCTTGCGGGCGTGTTTCGCCCGGGCGAGCTCGAGCACCCCGGCACCCGGCCCACCGGTCTCGGCGGCGAAACCGACCAGCAGCTGACCCGGCCGGCGGTTCGCCAGCAACTCGGACAGCACGTCGGGGTTTCGGGTGAGCGCCAGTGTGTCAGGCGCGGTGGAATCCTTCTTGATTTTGTGTGCCGACGGGTCGGCGGGACGGAAGTCCGCGACGGCGGCGGCCATCACCACAAGGTCGGCGGACGGTGCCACCTCGTGCACGCGGGCCCGCAGATCGGCGGCGGACACAACGCTGATGGTGCGGGCACCGGCGACAGCGGGCAGGGCGACATTGGCCGCCACCACGGTGACCGACGCCGCGCCGCGAGCCAGCGCCGCCCGGGCCACCGCATAACCCTGGCGACCGCTGGAGGCGTTGCCGAGGAAACGGACCGGGTCGACGTACTCCCGGGTGCCACCGGCAGTGACCAGCACATGCCGCCCGGCCAGGTCAGGACGAACCGCGGCGGCCCCGCGGGCGAGCACCGACATCCCCAGCGCCGCGATCTCGGCGGGTTCGGGCAGGCGACCGGGGCCGGAGTCGGCTCCGGTCAGGCGGCCGACCGCCGGGTCGAGCACGATCGCGCCACGCGAGCGCAGGGTGGCGACGTTGGCCTGGGTGGCCGGGTGCAGCCACATCTCGGTGTGCATCGCCGGAGCGAACACCACCGGGCAGGTGGCGGTGAGCAGGGTGCCGGTGAGCAGGTCGTCGGCCCGTCCGGCGACCGCCCGGGCGAGCAGATCCGCGGTGGCCGGCGCGACGAGGACCAGGTCGGCGGTGCGACCGATGCGCACGTGGGCGACCTCGTCCGCGTCCTCCCAGACACCGGTGGTGACCGGATTGCCCGACAGCGCCGCCCAGGTCGTCTCCCCGACGAACCGCAGCGCGGCCGCGGTCGGCACGACGCGCACCTCATGGCCGGACTCGGTGAACCGGCGAAGCACCTCGACCGCCTTGTAGGCGGCGATCCCGCCAGCGACGCCGAGCACGACCCTGCTCACGGTCGGTGACTCAGGCGATCGGAGGGAGGGTGTCGGCCACGGTCTCGTGGGTGAGCAGGCCGGCGTTGATCTCGCGCAGCGCGATCGACAGCGGCTTCTCCTGGGCGTTGGTCGTCTCGACCAGCGGGCCGACGTACTCCAGCAGGCCCTCGCCGAGCTGGGAGTAGTAGGCGTTGATCTGACGGGCCCGCTTGGCCGCGTAGATGACCAGGCTGTACTTCGAGTCGGTTGCCTCGAGCAGCTCGTCGATGGGGGGGTTGGTGATGCCTTCGGGGTGGGCGACGGTACCGGCCACGGTGTCCTTCCTGAGTGCGGCGCAGCTCAACCAGACACGGCTGGGCTAGTCGATCATCAATGCTACCAAGCGGCTGGCCGCGACCTGCACATTGTCGTTGACGATGACGTGGTCGAACTCGGTCTCGGCCGCGAGCTCGATGCGGGCCCGGTCCAGCCGGCGCGCGATGACCTCGGGCGCCTCGGTGCCGCGGGTGGTCAGCCGCCGCACCAGTTCGTCGAACGTGGGCGGGGCGAGAAAGACGAAGCGGGCGTCGGGCATCGCCGAGCGGACCTGCCGGGCACCGAGTAGCTCGATCTCCAACAGGCAGGGGATGCCCGCCGCCAGCCGTTCGGCCAGTGGTCGCCGGGGTGTGCCATAGGCATGCCCGGCGAACATGGCGTGCTCGACGAACTCACCGGTCTTGACCATGCGCGCGAACTCCTCGGCGTCGACGAAGTGGTACTCGACACCGTCGGTCTCCCCCGGACGGGGTGCCCGGGTGGTGGTACTGACCGACACCCAGACCTCAGGGTGATGCGCGCGCACGGCCGCCACGACCGTTCCTTTCCCGACTCCGGACGGCCCGGAGAGCACTGTGAGACCCACGAGTCTCACCCTAGGCCGCCGTGGCCGGGCGGCGCTCACGACCGGTCGTCCGCCCGCGGAGTACCCACGGGACGGTCGGATCAGGGACAAGCTTCTACCGAGCATTCGGATCGGGGGGCGGGATGAATTCCGCCCCCCGATCCGAACGGAAGGTTCCACGACTTCATCGGAAGAACGGACGTGACACCGCTCACCTAATGACGCCGCGACCCGCCCGGCCATCCTCCGGCTGTCAGAGTGGATTTCCACTCCGCCCGGATCAGGCCGTTCCGAACTCCTCGAGGAGCGCGGCGCGCTGCTTCGCGCCGAGCCCTCTCAGCCGGCGGGTCGGGCTGATGCCAAGGCGTTCCCGGATCTTCTGGGCGCGCACGCGCCCAACTCCGGGAAGCGACTCGAGAACAGCCGAAACCTTCATCTTGCCGACGACCTCATCGGCTTCCGCCTGTTCCAGGACGGCAGCCAGAGTCGTCTCTGCCTTCTTCAGTCGGTCCTTGAGTTCTGCGCGCTGCTTACGAGCCAGCGCGGCTTTCTCAAGGGCGGCGGCCCGCTGCTCGGGCGTTAGGGGCGGCAGGGGCACGGGTACGCCTCCTCAATTCGGTGATCGCGCCGCGCAAACTAGCGAGGAAGTGGTTCCTCAGTCCAGCCTTGGCCACAACACTCTGATGCGGACATATTGTCCGCACAAGAGAAGGCTTTGACGGGACGAAAGGGGTGGCCCGCTCGTGCCGCGCCCTTTCGGTCTACGACGTCCCCACCGTACCGCTTCATACCGCACTGGGACGAACACACCCTGCCCTGACCTCGGCCATCACCCGCCGACAGCCGCCCTACCTGCGGAAATACTGTCAGCGACGGCCCTCGCGGCTTCGCCCAGATCGGTGGCTCGGGTGATCGGACGGCCCACCACGACCAGGTCGGCGCCCGCCTCGACGGCCTCCCGAGGCGTCGAGGTCCGGGCCTGATCGGCCGCCTCAACACCCGGCGGACGCACTCCAGGGGTGATGAGAGTCACATCGCCACCCAGCTCCGAACGGACCATTCGGACTTCCTGCGGGCTGCACACCAGGGTGCGCGCCCCGGCCTCGACCGCGAGGACCGCCAACCGCCGCACCGCGTCCTCGGGCGGCCCCGCGAGGCCGGTCGCGGCCAGCGCCGCCGCATCCAGGGATGTGAGTACGGTCACAACCGCAACATCCACGTCGGGGGCTGCGGCGATGGCCGCGCGTACCATCGCCGACCCGCCCGCCGCATGGACGGTGACGAAGCGAGGAAGCAACGTGGCGACCGACCGCATGCCACCGGCGACAGTTGCCGGAATGTCATGCAGCTTCAGATCAAGGAAAAGCTCCGGCGCACTGGCACTGCCGGGCGCGGCAGCCAGCAGTCCCCGCTCACGTAGGGCGGCGATCATCGCCGGGCCCTCCCGGTAGAACAGCTCCAGACCGATCTTGAGTACCGCCGCGGACGGTCCGACCGCCGCCGCCCAGCGCAGCGCCGTGGCCCCGTCCGGCGCGTCCAGCGCGACCGCCAGCGGCGCGCGCCCGACCGGTGGGAGGTAGCGCCCTGTCACCCCACCCTTGCCCGGCCCGGGCTGAGCCGAGCCGACCCGCACCGACCCGGTGTTCCCCGGTTCGGCGCTCACCGGCCCGACCGCGTGGCGGCCTGCTCGTCGGCGTGCTGATCGTCGGCGTGCTGATCGTCGGACGTGGCCTCGGTGAGGCCAGGCCCGGCAGCCGTCGATGCGGGCGGTCGCGCGGGCCCGGTGACGCGGGCGCCCGGCGATCCGTCGCCCCAGGCCTCGCGCAGAACCGCGTGGTACTCCTGCAGCGGGCGGACGCCGAGTTCGCCCCGGACCAGCGACTCGATGCCCTGCACGCAGGCGGCGGCGCCCTGGATGGTGGTGACGCACGGGACGCCGGCGCTCACACAGGCGGTACGGATCTCATAACCGTCCAGGCGCGGGCCCACCCCCCACGGGGTGTTGATGACCAGGTCGATCTGACCAGATGTGATCATCTCGACGCAGTCGAGCAGCCCCTCGCGCGGTGCGCGGTGCTTGCCGAGCACGACGGCCTTCACCCCGTTGCGGCGCAGCACCTCGGCGGTGCCCTCGGTGGCGTAGACGACGAAACCGAGGTCGGCCAGCCGCTTGATCGGGAAGATCATCGCCCGCTTGTCCCGGTTGGCCACCGAGACGAACACCCGGCCGTAGGTGGGCAGCGAGGCGTAGGCGGCGGCCTGCGACTTGGCGTAGGCGGTGCCGAAGCCGTCGTCGACGCCCATCACTTCGCCGGTGGACTTCATCTCCGGGCCGAGCACCGTGTCGACCCCGCGTCCGCCGGCGTCGCGGAACCGGCCGAAGGGCAGCACGGCTTCCTTGACCGAGATATGCGAGTCCAGCGGCAGGCTCGCGCCGTCCCCGGTGCTCGGCAGCAGCCCCTCCGCGCGCAGCTCGTCGACGGTCGCGCCGAGCATCACCCGCGCCGCGGCCTTGGCCAGCGGCACCGCCGTCGCCTTGGAGACGAACGGCACCGTCCGCGACGCCCGCGGGTTGGCCTCGAGCACGTAGAGCACGTCGGACTGCAGCGCGTACTGGACGTTGAGCAGCCCCCGCACCCCGGTGCCGCGCGCGATCGCCTCGGTGGACGTGCGGATCCGCTCGAGGTCCGCACGACCCAGCGTGATCGGCGGCAGGACGCAGGCCGAGTCGCCGGAGTGCACCCCGGCCTCCTCGATGTGTTCCATCACGCCGGCGAGGTACAGCGTCTCGCCGTCGAAGAGCGCGTCGACATCGATCTCGACCGCGTCGTCGAGGAACCGGTCGACGAGCACCGGATGCTCCGGGGAGATCGCCGTGGCCCGCTCGATGTAGTCACGCAGCATCGTGTCGTCGTAGACGATCTCCATGCCCCGTCCACCGAGGACGTAGGACGGGCGGACCAGCACCGGGAAGCCGATCCGTTCGGCGACGGCACGGGCCTCGGGGAAGGAGGTGGCCACCCCGTGCGGCGGCGAGGGCAGGCCCGCGGCGGCGAGCACCCGGCCGAACAGGCCGCGGTCCTCGGCCAGGTGGATCGCCTTCGGCGAGGTGCCGACGATCGGTACCCCGGCCTGTGCGAGCGCCGCGGCGATGCCCAGCGGGGTCTGGCCACCGAGCTGCACGATCACCCCGGCCAGCGGACCGGCCTGCTGTTCGGCGTACACGACCTCGAGGACGTCCTCGACGGTGAGCGGTTCGACGTAGAGCCGGTCGGCGGTGTCGTAGTCGGTGGACACCGTCTCCGGGTTGCAGTTGACCATGACGGTCTCGTAGCCCGCGTCGGACAGGGCCATCACGGCGTGACAACAGGCGTAGTCGAACTCGATGCCCTGGCCGATCCGGTTCGGGCCGCTGCCCAGCACGATCACCCGGGGCCGACCGCTCGGGACGACCTCGCTCTCCTCGTCGTAGGCGGAGTAGTGGTACGGCGTCTCGGAGGCGAACTCGGCCGCGCAGGTGTCCACGGTCTTGAACACCGGACGGATCCCCGCCCGGTGCCGGAAGGCCCGCACGACGTCCTCCTTGGTGTCCAGCAGCGCGGCGAGCTGGGCGTCGGAGAAGCCGGCCCGCTTGGCCCGGCGGATGCCGTCGGGGTCGCGGGTCACGGACGCGGCGATCTCGTTGAGAAACACCAGCTGGTCGACAAACCACGGGTCGATGCTGGTGGCGGCGAACACCTCCGCCGGCGTCGCGCCGGCGAGCAGGGCCTGCTGGACGACCCGCAGCCGGCCGTCGTGCGGGGTGCTGGCGGCCGCGAGCAGATCGGCGGCGCTTTCGGTGGGTGGCTCGAACGTGAACACGCTGCCGGCGGACTCCATCGAGCGCAGCGCCTTCTGCAGGGCCTCGGCGAAGCTGCGGCCCACGCCCATCGCCTCACCGACGGACTTCATCGTCGTGGTGAGCATCGGGTCGGCGCCGGGGAACTTCTCGAACGCGAACCGCGGCACCTTGACCACCACGTAGTCCAGAGTCGGCTCGAAGGCCGCCGGAGTGGTGCGGGTGATGTCGTTGGGGATCTCGTCCAGGGTGTAGCCGAGCGCCAGCTTCGCCGAGATCTTGGCGATCGGGAAGCCGGTGGCCTTCGACGCCAGCGCCGACGAGCGCGAGACCCGCGGGTTCATCTCGATGACGATCTGCCGGCCGGTCGCCGGGTCCACGGCGAACTGGATGTTGCAGCCACCCGCGTCGACACCGACGGCGCGCATCACCGCGATCGACATGTCCCGCATCCGCTGGTATTCGCGGTCGGTCAGGGTCATCGCCGGGGCGACGGTGATCGAGTCGCCGGTGTGCACCCCCATCGGGTCCACGTTCTCGATCGAGCAGACGACGACCACGTTGTCGGCGCGGTCGCGCATGAGCTCGAGCTCGTACTCCTTCCAGCCGAGCACCGACTCCTCGACGAGCACCTCGGTGGACGGGCTGGCCGCCAGGCCGTCGGCGGACATCCGGGCGAGTTCGGCGGCGTCGTGGGCGAACCCGCTGCCGGCGCCACCGAGGGTGAAGCTCGGGCGCACGACCACCGGGTAGCTGAACTCCTCACCCGCGGCCAGGCACTCCTCGACGGTGTGGCAGACGGCGCTGCGGGCGGACTCGCCCCCGACGGCCGCCACGATGTCCTTGAACGCCTGGCGGTCCTCGCCAGAGCGGATCGCGTCGATGTTCGCGCCGATCAGACGCACACCGAAGCGCTCGAGCACGCCGGAGTCGTGCAGGGCGACCGCGGTGTTCAGTGCCGTCTGACCACCCATCGTGGCCAGGATGGCGTCCGGCCGCTCCCGGTCGATGATCTTGGTGACGATGTCCGGGGTGATCGGCTCGACGTAGGTGGCGTCGGCGATCTCCGGATCGGTCATGATCGTGGCTGGGTTGCTGTTGACCAGAATGACCCGCAGGCCCTCGGCCCGCAGCACCCGGCAGGCCTGGGTGCCCGAGTAGTCGAACTCGCAGGCCTGCCCGATGACGATCGGCCCCGAGCCGATCACCAGGACGCTGCTGAGGTCCTCGCGCCGCGGCATCAGGCCGACCCGCCCGGGCTCGCCGCGGCGGCGCGGGCCGTGCGGGTGGTCGCCATCAGGTCGCGGAACTTCTCGAACAGGCCGGCCGCGTCATGCGGCCCGGGCGCTGCCTCCGGGTGGAACTGCACGCTGAAGGCCGGCACGTCCAGACACTCCAATCCCTCGACGACGTCGTCGTTGAGCCCGATGTGGCTGGCCACCACCCGGCCGTACGGGGTGTCGGTGGCGCCGGTCAACGGTGCACGCACGGCGAACCCGTGGTTCTGGCTGGTCACCGCGATGCGTCCGGTGGCCACGTCACCCACCGGCTGGTTCACCCCGCGATGGCCGTAGGTCAGCTTGTAGGTTTCGAAGCCCAGGGCCCGGGCCAGCACCTGATGGCCGAAGCAGATGCCGAACACCGGCACGCCCGCGGCCAGCACCGTGCGCAGCGCGGCGACGGCGTAGTCGGCCGTGGCCGGGTCGCCGGGTCCGTTGGACAGGAACACCCCGTCCGGCGCCAGCGCCAGCAGCTGCTCACCGGTGGTTCGGGCCGGCACGACGTGCACGTCGCAGCCGAGCGCGGCCAGGGCCCGCGGGGTGGCCCGCTTGATGCCCAGGTCCAGCGCGGCGACGGTGAAACTCGCCGGCTCGTCCCCGGCCGCCGCCACCAGGTAGGGCTCCCGGGTGGACACCAGCGGCGCGAGGTCGGCGCCGACCATCTTCGGCGCGCGGCGGACCCGGGCCAGCAGCCCGGCCTGCGGGTCGCCGTCCGGTCGGACGCCGACACCAGCATCCGGAGTGTTCAGGACGCTGGAGATCCCGCAGCGCATCGCGCCGCGTTCGCGCAGGTGCCGGGTGAGCGCGCGGGTATCGATGCCGCTGATGCCGACCACGCCAGCCGCGGCCAGCTCGTCGTCGAGGCTGCCGCGCGAGCGCCAGTTCGACGGGCGCCGGGCCGGATCGCGTACCACGAACCCGGCGACCTGGATCCGGTCGGACTCGTAGTCGTCGTCGTTGACGCCGGTGTTGCCGATGTGTGGTGCGGTCATGATGACGATCTGTCCGTGGAAGGACGGATCGCTGAGCGTCTCCTGGTAGCCGGTCATCCCGGTGGAGAACACGGCCTCGCCGAACGCCTCGCCGATCGCGCCGTACGCCTCGCCGGTGAAGACCCGCCCGTCCTCCAACATGAGCACGGCCCGCGCCGGACGGCGGTACTGCACCGAACGGCCCTGCTGGCCCAGACCGTCCTGCTGGCCCAGACCGCTCTGCTGGCCCAGACCGTCCTGCTGGCCCAGACCGTCCTGCTCGTCCGCACGGTCGGGCATGCTGTCCGCACTCGGGGCGGCCGCGCCACCGGCGCTCGGGGTAGCGGTGCTCAACGATCCTCCTTCAGCCTGCGGACCTCGCCCAACGGCGAGGTCAACGGATCGACGATCGGGAACTGACCGGAATCGGCGGGCCCGGGTTCGGGTGCGGGCGCGGCGCCGGAAGCGTCCGCCCGCCACCGTGTCGCGCTGCGCGGATCCGCCGGCCAGGCACCGGTGGGAGGCCCGGCCTGGGGTGCCGGCGGCGCGGGCACGGCGCGGGCGGGATCCGGATAGCCGGGCGCCGGGCGCCGCGACGGCTGGTAGCCGTGGTCGTGGTCGGCGTGTTCCACCCGGCCGGGACGCGGCGGGTGATCGGGGTGATCGCCACGCCGGTCCCGGACGCCGACGGGCCGGGGGGCGTCCGAGTACCCGGCCGCCGCGCGCGGGGGGACGGACCGCGGGGGTGTTGTGGGGGGCCCCATTGGCGTGATCGTAGGTGCCCCGCCTGTCGGGCCGCGCGGCCAGACCCCACGGGAGTGGGAAGCGTGATCGGACTCGA
>NZ_JAMQQG010000340.1 GCF_023716925.1 Frankia sp. R82
GGCATCCCCCGGGGGGCGTCGCCGGGGCCGCGCGCGGGGATCGGGGTGCTCGCGTGGGTCGGGCCGGTCCTGGCGGGTGGCGGGACGGTCCCGGTCCCGGTCCCGGTCGCGGGGCGTGGGCATGCGGACGCGGGAGCCACCACTGATCTCGTCGGCGCCGCGTCCGGGAAGATCATCGGGTCGGGGACGGGTGTTGCGGGCCGGCTTTTCCCGGGGCGGGTGGCCGTCACGCGACTCCTGCTGGCCGCCCCGGTCGCCCCGGTCGACGGGTGGGAACGGGTCGGGGCGGCCCCGGCCGCCGGTACCCGCCGAATCCGGGGGGATGCGGCGGACGTTGCTGCGCGGCAGAGCCACCGTGGGGCGCGACTCCCCCAGCGACGGGCGGCGCCGCTCCGCGGGGGGACGGCGGGTGCGTCCGCCACGCTCGGGTCGCTCGGTGCCGGGCAGGTTCGAACCGGGTGATTCGAGACCGGGTGGTTCGAGACCGGGTGGCCGCGGACCAGGCGGTTCGGCGCCAGGCAGCCGCGCACCGGGCGGGACGCCGCCGATCTCCGATGGCGGCGACACACTCGGCGGCGGGGTCCGGGGTGGGGTCGGCAACCGGCGGGTCAGGTTGCCCGCCTCGGACCGCGGCTCGACATACCGGCCGGGCGGTGCACCGCGGTCCGGCGGCTGGTCGTACCGCTCGGCCCGGCTCTGGTCATACGGCTGATGGTCGTACGGCTCGCGGCCGTAGGGCTCACGGTCGTGTGGCTCGCGGCTGTAGGGCTCACGGCTGTACGGCTCACGGTCGTAGGGCTCACGGCTGTACGGCTCACGGTCGTAGGGCTCACGGTCGTACGGCTCACGGTCGTACGGCTCACGGTCGTACGGCTCACGGCCGTAGGGCTCACGGTCGTACGCCTCGGGAAGCGGACGGCCACGGTCGTGCTGGCCCGGGTCGTGCCGATCGGGTTCGCGGTAGGTGTCGGGGCCACGGCCCGATCGGCCCGGTGCCGTACCGCCCCGACGATGCCTGGGGCCGGACGGCGGGTTCGGTCGGGCCTGCGGGTGGGAGTCGTCCTCGGGGGCGGTCACGGCTCGCTCCGCCGGTGATGACGCGGCGGGGGAGCGGCGGACAGATCGTACGACTGCTCGGCGCCGGTCACCTGGTTCGGACCGCCGTGGTGGGCCGGCCGAAGCTCGCGCCGCGGTGCCCCGCCTCCGGTCGGCTGGGCCGGACCGCCGCTCGGGCTCTCGGCCGGACCGACGGGCTGGCCGCCGAGGGGGCCGTGGCCGGGGCGGGGGCCGTCCACCTGCGTGGTGCTGTACCCATGGCTCGGGTCGTACCCCTCGGGCGGCGGGTATCCAAGTGTCCACTCGTCCGTGGGAGCCGAATCGTGCCGATCGTCCTGACTGCCGCGCCGACGGGGGCGCAGCCGGCGGGCCAGGCGCAGCAGCACGGCCAACCCCAGCAGGCTGAGGGCGACGATCGTGATGCCGGTGGCGATCGCGCCGTACACGGTGGAACGCACCAGGACCCGGGTCGGCGGGTCCGCGGACAGCCGCTGGCCGTCGAGGTTGCGCCGATCGATCTCCAGCAGGAACGTGCCCGCGCCCTCGGCGTCCACCGCGAACTCGATCTGCGCCTTCTGCCCGGACGGAAGCACGCGGACCTGCCGGACGGGCGAGCGCAGCCGCGCCCGGTTGGTCGAGGAGAACATCAGCACGACGGTCACCTCATACCCCGTCGTGTTCTCGAGGGTGAGGGGGACCAGGCCGTGCCGACTGGTCAGATTGACGCTGCGTGAGGCGACGACCCGGATGCCATTACGGATGGCGCTGACGTGACCGTCCACCTGCTGGCTCAGGGACACACCGTCAACTCTGCCCGCCCCACGCCACCACACGGAGGTCGCTGTGACGAGCGCGTTGCTCATCGGGTCGACCTTTTTCTGGACGCAGGTGGATGTGGCCCTGGGCGGGGCGCACAGCACGGGGCCCAGAGCCTGCGCCTCGGCCCGCACGCTGCTGACCGAGTCCAGGTAGTTGGCGGGCAGCTCGGCGCCGCGGGCGTCCGCGGAGTAGGCGAGCTGGGACACCGGGAGGACAGCCTGGGCGGTGGGGACGAAGGCCGGGTCGTCCAGCGTGGTCGTCGTGGTGGCGGTGCCGTTGACCGCGCCGAGGATCTGCTCGGCCCAGGTACCGGGGGCGTTCCAGTCCCGGGGCAGGGCGAGGACCTGGGGGCGCGGGGTCGGGTTCTCCGCGGTGATCATGGCGAGTTCGGCGGTGAACCGGGCGAGCTGCGCGCCGGCGGTCGGGTCCGCCGTGCTGGCGGTGTAGGCGTCGGCGAGCTCGGTGAGCGTGTGGTCGGTGCGCAGCGCCCGGACAGGGCCGGCCGAGGTGGTGAGGGTGACGGCGGCCGCGGGGGTGAAGTTCCGCCTGGCGACGGTGGGGAACTCCCGGTCGTCGAGCAGGACGGTGCCGGCGTTGAGCTGGCGCAGCACGTCCACGGTCGGGGCGTCGGCCAGACCGTCCACCGGGTAGATGACAGTGCCGGCCTGCTGGGGCTCCCGGGAGAGACGTTCGGCCACCACAGTCTGGCCAGTGTTGAGGGCGTAGTGCACGATGTCCAGCTTCTGGGCGTGGACGAGGGCGGTCAGGTCCACGTCGCCGTAGGGCAGGGCAATCACCGAGCCGCCGTGGGCCGCGTAGTAGGCCAGCCCCTTCAGGAAGGTGAACGCGTCGTTGCTGGCCCGCGCCGGGACCCCGGCGGCGGCGCCGGGACTGGCAAACCTGTACCCGCCCGGGTCGCTCATGCGGAACAGCTCCTGGACCAGGGTCGGGTCGACGGCGAGGGTGACCGGCGGGCTGGCCGCGGCCAGCAGCCGGGTCAGCCGGCCGCCCGGGCCCACGTCGGTGGCGAGCTGGTTGTCGGTGAGCAGGCCGTCCGAGCGCAGCCGCGGTCGGTCGGCGATCGGCAGCACGACGGCCACCGGGGTGCGCACCGCGGTGGCCCGCGAGCGCACGACGAAGGAGTAGGCGGCCGCGGTCACCGGCGTGGTGCCGACGGTGCCGGAGACCTTGATCCGCAGCGGGTACACCCCGATGCTCATGGCCGGGGCGCCACCGAGATCACCGGTGATCTGGAAGGGGACGGGGCTCGCGCCCCGCACGGGCGGGTCGGCCAGCGGCTGGGCCCTCTGCCCGTTGGGCAGGGCCAGTTGTTCGTAGCTGCCGCCGCCGTGGCGGGCCGCCTCGCGGGCGTCCTCGGCCAGCGACGCGAGCTGTCCGCGGGAGCGTACGGCGGTGCCAAGGGAGACGCTCATCCACAGGTCGCTGATCGGCTCGGTGGACGAGGTGGCCAGGGTGCCCGACACCGAGACGGTGGTGCCGCCGACGGCGGGCTGGGTGACCTCGGTGATGGTGACCGAAAGCGGGCTCGACGGATCCGAGGACGCCGAGGACGCCGCTATGGGCACAGTGGACGAGGATGTGCCCGCCTGTCCTGTGGATGAAGGTGTGGACAGCCCCGATATTCCTGTGGATGAATCGGCGCCGCCAGTGGGTCGGGTCGGGTCGGCGGTGGCCGACGGCCCGGGCAGCAGCTCCACCAGCACGACGACGAGCACCGCGAGGGCGAGCAGCAGCCGGTGACCGGCCCGTGTCGCCCCGGCACCCGGTGCGGTGGCCGTCCTGCCGCCGATCATGCCGTTTCGGCCAGCACGACCGGCACCTCGTCGAGCAGCCGGCGCTCGTCGGCGTAGGCCAGCCGCTCGGCGACCTCGATCAGGGGTACCCAGGTGACCGCGTCGACCTCGACGTCGGTGTCCGACAGCGAGCCGACCAGGCGCAGCAGCAGGAAGTGGTGCACGGTCTTGTGGATGCGCGCTCCCCCGGCGACGAACCAGAAGTCGATTGTGCCCAGGGGGCCGAGGATCCGACCGGTCAGGCCGGTTTCCTCCCGGACCTCGCGGATCGCGGCCTGCTCGGCGGTTTCACCCGCCTCGATGTGGCCCTTGGGTAGCGACCACAGCATCCGCCCGGACCGGTCCCGCCGGCCGATCAGTGCGGCATAGGCGTCCGAGGACTGCTGGTCGAGGATCAGGCCGCCCGCCGAGGTCTCCTCCACCCGGCGCAGCCGGGCACGCCCGGTGGCGGAACTCGGCGGCGGCATGCGTTTGATCGTACGAGCCCGCCGCCACCCGGCCGGGCCGAGTGCCCGCAACGTCCGCCTTTCTCGTACCCGGCTCACCGCGCCCGACCCCGTAACCTGTGGGTGTGTCAGTGATCAGTCTGGACAACCCGCGGGACTCGGCCGAACGGGTGGTGAGTGAGCTGCTGAGGGTGCCGGCGGCCGCCGACGAGCTCGGGCGGGTCTTCGCCGATCATGGCCACCGGCTGCATCTGGTCGGTGGTTCGGTGCGTGACGCCCTGCTGGGCCGCACCGGTGCCGCCGGCGCCCCGGCCAAGGCACCGGCGGATCTCGACTTCGCGACCGACGCCCGGCCCGAACGGGTCCTCGAGATCACCCGCGGCTGGGCCGAGGCGACCTGGAACGCCGGTATCGCGTTCGGCACGGTGGGGCTGGCCCGGCGCGGCCTGCGCTTCGAGATCACCACGTACCGCAGCGAGGCCTACGACCGCAGCTCCCGCAACCCGTCGGTCAGCTACGGCGAAAGCCTGGAGGCGGACCTGTCCCGGCGGGACTTCACCGTCAACGCGATGGCGGTGTCCGTCCCGGAACACGACTTCGTCGACCTGTTCGGCGGGATGGCCGACCTCGCCCGGGGCGTGCTGCGCACCCCGGCGAGCCCCGAGGCGTCCTTCGACGACGACCCGCTGCGGATTCTGCGGGCCGCCCGGTTCGAGGCGGCCCTGGGCCTGACCCCGGTGCCGGAACTCGTCACGGCGATGCGGTCGCGGGCCCCGCGCCTGGCGATCGTCTCCCCCGAACGGATCCGGGACGAGCTGCGCAAGCTCATCGTCGCCGCCGACCCGGTGGCCGGGCTCGAGCGGCTCGTCGAGGTCGGGATCGCCGAGATCGTCCTGCCCGAGGTGGCGGCGATGCGGATGGAGATCGACGAGCACCATCAGCACAAGGACGTGTACGCGCACACCATGACGGTGCTGCGCCAGGCGATCATGTGTGAGGAGCCCGGCGAGCCGGACGAGGTGCTGCGCTGGTCGGCGCTGCTGCACGACATCGGCAAGCCGCGCACCCGCCGGCACATCCCCGGTGGACGGGTGTCGTTCCACCACCACGAGGTGGTCGGGCGGGACATGGCGCGCCGCCGCCTCGCCGCGCTGCACTTCCCCAAGGACGTCACCGACGCGATCTGCCAGCTGGTCTACCTGCACCTGCGCTTCCACGGCTACGGCAGTGGCGAGTGGACCGACGCGGCGGTGCGCCGCTACGTGCACGACGCCGGTCCCCTGCTGAGCCAGCTGCACAAGCTGGTGCGCTCGGACTGCACCACCCGTAACCGGCGTAAGGCGACGGCGCTGGCCCGCACCTACGACTCGCTCGAGGAGCGGATCGCCGAGCTCTCCGCGCGCGAGGAGATCGCCGCGATCCGCCCGGAGCTGTCCGGGGACGACATCATGACCCTGCTCGGGCTGTCCCCGTCCCGGCTGGTCGGGCAGGCCCGGGCGCACATGCTGGAGTTCCGGTTCGAACGTGGGCTGGTCGGGCGGGAGGCCGCCGAGGCGGAGCTGTTGCGCTGGGCCCGCGAACACGAGGTGCCGGTGCCCGGCGTGTAGGCGGTGCCCCGTCCCGCCGTCAGCTCGGCGGGACGGTCGTCCGGGGGGCCTGCCGGGTGGGTGCCGGGCCGGCCTGGGTGGACGCGGGGCCCGCCTGGGTGGGCGGGGGCGGGGCGCCGACCGCGTGGACGACCTGGTCCTCGGGGTGGCGCTGGGACACCCGGTGGTAGATCAGGCCGGCCAGGGCATAACCCACGCCGGCGATGACGACCACGGCGGGCGAGTGCCCGTCGTCCGGCAGCAGGACGGCGGCGACCGCCGCCGCGGCCACGAACGCGACGTTGAACAGCAGATCGTAGAGCGAGAACGCGCGGCCGCGGTAGGCGTCGTCGACCTGCTCCTGGACGATGGTGTCCACGCAGATCTTGCTGGCCTGGGCGGAGAACCCGATCAGCGCGCCGGCGATGATGAGCAGCACCGAGGAGAACGACAGGCCGAGTCCGATTTCGACGATTCCACCGAACACCAGGGACAGCGCAAGCCAGCTCGACTTCGGCATCCGGGCGGTGGCCCGCGGGGTGACCACGGCGGCGGTGATCGTGCCGACGCCGCTGGCGGCGACGACCGCGGCGAGCCCGGGTAGGCCGCCGGTGCCCCCGGTGAAGTAGTTGCGGTAGAGCAGCACCGTCATGACCAGCACCAGCCCGTAGGCGGCCCGGGAGGCGGTCAGGGCGGCCAGCGCCCGGCGGGCCGGGCCGTGGCCGGCCAGGTAACGGGCGCCGTCGGCCAGGTCCGCGGCGACCTCGCCGGCCTGGCGCCACACGCCCTGCCAGCCGACGGTGACGAGCGGACCGAACGCGGTACGCGCCGAACGGCCCGCCGTCGTGGCGGCCAGCAGGTAGGTGAGTCCGGCCAGGCCCGCAACCAGCGCCACCGCTGGATCGTCGCCACCGGCCAGGCCGCGCAGACCACTGCCGATGCCCGCGCCGACCAGCGTGGCGATGGTGCCCGAGGTGACCGACAGGGCGTTCGCTCCGACCAGCCGGTCGACGCCGACGACGACGGGCAGCCCCGCCGACAGCGCGGACAGGACGAACCGGTTGACGCTCACCGAGGCCAGGGCCACCACATAGAAGTCGACGCCGGTGCGGCCGAAGGCGATGAGCACCACGAGGACGGCCATCAGCACCATCCGGACCAGTGAGCAGACCACCAGCACCCGTTGGCGCGAGATCCGGTCCAGCACGATGCCGGCGAACGGGCCGACCACGCTGAACGGCAGCACGACGACGGCGAGCGACGCGGCCAGCGCCCCCGCGGACGTAGCCCGTTCGGGGGAGAACAACACATAGCTGACCAGGCTGGCCTGGAAGACTCCATCGGCCGCCTGGGAGGTGAGCCGGGCTGCGTACAGCATCCGGAACCCACGGTCACCGAGCAGCGCCCGGAGGTTCGCCGACCATCCCACGCCCGTCAGCCTAGGGCCCCCCACAACCGACGTGGGCGGCACGGTCCCGCACCCGGGCCAGGATCTGGTCAGATCCACCCGGGCCGGCACCCTGCCGCCCCCGTGTCGGGCCCGATCGGGCCCCCGGCTCAGGCCTCGCCGCGGATGAAGGCCTCGACCTTGTCGTGGGCCTCGCTGTCGCGGTACTGCTCCGGCGGGGACTTCATGAAGTACGAGGACGCGGACAGGATCGGGCCGCCGACGCCACGGTCCAGGGCGATCTTGGCGCAGCGCACCGCGTCGATGACCACACCGGCGCTGTTGGGGGAGTCCCAGACCTCGAGCTTGTACTCCAGGTTCAGCGGCACGTCGCCGAACGCCCGCCCCTCGAGGCGGACGTAGGCCCACTTGCGGTCGTCGAGCCACGCGACGTAGTCGGACGGCCCGATGTGCACGTTGTCCTTGCCGAGGTCGTGGGAGACCTGGGAGGTGACGGCCTGGGTCTTGGAGATCTTCTTGGACTCCAGCCGCTCGCGCTCGAGCATGTTCTTGAAGTCCATGTTGCCGCCGACGTTGAGCTGCATGGTCCGGTCGAGGATGACCCCGCGGTCCTCGAACAGCTTCGCCAGCACCCGGTGGGTGATGGTGGCGCCGACCTGCGACTTGATGTCGTCGCCGACGATCGGCACGCCGGCCGCCCGGAACTTCTCCGCCCACTCGGGCACGCCGGCGATGAAGACCGGTAGGCAGTTGACGAAGCCGACACCCGCCTCGATGGCGCACTGGGCGTAGAACTTGGCGGCGTTCTCGGAGCCGACCGGAAGATAGCAGACGAGCACGTCGGCCTGGGTCTCGCGCAGGGTGGCGACGACGTCGACCGGGGTCTCGTCGGACTCCTCGATCGTCTCCCGGTAGTAGCGACCCAGACCGTCCAGGGTGTGACCGCGGGAGACGGTGATGCCGAGCGGCGGCACATCGGCAATCTTGATGGTGTTGTTCTCGCTGGCGACGATGGCCTCGGACAGGTCGCGGCCGACCTTCTTCGCGTCCACGTCGAAGGCGGCGACGAACGACAGGTCACGAACGTGATAGTCGCCCAGCTGAACGTGCATCAGGCCGGGGACCGGCGTCGACGGGTCGGCGTCGCGGTAGTACTCGACCCCCTGGACCAGCGAGGCTGCGCAGTTGCCCACGCCAACGATGGCGACACGTACCGAACCCATGACGGTCTGCTCCTTAGCTGCGGTTTCCATGGATATAGTGATCATCTGGGCATGGCAGTCCACCGCGGGGTCGCCCGGCTCGGTGGACCGAACCGATCAGGACGCCCCCCGCGGGGTGCTGCTCACTGCCCGGCCGGGACCTCGTCGTCCGGGCCGGTACCGGTTTGCTGTGCGCCGGTCTGCTGCGCGCCACCGCCCGATACGGGGGAGGTCGGTTGCTGTCCGCCGGAGGGGCCGGCCGCCGCCAGTGGAGCGGCGACTGTGGATGGCCCTGTGGACAACCCTGTGGATCCTGTGGACAACTGTGGGCTCGCCGTGGCTGCGGCCGGCGCGGCGGCGCGCTCCGTCTCGATCAGCTCGTTGAGCCAGCGGACCTCGCGTTCCACCGACTCGAGGCCGTGACGCTGCAGTTCGAGGGTGTAGCTGTCGAACCGCTCCACGGTGCGACTCAGCGCCGAGCGGACCTTCTCCCGGCGTTCCTCGAGACGCCCGCGGCGGCCTTCCAGGATGCGCAGGCGGACGGCGGCGTCCGTCTTCGCGAAGAAGGCGAACCGCACGCCGAACATCTCGTCCTCCCAGGAGGACGGACCACCCTCACCCAGCAGCTCGGCAAGCTTCTCCTTGCCCTCGCCGGTGAGGGTGTAGACGACCCGGCTGCGCCCGCCGAGGCGGGTGGCCGCCCCGACGTCGTCGGCGGTCACGTACCCGGCCTCGGCGAGGCGGCGCAGGCAGGGATAGAGCGAGCCGTAGCTGAACCGGTGGAAGGCGCCCAGCAGCGCGGCGAGTCGCTTGCGCAGCTCGTAGCCGTGCATCGAGCTCTCGGACAGGAGGGCCAACACCGCCAGCTCCAGCATGACCCACCTCCCTGATCGCGCCTGATCGCGTTGCCTTCGGACCACGCCACGGTCTGGCGGGGGTGTCGTCTGGCCGTGATGTTGTCTGGCCGTGATGTCGGCCAAGGTGTCGCTCCGACATATCGATGCGATACATCGAGGATAGACGTCTACGGACGACTACCGCAACCAGAAATGACCAACCGGCGACGTGGAGATGACCGTCAGGGGCGTAATTCAGGTCACAGCGTCCTCGCGCCGCGTCCGGGCCGCGGGCCCGGCGGCCATCCCTCGAACCGATCGCAGGGCTGGTTCGATCAATGCCGATCTGCCCGGAGCGTCTGCCGGCGAGACGTCCGCGGCGTACCGTTGAACCATGCGTTCGCGGTCGGTCATCGACTACGCGCTCGCTCGCCGGGCGACGCTCGCGGACCTTCGAGCGGGCAGACTGTCCTCGCTCGATGTGTGCGATGCGCATCCCTACCTGCTCCGTGCGGCCAGGTACCACGGCGAGCCGACGAAGAAGCGGTGCCCGGTCTGCCGCGGCGGCGAAAACCTGATCCACGTCACCTACACCTACGGTGACGAGCTCGGCGGCAGTTCCGGTCGGGTGCGGGCCACCCGGGAACTGCCCGCGCTCGCCGCTCGGCACAGTGAGCTGCAGGTGTATGTGGTCGAGGTGTGCCGCCCATGTGGGTGGAACCATCTGACCCTGGCCTACACGATCGGCACCGGCGAACCGAAGGCCCGGCGGGCACCGCGCCGCCGCGCCGCCGACACCTGATTCCGCCCACCCACGATCCTCCGGCCAGCCGGTTCACCCGTCCGGCCCGTTGGCAACCCGGCGACCGAGGCAGGCGTCTGGACTCCCGATGGGGGGCTGCGGGTGCCCGAACGGGTCATGCCGCCCGCCCGCCCGGCGAGAGAGGGCGGAATCTGACATGAGATCCTGGTCTGCCATGTGGGCGTCACGGCGTGTCCAGGGTTCGCGCGAGCCGCGTGTGGTCCACTGCCGTGGTCCGCTTGGCACATGCCCTCGGGGGGGTCCGGGAGCCGAGCAGGCCCGAAGCAATGGATGGAGCGGTCGGTGAGCTCTCCCCACGATCCGAGTGCCTACCGGCCCGAGGCGGATCAGCCGTATCCGCCTGACGGGTCGTTCCCGCCCCGTCGGCCGACCCCGCTCGACCGATCGCTCCCGCCGGACCGTCCTGTCTCGCCGGACCGTCCTGTCTCGCCGGACCGTGCGGTGCCGCCGGGCCGTGCGGTGCCGCCGGACCGTGCGGTGCCGCCGGGTCAGCCGTATCCCGTGGAGCGCCACGACGGCGCACTGTCGGTGCGTGGTGACCAGCGCGTGGGGCCGACCAGAGCGGTACGCCCGCCGGTGGAGCGCTCCGCGTCGCTGCCCCCCACCGTCCGAGCCACCGATGGCGGGGATGCCCGCGGCGCCATCGTGGCACCCGCTGCGGTACGGCCCGCGCCATCGCCGCCGGTGCCGGTGCCGTCGCCGCTGCCGCCCGATCCACGACCGTCCCGGCCACCGCTGTCGCCGGGATCGCGGTCGCAGCCGTCCGGGTCGTCGGCACGGGAGCGGTCCCTGCCGCCGACCTCCCGCGGGGGTTGGGTGCCGGGCCGTGCGGCACTGGACGCCGCCGACGTCGTCCCCGACAGCGCCGGACGTGTGGATGCCGGACGTGTGGATGCCGGACGGGCGGGTGCCGGACGCGACGCGGCGGTGGTGCCGGGAACCGGACGGGTGCCGACACCGGGCCGGCCCGATCCTGGCGCGACCAGGGCGGTCGCCGCGATGCCGCCGGTCGCTCGGGACGTGCCACGCCCCGACCCCCGGCGAGCGGACGGCCCTGGCCGTGGCGACCCGGCCGGCGGGACGCCCGGCCGTGCGGTGCCCGGCCGTGATGCGGCTGGTCGTGATGCGGCTGGTCGTGATGCCGTTGGTCGTGAGCCGTCTCGGCCGGGGACGTCCGACCGTGGTGCGCCTGGGCCCGCTGGGCCTGGCGAGGACAGCCGCGGGCTTGCCGAACGGCGCCAGGCCAGCATCGATCGGGGAACCGGCACCGACCTGATCCCGCGCGAGGGTGGTCGCCGGGGTCGCCGTGGCCCGAATCCGGACCGGGGTGCGGCCAATGTCGCCACGGACGCGATGTACGACACCGTCGACCAGGCGGCGCTGCGCCGCGTCGACGTCCACGAACGCACGGCCGACTCGACCGTCTACCGAAAGGTGAACCGATCCGGGGCCACACCTGACCGGGCCGGATCCGATCGGGCCGGCGTAGACCCGGCCGCGACGGAACTGGTGGCGGCTCCGGCCGCCCGGCGGGTCGCGGGACGGGGGCGGCGGGACCGTCCCACCCAGCTGACCGAGCGGATGGCCGTGCGGGTCGGCGAGGCCGGTGCCGCTGGCGCGGTCGG
>NZ_JAMQQG010000341.1 GCF_023716925.1 Frankia sp. R82
GTCGGGACGGCGCCCGTGGCGTGGACGGCTGCGGCGAGGTCGGGGGTGGCGAGGTCGGGGGTGGCGAGGTCGGGGGTGGTGGCAAGGTGGCTGCGTCCAGAGAAGCGCCCGTGGGTACGGGCATGGCCGTCGGAGTCCGGCTGGTCGCGGTTGCGGTCGCAGCCGCGTCGTACGAGGTCGCCGCGGTCGGCGGGGTGCCGAGCAGGGCGGCGCGGACGCCGGGGGGCAGGTGCAGGGCGAGGCGGATCTGCTCGGTCCAGCCGGGACCAAGGCTCACGGTGGCGGCCCGGGCGAGGGCCCGGGCGAACGCGTCGGCGTCGGGATGCCGATCGGCCGGGTCCTTCGCGAGGGCGCGCAGCACGACCTCGGCGATCGGATATGCCACCCCGGTCAGCGGCGGTGGCGGCTCGTGCAGGTGCTGCTCCCACAGGGCCTCGACCGACTGGAGCGGATCGAACGGCGGTCGGCCGGTGAGCAGGTGGTAGAGCAGCACCCCGAGGGAGTACTGGTCCGTCGCCGGGCCGATCCGGCCGCGGCGGATCTGCTCGGGTGCCATGTACATGGGGGTACCGGAGACGCTGCTGGCGGTGGCCGCCACCCCCTCGAAGATCTTGGCGATGCCGAAGTCGGTCACCTTCACGGTGCCCTCGGCGGCGAACATGATGTTGTCGGTCTTGATGTCCCGGTGCAGCACGCCGCGGGTGTGCGCATGGTGCAGCGCCGAGGCCACGGCCAAGCCCACCGCGACCACCTCCGGCCCGGTCAGTCCGGCGTGGCCGTGGGTGAGCGTGCCACCGGAGAGCAGCTCCATCACGACCAGGCAGAGCCCCTCGGCCTCGACGTAGTCGTGCACCTGCACGATGTGCGGATGGTCGAGGCGGCCCAGCGCCCGGGCCTCGACGGCGAACTCGAGGCGGACCGCCTCGGCCCGGTCCGCCTCCATCACCTTGATGGCAACCGGCCGGCCGATCTGCCGGTGCTGCCCGGACAGCACGAGCCCGAACTGCCCCGAGCCCAGCCGGGCACCGACCTCGTACCCGGGCAGTGCACGCTCGACCCGATCCCGGTCGACGATCACCACTGCGTCGGGCGGGTGCACAGCCCGGTCCTCGTCTCCCCCGTCATCGAGGGGTCAGCTTAGCGAGGTGCCACCTACCGTCACACAGGTGTTGCTCCCGGGAGCCATGCGGACACGGGCGGCGTTGCGGACCTGGGCGTGGGTGCCGCGCAGTGGCCGGGCTCGCCGGACTCCGGCCTTCAACCGAAATTCATTGAATGATCATGCGGGCGAGTGTATAAGTTCTCGTATGGGAGTGACGGCGGCGGTGGCGGGAGCAAGCGGTTACGGCGGCGGAGAGCTGCTGCGCCTACTGCTCGGCCATCCGGACATCGAGATCGGGGTGCTGGCGGCGAACACGTCCGCCGGCCTGCCGGTGACAGACGTGCATCCGAATCTGCCCGACCTCGAAGGTCGAGTCTTCGCTGACACGCAGACACTTGTCGAGAGCAAGGCGGACATCGTCTTCCTCGCGCTGCCGCACGGGCAGTCCGGGGCGGTGGCCGCCGCCCTCCCGCGGGGTGTGCGCGTGGTCGACCTCGGTGCCGACCACCGCCTGGCCGATCCGGCCGCCTGGCAGCGGGCCTACGGCGGCGAGCACGCCGGCACCTGGACGTACGGAATGCCCGAGCTGCCCGGTGCCCGCCCGCACATCGCCGCCAGCAGCCGGGTCGCCGCGCCGGGCTGCTACCCGACGGCATCTTCGCTCGCCCTCGCGCCGCTGCTGGTCGCGGGCCTGGTCGAACCGCAGGATCTGGCGGTCGTCGCCGCCAGCGGCACCTCGGGTGCGGGCCGCGCGGCCAAGGTGAACCTGCTCGGCAGCGAGGTGATGGGTGATCTCACCGCCTACAAGGTGGGCACCCACCAGCATCGTCCCGAGATCGTGCAGGCGCTGTCCGGCGTTGCCGGGCTCCCGGTGAGCCTGTCGTTCACGCCGGTGCTCGCCCCGCTGCCGCGGGGGATCCTGGCCACCTGCTCCGGGCGGGCCGTTCCCGGCGTCGACGAGCAGGCCGTCCATGAGGCGTTGCGGGCGGCGTATGCGGGGGAGCCGTTCGTGCGGGTGCTCCCACCCGGGCGCTGGCCACGGGCCGCCGCGACGCTCGGTGGCAACGCCGTCCACGTGCAGGGCACGTACGATGCCGAGTCCGGGCGGGTGATCGTGGTGTCCGCCATCGACAACCTCGGCAAGGGGGCGGCCGGTCAGGCGCTGCAGTGCGCCAACCTGATGCTCGGCCTGCCCGAGACCGCCGGTCTCACCGCTCAGGGCATCGCGCCGTGACCACCTCCATCCTGTGCCTGGGAGGGCAGCTGTGAGCGTCACCGCCCCGCGGGGCTTTCGTGCCGCCGGAGTCGCGGCCGGACTGAAGCCGTCCGGTAATCCGGATGTCGCCCTCGTCGTCAACGACGGTCCCCTCGCCGCCGCCGGCGGCGTGTTCACCCGCAATCGGATCCAGGCCGCGCCGGTGTTGTGGACCCGTCAGGTGCTTGTGGACGGCCGGGTGCGGGCCGTGGTGCTCAACTCCGGTGGCGCCAACGCCTGCACCGGCCCGGCCGGGTTCGGTGACACGCATGCCACCGCCGAGCATGTCGCCGGTGCTCTCGGCCTCGGCGCGGGGCAGGTCGCGGTCTGCTCCACCGGGCTGATCGGCGTCCGGCTGCCCATGGATCGGTTGCTGGCGGGTGTCACCCGGGCCGTGGAGGAGCTCGACGACGACGGTGGCGGCCAGGCCGCCGAGGCGATCCGCACCACCGACACCGTGGCGAAGACGGCGGTGCGTACCTCCACCAGCACCCCCGGTGTCACGGTCGGGGGCATGGCCAAGGGCGCGGCGATGCTGGCTCCGTCCCTGGCCACGATGCTCGTCGTGGTCACCACGGATGCGGTGGCGGATGCCGCCACCCTGACCGGTGTGGTGCGGGAGGCCTCGCGGGTCAGCTTCGAGCGGGTCGACTCCGACGGGTGCCTGTCGACCAACGACACCGTGCTGCTGCTCGCCTCCGGCGCCTCGGGGGTCACCCTGCCCGCCGCGGAGTTCACCGCTCTGGTTTCCGAGGTGTGCCTCGATCTCGCCCAGCAGATGCTCGGCGATGCCGAGGGCTCGACCAAGACCATCGCGATCACCGTGGTCGGCGCCGCCAGCGAGGCTGACGCCCTGGAGGTCGGCCGTGCCGTCGCCCGCAACAACCTGCTCAAGTGTGCGCTGTACGGCAAGGATCCCAACTGGGGTCGGGTGCTCGCCGCGGTCGGCACCACCACGGCTGCGTTCGAGCCCGACGCGCTGGACGTGTCGATGAACGGCGTGCAGGTCTGCCGCGCCGGCGCCCCCGGGGCGGACCGGGACCTCGTCGACCTCTCCGACCGGCGGATCGACATCCTCGTCGACCTGCACTCCGGTTCGGACGAGGTCACCGTGTGGACCAACGACCTGACCGACGGCTACGTCTACGAGAACTCGGCGTACTCGACATGACCGACACCGCCTCGCCAGCCCCGCCCCCGCCCGCCTCGTCACCCGCCGGTGCGCGTGGGCCCGCGGCCACCGCCCGCGGGCACGCTGCGCTCGCCAAGACGCAGGTCCTCATCGAGGCGCTGCCCTGGCTGTCGCGGTTCCAGGGCGCGACGATCGTTGTCAAGTACGGCGGCAACGCGATGACCGAGCCGGCGCTGCGCGCCGCGTTCGCCGCCGACATCGTGTTTCTGCGCTATTCGGGGCTGCGGGTCGTCGTCGTCCACGGCGGTGGGCCGCAGATCACCGCACATCTGGCCCGCCTCGGCGTCGAGTCGACCTTTGTCGGCGGCCTGCGGGTGACCACCCCCGAAACGATGGACATCGTGCGGATGGTGCTGCTCGGCCAGGTCAACCGGGATGTCGTCGGCCTCGTCAACGACCACGGCCCCTTCGCTGTCGGGCTGTCCGGTGAGGACGCGAACCTGTTCACCGCCCGGCGCAGCCCCGCCATGGTCGACGGCGAACCGGTCGACGTCGGCCTCGTCGGCGACATCGTCAAGGTGCGTGCCGAGACGGTCAACGCCCTGCTCGACTCCGGCAAGGTGCCCGTCATCGCCTCGGTGGCCCGCGGCGTCGACGGCGGCGTCTACAACGTCAACGCCGACACCGCCGCCGCCGAACTCGCCGTCGCCCTCGGTGCGACCAAGCTCGTCGTGCTCACCGACGTCGAAGGTCTGTATGCGGACTGGCCGGTCAGCGACGAGGTTCTCAGTGAGCTGACGATCACCGAGTTGGAAGAGCTCCTGCCCACCCTCGCGTCCGGCATGATTCCCAAGATGGAGGCCTGCCGTCGGGCGGTGCGCGGCGGTGTCCCGCAGGCACATGTGCTCGACGGCCGTGTCCCGCATGCCCTGCTGCTCGAGATCTTCACCGATGACGGCATCGGCACTCTGATCACCCCCGGGCCCGCGTCCGTCCCTGATTCCATCCCTGATCCCACCCCCGAGACCGGAGCCAGGCCATGAACGCCGATCTGCTCGCCCGCCGGGACGCCGTGATCATGGCAACCTACGGCCGCCCGGCGCTGTCACTGGTCCGCGGCCAGGGCACCCGGGTCTGGGACGACACCGGCCGGGAGTACGTCGACCTGCTCGGTGGCATCGCCGTCAGCGTGCTCGGCCATGCCCACCCGGCGATCCGCGCCGCCGTGGTCGCCCAGCTCGACACGCTCGGCCACGTGTCGAACCTCTACGCCAACGAGCCGCAGGTCGCTCTCGCCGAACGGCTCGTCGAGCTGCTCGGCGAGAGCCCCCTGCCCGCCGGCGGCGCCGACGGTGCGAGCGGGGATGTCGGCGGTGGCGCGAAGGTCTTCTTCGCCAACTCCGGTGCCGAGGCCAACGAGGCCGCCATCAAGATCGCCCGGCGGACGGGGCGGCCGGAGATCGTCGCCGCCGAGAACTCCTTTCACGGCCGCACCCTCGGCGCGTTGTCGATCACGGGCCAGCCGGCCAAGCGCGCTCCGTTCGAACCCCTGCTGCCCGGCGTGCGCTTCGTCCCCTACGGCGACGCGGCGGCGCTGCGGGCGGCGGTCGGTGAACAGACCGCCGCGGTGTTCCTCGAACCCACCCTGGGGGAGGCGGGCGTGGTGCCACCGCCGCCCGGCTACCTGGCCCAGGCACGGGCGGTCTGCGACGACGCCGGGGCGCTGCTCGTGCTCGACGAGGTCCAGAGCGGGATCGGCCGCACCGGTGCCTGGTTCGCGCACCAGAGCGCCGGGGTGCGCCCCGACGTCGTCACCCTGGCGAAGGGGCTCGGCGGTGGCCTGCCGATCGGGGCCTGCATCGGCATCGGCGCCGCCGCCGACCTGCTGCGCCCCGGCGACCACGGCAGCACGTTCGGCGGCGGGCCGATCGTGTGCGCTGCGGCCTTGGCCGTGCTCGACACGATCGTCGCCGACAATTTGCTTGAACACGCCCGCACGGTCGGCGACCGCCTGGCGGCGGGGATCCGCGCCGCCACGATCCCCGGTGTTCTCGGTGTGCGCGGGCCGGGCCTGTGGCGGGCGATCGAGCTCGACGGCCCCTACGCCCCCGCCGTCGAGGTCGCTGCCCGGCAGGCGGGCTACCTGGTCAACGCCGCGGTGCCGACCGCGGTCCGGCTCGCCCCCCCGCTCATCCTCACCGACGCCGAGGCGGATGCCTTCCTCGCGGTGCTGCCGGGTGTGGTCGCCCGGGCACGCGAGACGGCCGACCTGCCCGGGGAAGGATCTAAGGTCAGCGCATGACGGCCCGACACTTCCTGCTCGACACCGACCTGACCTCCGCGGAACAGGCTGCTGTACTCGATCTCGCCGACGGCTTCAAGGCCCGGCGGCGCACGCCGGGGCCGGCCGACCGGCCGCTGGCCGGCCGCTCGGTGGCCCTGCTGTTCGAGAAGCCCTCCACCCGTACCCGCCTGTCCTTCGACGTCGGGGTCGCCGAGCTCGGCGGTCATCCCGTCGTCATCGACGCGGCCAGCACCCAGCTCGGCCGGGGCGAGACGATCGAGGACACCGCCGCCGTGCTCAGCCGGTACGTCGACGCGATCGTCGTGCGGACCTTCGCTCAGGAGCGGCTCGAGCGGCTCGCCGCCGCCGCGAGTGTCCCTGTCGTCAACGCTCTGTCCGACCACGCCCATCCCTGCCAGGCCCTCGCCGACCTGCAGACCATCCGGGAACGGCGCGGCAGCCTGGCCGGGCTCACCCTGACCTACCTCGGCGACGGCAACAACGTCGCCCACTCGCTGCTGCTCGCCGGTGCCCTCGCCGGGATGCGGGTGCACGTCGCCTCACCGCCCGGCTACGAACCGTTCGAACAGGTCGTCCGGCACGCCAACGAGATCGGCGCGACCACCGGCGGGGAGGCCCTGGTCATGCATGACGCGCTGGAGGCCGCCGCGGGCGCCGACGTGCTCTACACCGACGTCTGGGCCTCGATGGGCCAGGAAGGCGAGTCCGACAGCCGATCGTTGGTCTTCCAGCCCTACCAGCTCGACGAGAAGGCGGTCGAGGCCGCCCGGTCGGACGTGCTGGTCCTGCACTGCCTGCCGGCACATCGGGAGCTGGAGATCGCCGGTTCCGTGCTCGACGGTCCGCACTCGGCCGTGTTCGACCAGGCCGAGAACCGGCTGCACGCGCAGAAAGCCCTGCTGTCGCTGCTGTTCGCATCCGAGGCGGCACAGGCACCCGAGGCAGGCGTGCCGCGATGAACGCGGTCGACACCGGCCCGGACGCCGGCCCCGCCGCCGGCCCGGGTCCCGGAACCGGTCTGCGGCGGGCGGCGCCGCTGACCAAACATGCCCGCCAGGCGCGCCTGGCCGCGCTCATCGGCCAGCGCTCCGTACGGTCGCAGTCGGAACTCGCCCGCCTGCTGGCCATCGAAGGTGTGCAGGTCACCCAGGCCACCCTGTCCCGCGACCTGGAGGACATCGGCGCGACGAAGGTGCGTGGCGTCGACGGCGCACTGGTCTACGCCGTCGAGGGCAACCTCGCCCCGGCCGAGACCGTCCGGCTGCCGCTGACCCGGCTGTGCGAGGAACTGCTCGTCTCCGCCGAGGCCAACGGCGACCTCGTCGTTCTGCGCACCCCGCCGGGCGCCGCGCAGCTGTTCGCCTCGGCGCTCGACCGCGAGGACATGCCGGCGATCATGGGCACGATCGCCGGGGACGACACTGTCCTCGTCGTGTGCCGGGCGGCCCAGTCCGGTGGCGATCCCTCCGGCGGTGTGCCTGGCGGGGACGCCCCCTCACGGCGCAGGATGCCGCTTGGTGGCGTCATGCCGATCGGCGGGCCCGCACTGGCGGCCTACCTGCTGTGGCTGGCCGAGGGACGGGGTCGGACCGCGGCGCCGCCCGACCCGCAACCGTCCGCGCCGGCTCTGCACCCGCCCGACCGCAACCGTCCCACCCCATAGCAGGTCCCACCCCATAGCAGGCCCCATCCCATAGAAGGAGTAAGTCCGTGACCGAACGCGTCGTGCTTGCCTACTCGGGCGGCCTCGACACGTCCGTGGCGATCGGCTGGATCGGTGCCGAGACCGGTGCCGAGGTCGTCGCGCTTGCAGTCGATGTCGGCCAGGGCGGCGAGGACCTCGAAGCGATCCGGGCGCGCGCCCTCACCTGCGGCGCCGTCGAGTCGATCGTGGTCGACGCCCGAGCCGAGTTCGCCGAGTCGTTCGTCGCCCCGGCCATCCGCGCCAACGCCCTCTACATGGACCGTTACCCGCTGATCTCGTCGCTGTCGCGGCCGATCATCGTCAAGCACCTGGTGGCGGCCGCCCGCGAGCACGGCGCCGACGCCATCGCGCACGGCTGCACCGGCAAGGGCAACGACCAGGTGCGCTTCGAGGTCGGCGTGTCCGCCCTGGCCCCCGGGCTCAGGGTGCTCGCGCCGGTCCGTGACTCGGGCATGACCCGGGACAAGGCGATCGCCTTCGCCGAGGAGCGCGGCCTGCCGATCGACGTGTCCAAGCGCTCCCCCTACTCCATCGACCAGAACCTGTGGGGGCGCACCGCCGAGTGCGGCATTCTCGAGGACCCGTGGGCGCAGCCGCCGGAGGACGTCTTCGTCTACTCGGCGGACCCGACGGTTGCCCGCACCCCGGACGAGGTGACGGTGTCGTTCACCGACGGCATCCCCACCGCGCTGGACGGGCGGCCTCTGGGCCTCGCCGAGCTGGTCGCCGAGCTCAACACCCGCGCCGGCGCGCACGGCATCGGTCGCATCGACATGATCGAGGACCGGCTGGTCGGGATCAAGAGCCGGGAGATCTACGAGTGTCCGGCGGCGATCACCCTGCTCACCGCGCACCGCGACCTCGAGGACCTCACCCTCGAGCGCGACGTCGCCCGGTTCAAGCGGGGCGTCGACCAGCGCTGGGGCGAGATCGTCTATGACGGCCTGTGGTTCTCCCCGCTCAAGGCCGCCCTCGACGCGTTCGTCGACGCCTCCAGCGTCGGGGTGTCCGGGGACGTGCGGCTGCGCCTGGCCGGCGGGGTCGCCCAGGTCGTCGGCCGGCGCAGCCCAGCGAGCCTCTACGACCACGCGCTGGCCACCTACGACGCCGGCGACCAGTTCGACCAGTCGGACGCGCGTGGCTTCATCGAGCTGTGGGGCCTGCCGACCAAGGTCTGGGCGGCCCGTGAGCAGCGGCTGAACCCGTGACCTCGACCGATTCCGCGGCAGCCGCCGACGCGCCGCCGTCGGGCGGCCCGCCGATGCGGCTGTGGGGTGGCCGGTTTGCCGGTGGCCCGGCCGAGGCGCTCGCCCGCCTGTCGGTGAGCGTCCAGTTCGACTGGCGGCTCGCCCCCTATGACCTGCTGGCCTCGAAGTCGCACGCCCGGGTCCTGCATCGTGCCGAGCTGCTCGAGGACGCCGAGCTCGCCGCGATGCTGTCCGCCCTGGACGGCCTTGCCGAGGACGTCGCGAGCGGTGCCTTCCGGCCCACCGTCGAGGACGAGGACGTCCACACCGCGTTGGAACGCGGCCTGCTGGAACGGCTCGGCACCCTGGGCGGCAAGCTGCGCGCCGGGCGTAGTCGCAACGACCAGGTAGCCACCGACCTGCGGCTGTACCTGCGCGACCATGCCCGCCAGGTGGCGCTGCGGCTCACCGAGCTGTCCCAGGCCCTGGTCACGCTGGCCGAACAGCACGTCGAGACCCCGGCGCCGGGCATGACCCACCTGCAGCACGCCCAGCCGATCTCGTTCGCCCACCAGCTGGCCGCCCACGTCCAGGCGTTCGTGCGGGACGCCGACCGGCTGCGTGACTGGGACGTCCGGGCCTCGGTCAGCGCGCTCGGCGCCGGGGCCCTCGCGGGATCCTCCCTGCCCCTCGACCCGCGCGGGGTCGCCGCCGAACTGGGCTTCGACCGGGCGTTCGAGAACTCGCTCGACGCGGTGTCCGACCGGGACTTCGCGGCCGAGTTCCTGTTCGTCGCCGCGCTCATCGGCGTGCACCTGTCCCGCCTCGGCGAGGAGATCGTGCTGTGGACGACGCGTGAGTTCGGCTGGGTCGAGCTCGACGACGCGTTCGCCACCGGCAGCTCGATCATGCCGCAGAAGAAGAACCCCGATGTGGCCGAGCTCGCCCGGGGCAAGTCCGGGCGCCTCATCGGCGGGCTGACCGGCTTCCTGGCCACCCTCAAGGGCCTTCCGCTCGCCTACGACCGGGACCTGCAGGAGGACAAGGAGCCGGTGTTCGACGCCGTGGACACCCTGCTGCTGGTGCTGCCGGCGCTGACCGGCACGGTGGCCACGATGCGGGTCCGCCGCGAGCGGCTCGCCGCGGCCGCCCCCGACGGGTTCGCGCTCGCCACCGACGTCGCGGAGTACCTGGTCCGCCGGGGGGTGGCGTTCCGTCAGGCACACGAGGCCGTCGGCCAGCTCGTCTCCTGGTGCGTGGCACACGACGTCGACCTGGACGACGTCAGCGACGACGATCTGGCGGTGATCAACCCGTTGCTCACCCCGGACGTGCGCGGGGTGCTGTCGGTGGCCGGCGCCCTGCAGGCCCGTTCCGCCCCCGGTGGGACGGCCCCCGACCGCGTCCGGGAACAGCTCGCCGCGCTCCTGCCCGTGCTCGACGGGGACCGTCGGTGGGCGATGGGCTAGGCGCGGCTGCGCCGTTGCCAGCCGCCTTCTTCGACCGGCCCGTGCTGGCCGTGGCCCCCGACCTGCTGGGGGCCACGGTCCGGCACGGGCCGGTCGTCGTTCGCATCACCGAGGTCGAGGCCTATGGCGGCGTGGACGACCCGGCCTCTCATGCGGCCCGCGGCCCCACCCCACGCTCCGCCGTCATGTTCGGTCCGCCTGGGCGGGCCTACGTCTACCTCAGCTACGGCGTGCACTGGTGCGTCAACATCGTGTGCGGCCCGGTGGGGCAGGCCTGCGCCGTGCTGCTGCGAGCCGGCGAGGTGGTCGAGGGCCAGGCGCTGGTCCGCGACCGCTGGCCGGCGCTGTCGGCCCGAGATCTCGCCCGGGGCCCCGGCCGGCTCGGCCGGGTACTCGGAGTCGGACCAGCCCTGACCGGAACGCCCGTGACCGGCGGCGGCCCCCTGGTCGCCGCCACCGCCAGCAGCAGCCCATCGGCCATCACACCGACACACCGACGCCCTGAGCGTGGCATCGACGCCCACGGTGACCTGGTGCCCGGCACAGGCCGCACCGCACCGACGCCATCGACGGCCGTGACCGTCATCCAGCGTGGACCGCGGATCGGGATCCGGGCCGCGGCCGAGTGGCCCTGGCGGTTCTGGCTGGCCGGGGACCCGACGGTCAGCGGCCCCCGCCAGCTACCGCGGCGACCCTGAGAACCGGCACGTGGCCCGACGAGAACTGCCAGGCGGACCGACTGGGAGCGAACGCGCTGGTCAGAGACCCGTGGCCCTGCCTTGGAGGATCTTGGCTCAGACCTCCAAGCCTCGCATATCAGAACATCGCTGCGAAGCGCTCCGAGGGTGGTGTGACATAGGTCACACATCTGAGGCAGGGATTGATTTGACGCTCCCCGTCATCCACCCGTAATGTTCTCTCTGTCAGCGAGACACGGCGGACGCCGAACACCACGGCCGCCCCCCGCAGACGGGAACCTCCTGCGGGAGGTTCGGGGATAGCGACCGCGAGGCGGCCCCTTCTGGGGAGAAGCTGACGAGCGTCGCATCACAAACTTGGCAATGTGGAACATAGTCGCACGGATCGGAACATCCTGGGATGTTCCTCCGGAAGGCGCCTGCTCCTTGAGAACTCAACAGCGTGCCGATTGTCAGTGCCAATTATGTACTGCCCCCTTTTTCATGGCTCTG
>NZ_JAMQQG010000342.1 GCF_023716925.1 Frankia sp. R82
CCGCCGGACGTTCGGCCGCGGCCGGCGCGGTGGACCGCCCGGGACGCGACGACGAACCGCGCCGACCGCCGCCGCGGCGGGACGACTCGCCGAGATCCTCGAGGTCCTCGGCGTCCAGACCGGCGCGGGTGCGCGCGGCGTGGGGGAGGTTGCCGGTGACCTCGGGGGGGATGCCGAGTGCCTCGAACAGGTGCGGGGAGGTCGAGTAGGTCTCGACCGGGCCCTCGAACGGCAAACCGAGGGCCTTGTTGACCAGCGTCCACCGGGGCAGGTCGTCCCAGTCAACGAAGGTGACGGCGACGCCGCTCTCCCCGGCCCGGCCGGTGCGGCCGATGCGGTGCAGGTAGACGTTCTCGTCCTCGGGGCACTGGTAGTTCACGACATGGGTGACGCCGCTGATGTCGATCCCGCGGGCGGCGACATCCGTGGCGACGAGCACGTCGACCTTGCCGGCACGGAAGGCCCGCAGCGCCTGCTCCCGCTGGCCCTGGCCGAGGTCGCCGTGCACGGGGGCAGCGGCGAAACCACGCTTGTCGAGCTCTTCGGCGACCTTGTCGGCGGTGCGCCGGGTACGGACGAACACCATCGCCAGGCCACGCCCGGAGGCCTGCAGGACGCGGGCGAGCACCTCCATCTTGTCCAGCGCGTGGGCGCGGAAGACGTGCTGGTGCGTACTCGGCACGGTGCGGGTCTCGTCGGGCTGCTCGGCGCGCACGTGCACGGGGCGCGCCATGAACCGACGGGCCAGCGAGATCACCGGGCCGGGCATCGTGGCGGAGAACAGCATGGTCTGCCGGCTGGTGGGCAGCTGCGCCATGATGCGCTCGACATCGGGCAGGAAGCCGAGGTCGAGCATTTCGTCGGCCTCGTCGAGCACGAGGGCGCGCACGGCAGCCAGATCGAGCACGCGCTGACGGGCGAGGTCGAGCAGCCGGCCGGGGGTGCCGACGACGACGTCGACCCCGGCGCGCAGGGCGGTGAGCTGCGGCTCATAGGCCCGGCCGCCGTAGACGGCCAGCACCCGCAGGCCACGGCCCGAGCCCGCCCGGGTGACATCGGCGGTGACCTGGACACACAGCTCGCGGGTGGGCACGACGACCAGAGCCTGGGGCCGGCCGTCGGCACCCTCGGCGGGCGAGAGCACCGTCTGCACGAGGGGGATACCGAACGCGAGGGTCTTGCCGGTGCCGGTGCGGGCCTGGCCGATGATGTCGTTGCGCCCGAGCGCGAGCGGGAGCGTCAGCTCCTGGATCGGGAAGGCGTGCACGATGCCGGCCTCGGCCAGCGCTGCGACCGTCTCGGCGCGAACGCCCAGGTCGGCGAAGGTCGGGCGGGCCGCGGTCAACGGCACTACCGCGGAAATCTCGGTCGGCGAGGAGGACATTGATAGATCATCTGAAGGTACTTCTGCTGTGACGGACAGCGGGACGCTCCTGGTCTTCTCTGAGCGGTGTCTGCGCTGAACCCGCTCGCGGTGAGTCGCGAGGCGCCCGCGGCCCGAAGTCCGTGTGCCCGGTGCCATCGACGGCAGCTCTGGGTGCACAGGTAACGAGGCGACGCCTACTACGCGACAACTGAGGCGCATAACGGCCTCTAGTTGTGACTAGCATAGCCGCTGAGACGGCCCAGCGGGGGCTCCTTGGCCGACGATTGCCGTCGCGGTGGCCATCGGTGCCAGAATCCGATCGTGATGCAGACATCGTTTCCGCCGGCCGATGCGTCGGCCCCGGGTCCCGCGGACCAGCCTGATCAGGCAACTGTCGACCTGCTGGGCCTGCTCGCCTATGGCGAACTGACGGCCTTCGAACGGATGGCGACGGACGCCCGGATGTCGCCGACCCTCGGTGACAAGATGGCACTGGCGACGATGGCGGCGGCGGAGTTCGCCCACTTTCAGGCTATCTGTGACGAACTGGACCGGCTCGGCGTACGTCGCGAGGACGCGATGGCTCCGTTCATCGGGCCGTTGACCGACTTCCACAACTCGACCGCCCCGGCCGACTGGCTGGAGAGCCTGGTCAAGGCATACGTGGGGGACAACATCGCGGCGGACTTCTACCGGGAGATCGCGGCCCGCCTGCCGGGGCCGTCACGGGACATCGTGCTGCGGGTCCTCGCCGACACCGGGCACGCCGCCTTCGCCGTCGAGCGGGTCCGCGCCGCGATCGAGGTGAACCCCACGGTCGCCGGTCGCCTGGCCCTGTGGGCCCGTCGGCTGGTGGGGGAGGCGCTCACCCAGGCGCAGCGGGTCGGAGTGGACCGCGACGCCCTCACCGGCCTGCTCGTCGGGGTCGGCGATCTGGACGCACTGGCGGCCATCTTCAACCGCATCATGTCGGCCCACAGCCGCCGTATGTCCGCCCTCGGCCTGTCCGCCTGACCCGGCGCAATCATGACCCGGCGCAATCATGACCCGGCGTAGGCATGACGAGGGGCGGTGACCGACGGAGTTCCGCCTGCCACCGCCCCTGTCCGCGCCGAGTCGTCAGCCCGCGCCGAGTCGTCAGCCGCCGAAACCGACCCGACGGGGCGAGGTCGCCGCGATCTCCACGTAGGCCAGGGCCTCGATCGGGACCAGCACCTGGCGTCCCTTCTCGTCGGCGAGGGTGAGCACGCCACTGCCGGACTTGACCGCCTCGCCCACCTGCGCGGCGACGGCCTCCGCGGTCTGGTCGATCTCCAGCACCAGCTCCCGGCCGACCTGCCGTACGCCGATCTTGACCTCCACCGATGACCTCCGCCTTCGTCGGACCTTCGTGGGACCTGCGCGGGACCCGCGCGGGACCCGCGCGGCAGCGGACACCCGCCGCCGAGGTTGGATCACGGCCCACACTATGGCTTCCGGGACTTCTCCACCGGCGCGGGTCCGCCGTGTTCGCTCCTGGCACACGCCGCACGGGTGCGGCCCGCCGTCCGGGCTAGGGATGTTCCTGCCGGGGGTAGCCACCGATGCCACGCCAGGCAAGCTCGATCATCGCCTCGACGGCTCGTTCCTTGGGGACCGTCTCGCCACGCACCAGCCACCAGCGCGACGCCGTCTCCGCCATGCCGATCAGCCCGACGGCGAGCAGATCGGCCTCGGCGGGATCGAGCCCCGTCTCCGCGACGATGGTCGCCGCGATCGAGTGGACGCACCGGGCGAACGCCGTCTCGATGCGCTGGCGCACCGCGGGCTCACTGCGCAGGTCGGACTCCAGCACGAGCTGGTGCGCACCGGAGGAGTCGTTGACGAAGTCGAAGTACGCCCGGACCGAACGGGCGATGCGTACGTGGTTGTCGGTGGTGGAACCGAGGGCCTCCTCGACCGCGTTGACGAGCTGGGTCGTGTGCTCGTCCAACAGCGCGAGGTAGAGCTCGAGCTTGCCCGGGAAGTGCTGGTAGAGCACGGGTTTGCTGACTCCGGCCCGTTCGGCGATCTCGTCCATCGCCGCGGCGTGGTAACCCTGGGCGACAAAGACCTCGCGGGCCGCGCCGAGGAGCTGGAAGCGACGGGCGGTGCGGGGCAGCCGGGGAGTCCGGCCCGTACGGGTGCCGGGCGAGGCTGGCTCGGCGGTCACCGGCGCTCCTCCTGGTTGATGTCGGCGGCTGTCGGCTCACTTTCGCACAGCGGGCCGTCACGGTTACCGGCCTGGCCGCAATATTCGCCGCTGCGCCCCTGCCGACGGGTGCCCGCCCGGGGGCGACGTACCCGCCCGGGCATCCGTCGCCGATGCCGGTCCCGCCGGCCGCGGTCAACGGCGAACGGCCGACGGGGCGGTCAGCGCCGGCCGGCGGTGGTCAGCGGTAGTCGTCCTCGTCGGTTTCGACGACGATGCTCTGCTCGACCCGGTCGAACTCGTCGACCTCGCTGAGCGCGTCCACCACCGTCGCCCCGGAGTCCGGCGGGCGGACCTCCCGGGCCTGTTCGGCGGCGTCGGCGTCGGAGGCCTCCAACGGAAGGACCTCGGCGGGGTGGCTCTCCGGCGGGAGGCTTTCCAGGGTGCGGCCGGTGCCCGGCAGTTCGGTGGGTGCTGCCATGGGACGTCCTCCTGAGCTCGTCGATGCGGCGTCCGCGGGGTGGGACGCCGACGTCGGACGGTCCAGACCCACGTCGGGCCCGGATCCGATGTGCCCGGTGTGCGTGCCGCTCACGCGGACTGCGCTCATCCGGGATCGTCGACGGGGTCGCCGAGCAGTGGGGCGAACAGGTCGCCGAGCTCGTCGACGCGTCGCAGCACGTCGCCCGCGGAGAAATCCAGATCCTGCGGACGACGGCAGTTCTCCACCTCGGCCCAGGTCACCGGGGTGGAGACGGTGGGTCGCTCCCGGGCACGCAGCGAGTAGACGCTCACCGTGGTCTTCGCTGGGTTGTTCTGCGACCAGTCCAGCAGGACCCGTCCACCCCGCAGGTCCTTGCGCATGTTCGCGACGACCAGCTGGGGATGGTCGGCGGCAAGCCGGCCGGCGATCGTCCGCATATCCGCTCTGACCTGCATGGACGTCCGGCCGTCGGTGACCCTTCCATAGATCTGCAGGCCCTTGGAACCGCTGGTCTTCACGCCCAGCGGCCCCGGCAGAATCTCCCGCAGCAGCAGCGCCACCCGCGCGCAGTCCACCACCGAGGTGCCCGGGCCCGGATCCAGGTCGGCCACCACCAGGTCGGGCCGCCCGGTCGAGATCCGCCACATCGGGGTGTGCAGCTCCAGGGCGGCGAGGTTCGCCAGCCACACCATGGTGGGACGGTCGGTGGCGACCAGGTAGTCGATGGTCGAGCGGTCCTTCGTGGAGCCGGGCGAGGGCAGCCGGGCCGTCGTCGTCCACTCCGGGCGGTGGGATGGGGCGTTCTTGGTGAAGAAGCCCTTCTCGGTAACCCCGTTCGGGTATCGCACCACGGTGAGTGGACGATCGGTCAGGTGCGGCACCAGGACCGCGCTGATCCGCTCGTAGTAGTCGATGACCTGACCCTTGGTGAAGCCGGTGGCCGGGTAGAGCACCTTGTCCGGGTTCGACAGCCGCACGTGACGCCCGTCGATCTCGACGCCGGCCCGTTCGGGCCCGCCCGTCGGCCCCCGGTGGCCCGACCGTGCCTGCCCGCTCGACTGCCGTGGTTCCTGCTCACGCTCCTGTGACGTGCTCATTCCGTCCCCGTTGTGGTTGGCCTCGGACGGGTATCCCCCGGACGGGCCAGGCCGCCACCTGATAACTGTGGACGTTTGTTCGATCTGGCTTACAGGTGGGCGTCCGGTGGGTCACCATGGTGGGTAGCCGACGTTAGGGGCGAACATGCGTTCGATTTGGAAGGGTGTCATCTCCTTCGGTCTGGTGTCGATCCCCGTGCGGCTGTACTCCGCCACGCAGGAGCGGGACATCGCCTTCCATCAGGTCCGCCGGACCGACGGGTCCCGCATCCGCTACCGGCGGGTCGCCGAGGCCGACGGGGCCGAGGTTGCCTACGCCGACGTCGCCAAGGGGTTCGAGCTGCCGGACGGTCAGACCGTCGTGCTCACCGACGACGACTTCGCGAACCTGCCGCTGTCCACCTCCAGGGCCATCGACGTGCTGGAGTTCGTGCCGCTGGAGCAGGTCGATCCGATCTACTTCGCCAGGAGCTACTACGTCGAGCCGGACCGGACCGGCACGAAACCGTACGTGCTGCTGCGGGACGCGCTGGCCAGGTCCGGGCGGGTCGCGCTGGTCAAGATAGCCCTACGCCAGCGTGAGCAGCTCGCGACGCTCCGAGTGCGCGGCGCGGTCTTCGTGCTGGAAACGATGGTCTGGCCGGACGAGGTCCGTGCACCGGACTTCCCGTTCCTGTCCGACGAGGTCGCCGTGCATCCGCCGGAGCTCGCCATGGCCGGCTCGCTCATCGACACGCTGGCCGCCGACTTCGATCCCACCCGCTTCACCGACCGGTACCGCGAGGCGCTGGAGTCCGTCATCGAGGCAAAGGCCGCCGGCCGTGCCGTCGTCGTCCCGCCCGAGGACGAACCCGGCGAACCCGTCGACGACCTGATGGCCGCGCTGCGCGCCAGCATCGCCGCCGCCCGCCGTGACGAGCCCGCCGCGCCGGCGCCGGGTTCGTCGACCGAGCCCGTGGGGCCGGGGGCGCTGGCCGAGGCGGCCCCGGGGTCCGGGTCGGGGGAGCAGCCACGGTCGGGGCGGTCGTCCACCGGTGTGCCCCGCTCGCCGCGGTCGGCTGCGGCCCGCACGGCGCCGGCTCCGCCCCGGGCGGGCTCAGGGACGGGGCGCACCGCCGGGGGACCCGCTCGATCCGCGCGTACGTCGAGCGGACGGTCCACGCCCGGCAAGACGTCGCCGAAAGGCTCGACGGAGGACGTGTCGCGCTCCCCGAGCACCACTCGCCGCTCCGCGTGAGCGCACCACCCGCCGCTCGGCGATGGGTGGTGCGAGCGGCGGGTGGTGGCGGCATCCGGTGGTGGTTGCTCAGGGCCTGGGTGGCGCAACACGTCGCTGACCCGCAAGGTCAGCGACGGAAGGCGTCCTTGGCCTTCTCACCAGCCTGGCGCAGGTCGGCGGCGGTACGGTCGCCGCGGCCCTCGGCCTCGGTGCGGCGGTCCCCGGCTGCTCGGCCGGCGGTCTGCTTGCCTCGCCCGCGCAGCTCGTCCAGCTTGTTGCGGACCTTGTCGACGAAAGACACAGTGCTCAGCTCCCTGCCATCGGTGGTTGGGTGCGGTCGGTCAGCGACGGTCTACCCAGGCGTCCCCGGGGAACACCCGCACCGGCGTTCCGGCCTGCCCCGCGGAAAGCGGCGCGGCGCGGCGCGGGAGCGGAACGTGCAAACGTGGGGGCGGGGGAACAGGGGGGCGGTCGCGGGCGCTGTGGATCGGTGGGAGGCGGCGGCCGGTCGATTCGTGCCGAGGCCGCGTGCCCCTGTGGAATCGTCGAAGAACGTGGCATCGTCGACGTACGACTGCGAACGCGAGGAGCTAGCGTGTCCCTTCCGCCTCTGGTCGAGCCTGCCGAGGGCCTGACCGTCGACGAGGTCCGCCGGTACTCCAGGCATCTGATCATTCCGGATGTCGCCATGGACGGCCAGAAGCGACTCAAGAACGCCAGGGTGCTGGCCGTCGGGGCCGGTGGTCTTGGCTCGCCGACGTTGATGTACCTGGCCGCGGCCGGGGTCGGCACGCTCGGCATCGTCGAGTTCGACACGGTGGACGAGTCGAACCTGCAGCGTCAGATCATCCACGGGCAGTCGGACGTGGGCCGCTCCAAGGCCGAGTCGGCGCGGGACTCGGTGCTCGAGATCAACCCGCTCGTCAACGTGGTGCTGCACGAGACCCGGCTGGACACCTCCAACGTCCTGGAGATCTTCAGCCAGTACGACCTGATCGTCGACGGCACCGACAACTTCGCCACCCGGTACCTGGTCAACGACGCGGCCGTCCTGCTCGGCAAGCCGTACGTCTGGGGTTCGATCTACCGGTTCGACGGGCAGGCCAGCGTCTTCTGGGCCGAGCACGGGCCGTGCTACCGCTGCCTCTACCCGGAACCGCCGCCGCCGGGGATGGTCCCGTCCTGCGCCGAGGGCGGGGTGCTCGGCGTGCTGTGCGCGTCGATCGCGTCGATCCAGACCACCGAGGCCATCAAGGTGCTGACCGGTATCGGTGACCCGCTGGTCGGTCGGCTGATGGTGTACGACGCCCTCGAGATGACCTACCGCTCGATCAGGGTGCGCAAGGACCCGGAGTGCCCGCTGTGCGGGAAGAACCCGTCGATCACCGAGCTGGTCGAGGACTACGAGGCGTTCTGCGGTGTCGTCTCGGAGGAGGCGCAGCTCGCCGCGTCCGGCTCCACGATCCTCGCGAGCGAGCTCAAGAGCTGGCTGGACGCCGGTGAGCCGATCGAGCTGATCGATGTCCGGGAGCCCGCCGAGTGGGAGATCGTGCGCATCCCCGGCGCCCGGCTCATCCCGAAGGGCGAGCTGCCCGCCCACCTCGCCGAACTGCCGCAGGACCGCCGGGTTGTCGTCTACTGCAAGTCCGGGGTGCGCTCCGCGGATGCGCTGGCGACCCTCAAGGGCGCCGGTTTCACCTCGGCCGTGCACGTGCAGGGTGGGGTGACGGCCTGGGCTACCCAGGTCGACAAGACCCTGCCCGTCTACTGAGCGCATGAGCCTGCCGAGCGCATGAGCGCAGTGGACGACGGACGGGCGCGGACCCGGGCGGGTCGGGCCGCCCCGCCGGCGAGCGTGTCGGCGGGGCTCGGTACCCGCATCCGGCTCGGGGACGCCGAGCCGAGTCCGCATGCCCGCGAGGTCCTCGACACCGTCGCCCGGATCCCGCCGGGCAAGGTGATGACCTACGGTGACATTGCCGAGTTCGTCGGGGCCGGCACCGGCCGGACCGTCGGCGCCGTGCTGGCCCGCTACGCCGAGGACGAGCTGCCCTGGCACCGGGTCATCCGGTCCACCGGCGAGCCGAACCCGGCCAACCCGGCCGAGGCCCTGCGCCGCCTGATCGCCGACGCCACCCCGCTCACCCCGTCCGGCGAACGCGTCCACCTCGCCACCGCCCGCTGGGACGGCACCCCGGCTCCGGCCCAGCCGGCCTGACCGCCCGCTGACCGGCCTGCGGTCAGCGGGCGGTCAGGCCGCCGTCGGCGAGGTAGACGCTGCCGGTGACCAGCGAGGCGCGGTCGGACAGCAGGAAGGTGACCACCTCGGCGACCTCCTCGGGGGTGCCGAGGCGGTTCATCGGGGTGAGCAGTGCCGCGCCGCGCTGGGGCCGGCCGTCCACCTGAATGAGAGCGGTGTCGACGAAGCCGGGGGCGACCGCGTTCACCCGGATGTTGCGGGTGGCGTACTCCAGCGCCGCGGTCTTGGTCAGGCCGACGACGCCGTGCTTGGCCGCGACGTACGGAGCCGACCCCGCGAAGCCGACGGTGCCGAACACCGAGGCCATGTTGACGATGGAACCGCCGGTACCGCCGTGCAGCATGGCGGTGATCTCGGCGCGCATGCAGTAGAAGACGCCGGAGAGATTGACGTCCAGGACGCGCTGCCAGTCCTCGGCCAGGGTGGTGCCGATCGGTTCGCGCCCGGCGGCGATGCCGGCGTTGTTCACGCTCAGGTCAAGCCGCCCGAAGGTGCCGACGGCGGTCTGCGTGGCCTGCTCGATCGCGTCGGGATCGGTGACGTCCGCCTCGAGCGCCACGGCCTCGCCCCCGTCCCGCTCGATCTGGGCGGCCACCTCCTTGACCTCGTCGGGGCGCAGGTCGGTGAGCACGACCCGGGCGCCCGCGGCGGCCAGTCGACGGGCGCAGGCGGCACCGATGCCGGAGGCCGCTCCGGTGACGAGCGCCACCTTGCCCTCGCAGTCGTGGGTCGGCACGGATGGGCTCATGGGTCACGACAGTGCCACGTCCGGTCGGATGCGTGCACGCACCGCCCCCCGGGACGGCCCCATGGTGGGGGTCGGATGCTCGGTGGTCGGGTCGCCGACCGGTGGGATTGCCCTCCGATCGGACGACCGTAGGTCGAGGTGGCGACCGGTTGGCCGGATGTGGGGAGTCCTGCCGGCCGGCGTGTCGGTGGCGCGTGGTGTGCTGTTCGGGTGAGCCTGCCGTCCGCGCCCGCTGCCGCCCGCGGTGCAGCCGCGCCGCCGGCCGGCCACCGGTTGGTCGTGGCACCGGTGCCGGTCACGGCGCCGCTGGAGCTGGACGCGGCGCAGCGCCAGGTGGTCGAGCATGCGGGCGGGCCCCTGCTGGTGCTGGCCGGGCCGGGCACGGGCAAGACGGCGACGCTGGTCGAGGCCGTGGCCGCGCGGATCGCCGCGGGCGCCGATCCCCGGTCCATCCTGGTGCTCACGTTCAGCCGGCGGGCGGCGGGGGAACTGCGCGAACGCATCACCGCCCGGCTCGGCGCCACCGACCCTCCTGCCGGTTCTGACGTGATCCCCGGTTCTGACGTGATCCCCGGTACCGCCGCGGTCCCCGACGTCAGCCCCGGGCCCGGCGGCGGCGGGGTCGGGCGCGGGCCGGGGGCCTGGACGTTTCACGCCTGGTGTCTCGCGGTGCTGCGGGCGCACGACCGGCCGGCGCCGCACGGGGGGTTTCGGCTGTTGTCCGGCCCGGAGCAGGACAGTCGGCTGCGGGAGCTCGTCGACGGTTCCCGGGAGGACGGCCATCCGCGCTGGCCGGAGTCGTTGGCCCAGGCACTGGGTACCCGGGGTTTCACCGAGGAGGTCCGCGCCCTGCTGGCCCGGGCCCGGGAGGTGGGGCTCGGGCCCGGGCAGCTGGCCCAGCTCGCGCAGCGCACCGCCCGTCCGGAGTGGGCGGCGCTCGCCGAGTTCTACGAGATCTACCTGGATGTCTTCGGTTTCGAGGGAGCGCTGGATTACGCCGATCTGGTGCACCGGGCCGTGCTGGTCGCCGAGGGGCCGGCGGGGGATGAGCTGCGTGCCCGCTACCAGCACGTCTTCGTCGACGAATACCAGGACACCGATCCGGCGCAGGAGCGGCTGCTGCGGGCCCTGGCCGGCGGCGGGGGGAACCTGGTCGCGTTCGGGGACCCTGATCAGTCGATCTACGCCTTCCGCGGCGCGGAGGTGTCGGGGCTGCTGGAGTTTCCCCGTCGGTTCCGCTCGGTGGGCGGGCGGGACGCGCCGATCGTCGCGTTGCGCCGGTGTCGGCGGATGGCTCCGGCGCCCCTGCTGGCCAGCCGGCACGTCGCCCGCCGGCTGCCGGCGACCCGGCTGCCGGCATCGGCCCTGCGCGCCCACCGCGATCTCACCGGGCGTGCAGACCTCGGCGCCGGCCAGGTGGAGGCGCGCACCTATGTGTCCACCAGCGCCGAGGCCAGCGCGGTCGCCGATGCGCTGCGCCGCGAACACCTGGAACGCGGCACGCCGTGGGCGCGGATGGCGGTGCTGGTGCGCACCGCCGAGCGGATCGGCCGGTTGCGCCGCGCCCTGGTCGCCGCCGGTGTCCCCGTCACCGTCGACGGTGACGACCTGCCCGTCGCGCAGGAACCCGCGGCGGCGTTGCTGCTGCTGGCGTTGCGCTGCGCCGACGATCCGGCCGGCGCCCTCACCGTCGATGTGGCCCGCACGCTGCTGACCTCCCCGCTGGGCGGGGCGGATCCGGCGGGCCTGCGCGAGCTCGGCCGGGCGCTGCGGGCCTTCGACCGGGATGCGGGGGCCGTCCAGCCGGGTGCGTCCGAGGAGCTGGTCCGTGCGGCCGTCGCGGATCCGGACCGGCTGCTGGTCCGGGTGCCCGACGAGGTCGCCGCGCCGGCCCGCCGGGTCGGAGCGCTGCTTGTGGCCGGGCGC
>NZ_JAMQQG010000343.1 GCF_023716925.1 Frankia sp. R82
CCCCGGCGGCGTCGGGCGCGCGTCCGGCGGCCTCGTCGCGCAGATCGTCCTCGATGGCCCGGCGGACGAGTTCGAGGGCGATGGCCGGGCCCGCGGGATGAGCGGCCACCCGGACGAGCACCGCCTGGTCGGCTGCCCCGGTGGACGCCCCGGCGAGCAGCCGGCGTCGGACCCGTTGGGCCCGCACCATCGCGGTGGTCGCCGAGACCAGCTCCCGGAGGGCCCCCGGCGACGCGAGCGGCGCGACCGTCAGGGCGGGCACGCCAGCCGGACCGGGTGTGCCCGCCGACGCGGGCGTACCACGCAGATCGGCCGGGACACGCAGATCGGCCGGGGCAGGCAGATCGGCCGGGTCAGGCGGACCGGCCGGGGTGGCGGGACCGGTGGGGGCGGCGACCGGCAGGCAGGTGGCGAAGAAGGCCGGGCCGGGGAGGTCGGCGAGGGTGAGCAGGGCATGGTCCGGGTCGTCGAGATGGTGGCCGGGCCGGTACGGTCCGGCGGCAAGATGCCGGACGATCTGTGCGGCGGTCAGCCCGTGGCGTCCCCGCAGGTCAAGGAGCAGCGCGCGGTACTCCGCGGCGCCGCGCGGCAGCGGCGGCAGCCGGGCCGCCCGGTGCGGGCCGGGGAGCACGACCTCGGCGTCACCGGGCCGGGCCCGATCTGTGTAGGCGAGCCGGATGCGGTGGGTGCTGCCCGCGTCCGCCCAGGTGCTGGCGACCAGACGCGAGCGCTGCCCGTACGGCAGCAGTGCGGCCACCGCGTCGAGGAACCGCAGCCGCTCGCTGATCCGCACCGTCGGGTCGGATGCGGGCGCCCCGACCAGTGCCACCGGCTGGCGCAGCAGCAGCGCGGCGATCCCCGCCGCGAGGCGGAAGGCCTCGTCGTCGGCGTCGAGCGGCGCCGCGATCGCGTCGGCGTCGAAACCGAGGGTCAGGTCGAGCGGGATCGTGCCACCCGCACCGGTGCCCACCGCCTGCCCGCCGAGTACGGCGCCCACCGCCGGGTCGTCCCGCAGCGTGCGGAACAGGCTCTGGTAGCTGACCGGGACGGCGGCCAGCGACGCGAACGGCGCGCACAGGTAGGCGGTCGCGGACACCGGCCGGCCGGCCGCGTCCCGCAGCCGGGTCCAGTCGCAGACCGCGAGACCCTGCACGGTTGCGCTGCCGGCCGGCGGCGCCGAGCCCGGACGCAACGGGGCGTAGCTGATCGTCGCCCACGGCAGGGCGGCCGGTTCGGACTCTCGGGACGGCGCCGGCGGTGTGCCGGGAACGAACCGGCGCAGGATGGCGTCGTAGTCGGCGCGGCTGAAGTAGGCGCCGCTCGCCCGCAGCACACGGTAGTCGTCGGCCGAACCGGCGATCTTGCCGTAGAGGGCCCAGCCGGCCTCGACCCGCCTCCCCACCGTGCCTAGTCCCCGTCACCCGGGCTGTGGGTGCCATCGGTGACGATCCCGCCGCTGGTGCGGTCGTCGTCGCGGTGCCAGGGTGGGGGCGGGCCGTAACCGGGGGACGTGAACGCCTCGTCCTCGGCACGTGGGGGCGGCATGTCGGGGGCGGGTACCGGCCCGCGGCCGGCAGGTGCGGTGGGGGCGGTGGGCTGGCCACCGCCGACCCGGGCCTGGTCGGACGGATCCGGCTCGGCGGACGGCGGCGGGGTGGACCGGATCGACTCGGTCAGCCAGAGAAACGGCTCGATCACTCCGGTCGGGCGCAGCTCGCCGCGGATCCGCGGCTGACCGCCGACCTGTTCGACGTTGTCGAAGTCCTGAATGCGGAACATCCCGCTGCGGCCGACGTAGAAACCAATCGACGAGCTGGCGAAATAACGAACCCGGCCGGGATGGAAATGCCGTTCGATGCTGCCGCGCACCTTCGGCCCGCTGCCGGCGTGGCGTCCCATGGTCTCCCGAGAACACAGGTACTGGAAGAAGTCGGCCGCATCCTCGCAGGTGACGAGGGGGAGCATCGCCTCGTCGTCGCTCGCGGAGACGAAACCACCGTCGTAGGCGCGGTGGAACACCCGGCGGTCGTCGAGCTTGGTGATGCACACCGCGAGATAGTGCGGCAGTTTCCCGTCGGGCATCCGGCCGAGCTCGTCGGCGCGCTGCAGCACCCGTTCGAGCATGGTTTCCAGATACTGGTACGAGTCGCGGTCACCGAGTTCCCGCACCGGGTCGAACAGGTAGACCATGCCGTCGGCGCGGGCCAGATGGTCGACGAGCTTCTCGACGGCGTCCCCGGCCTCCGCCTCGCCCGCGAACAGGTCCTCGGACGGAAACAGATCGTCCGACGACCCGGCCGCACCGGCACCGAAGCCAGGGCCGAAGCCCGAAGCGAAGGCCGAACCGGAGTCGCGGTCGTCGTCTCCGGGTCGGCCGAGATCCACGCCGAACACCGACGGGTCGTACATCCGGCCGCTGACGTCCATCAGCGTGAGCTCGAACTCGATGCGGCGCGCGGGTCGACGCGCCAGCCGGCGCAGCACCCCGGAACGCCGCGAACGCAGCAGCCGCAGCGACAGCTCCTTGGCCTCGTAGGCGGTGGGCGCGGGAAACTCCCGCCGGGCGAGCTGCGCGCGGGCCCGGGCCAGAAACGTCGTGGTCGTCGGGTTGCCACTGAACAGGACCCAGTCCCGCCCGTCCCCGGTCGACTCGGACAGGGCGCTGTGCAGGGCGGCGAGCATCGTCGTCTTCCCACTGCTGGTCGCCCCCCACAACCCGATCCGACTGGTCGTGCGATCGCCGTCGTGGCGGCCTCCCCACCGGGAAGCGCGCAGCGGCACGGTCGGATCACTCACCCGTGCCCGTCCTTGGCCAGGGCGTCGGCGACCGGGGCGGTCAGGGTTGACGCCGGTTTCTCGTCCGGCTGGGGGGTGCCCTTGGACGTGCGGTAGCTGACGAGCACGACCCTGCCGTGCTCGTCGGTTTTGGGCAGGACCCGTACGGACCAGCTGGCGCCGCCGGTGGAGGCGTCGAGGGAGGCCGTGTCGTTGGTCCACATGGCGGGGATCTTCGACAGCCCGGCCAGGGCCCACGGGGACGGCTGGTGGGTGGGATCGGATCGTGGCGCGGTCGATCCTGGTCGATGCCACGGCGTTGCGTTGTGTCGTGCCTGGGTTTCCGGTCCGCTCTGTGTCGTGAGGAGGAAGGGAGGTGGCGACTTGTCGGGTCGGGCCAGGTCGCTGGGTTTGGCGTTGTTGATGAGGCCGGCGAGCACGGTGGCGAGTTGCAGGGGGCTTGTGCGCAGGCAGCCGGTGTCCCCGTCGCAGGTGGGGTTGTTGCTGGTCTGCAGGCCGGAGGCTTCGGTGATTCGTGTTCCCAGGCCTTCGTCGTGTAGGGCGGTGCCGGCGGGTCCGGTGAGCATCCACCGATCGATCAGTGTGCGGACGGCTCCGGGCTGCGGACTGCCCACCGCGCCGCGGGCCAGGATGAGCTTGGCCAGGCGCACCGCGCAGCTGGGTGCCGGGGCGAAGTGGGGGGTGTGGTTCTGCGGCTTGTTGACCTTGTCGAGGTGGTCGAGGGTGATGCAGCCCTGGAAATCTTCTTTGATCATGGTGTCGGCCGCGCTGAGGACGAGCGCGAAGTGGTCGTCCTTGGCCAGCGGGCTGGCTATGGCCTGGTTGATCAGGTCTGGCCGGACGTCGAGGTAGTTCGCGATGCCGGCGCGGTTGCGGGTCAGTGCGTCGGCGCGTAGGTCGGCGAGCAGTGCCTGGGCGAGGGCGGGGCTTGCGTTCAGCAGGTCGCTGATCAGTTTTTCGCCGGTGGGCACCGCCGTGGACCACTGCGGCGCCTCGTCGCCGTCACCCACACCCGCCGGCACCCCCGCGTCCGTGCCCACGGAGGCGGACGCGGCGATCCTTTCCTGGGGCAGGGCGCTGCCGGATTCCTTGGGATTGCCCGGCGCTGTGGATCGTGGTCGGTTGGTGGGAGGTGCCTGGTGCCCGGGCTGCGGCGGGGTCGCCTCGTCGGACGGCGGGTCGGCGGCGGAGAGGTAGGTCGTGCCGGTGCCGTCGGCGAGGACGAGCAGGCGCCCGTCGCTGATGTCGATCGCGACGGTCCCCGCGCGCACGCCGTTGGGCAGGGCGTAGATGGCGTTGTTCGCGGCGGTCTGCGCGTCGACGTCCAGCGTGGACACCAGCTGTGCCGTCGGACAGCCTCGTCCAAAGCTGAAGGTGGCGCCGGTCACCCGGTCGGATGCCTGTGCCGGGCATTGGTACGTTGTGGTGACGGTCCCGTCGACCGCACGCCTGGTCGCGTCGTCGACCAGCGCCGCCGGCTGGGGCCACCGCACGGAGAGTCGGACGGTGCGTGCCGTGTTGGCGGCGGTTGTGGCCAGGATGTTTCCCCGGTCGGCCGTCGCTCGTCTGTGGTCTGCGGCGGTGGCGGACAGTGGTACCGCGACGAGCATCGCGATCACGGCCAGGCCCACGACCACCGGTTCCACCACTAGGCCGCCGACGCGGGTGCGCAGGCCGTCCAGGAACGAGTCGGCCGCAGCCTGGGACACCCGCTGCGTCGGTATGACGCTGCCCGGGTGGGGCGCGGGCTCGGACGGGGCTGTGTCGGCCTTGCGGCTGGCGGCGCCGAGCAGGGCGCCGATGGTCCAGAGCAGGGCGATGAGGCCGAGGTTGTCGGGGGCGATGGCGGGCGGGGAGACGTCGATGTCGAGGGTGGGGTAGAGCAGGGCGAGGACGGGGAGGGCGAGGGTGATCAGGGTGGCGGCGGTGAGCCCTTGGGCCCAGGCGCCGAGGAGTCCGTGGCCGCAGCGGGTGGCGAGTCGGACCAGCAGTACGCCGATGAGGATGGTGACGGCCAGGACGAGGAGCAGTCCGATCAGACCGAGTTCTTCGGCGACGACGTTGAGGGCGTACCGGCTGGGCACGGTGCCGTGTGAGCCGTAGGACTCGACCAGGCCCTGGCCTGGTCCGCGGCCGAAGGCGCCGGCGCGGGCCAGGGCGAGGGCGGCGTGGGCGTCGGGGGTGTTCGGGTCGGTGTAGGGATTGTGGACCAGGGAGCCAGACAGCGTGGCGAACAGTGCGTAGCCGGCGAGGATGGCGGTGAGTCCGATGGCCGGTGCCCGGCGGCTTCCGGTGCGCACGGCGACGAGCCAGGTCAGTCCGACGGCGGCGGCGACGGACGGGCTCGGATCGTCGGGTCCGAACGCCAGGACCAGCCCGGCGCCGCCGGCGACCAGGACCAGCATCAGGTAGACCGGGACACCCCGCTGGTCGTCGTCGATGGGCCGGCGGGTCCACATCGCCGCGATGACGGCGAAGGCGGTGACGGTCAGCAGCGGCACGAGGGAGGCGGGCCGGATCTGCTCGGCGCCCCAGCCGAACCTGGCGTCGTTGTCCCGACCGAGGATGGTGAGTACCACGACCGCCAGCGCCGCCACGACGATCGCGACGCCGGCCGGGCCGGGACTGCCCCGGCCGTCGGCGGTGATCCGCGCGACGCGCTCGGGCTGTAGCGAGCGCACCAGCACGACCAGGGCGACCAGACCGGCGCTGCCGATCGCGAGAGACACGGTGAGCCCGGCCAGCGGAACGCGGGAGCTGCCCGCCAGGCCGGACAGGCGCAGTCGGACCAGCACGCCGACGGCCACCAGCAGGTAGACGCCGCCGACCAGGGGCACCGCAAGCCGGGCCAGATCCCCGAACTCCGGCCGGCGGCCCAGTGCCAGGCGGCCCGTCGTCCAACGGCCCGTCGACGAGCGGCTCGTCCGTTCCCGGCCTGTCGTTGGACGAGCTGGTGACGGAGCAGGCCGGGCGGGGAGGTCCGCGACGGAGACGGTTGCCCGCAGAGTGATCCAGCCGGCCAGGGCGATGATCACCACGACGGGCCCGGTCACGGACAGGCCCAGATCCGGCCGGTGCCGCTGCAGGCCGGCGACGAGCAGGTAGGCGATCAGCGCCGGCACGAAGGCGACCGCCCCGGTCCAGGCCCATCGAACGGGCGCGCCGAGCAGCCCCCAGATCCCAGCGGCGGGGACCGGACTGCGCGACCGGCGCGTCGTCACTGCTGCCCACCGAAGAACGCCAGCAGGATCAGGAAAACGAAGACGACACACATGACGACAAGCGCCCGCACGTCCCCCTGGCGACCAGGCACGGTGGCCCGTCCAGCTTCGTTGCTGCCTGTTTCGTGCGGCTGTGCGACGACGGCACCAGTCCGTGGCAGCGGCCCGGTGTGGGAACCGGGGTGCGGACGCACGGTCTCGTTCGGATCGGGCCGGCCCGATCCGAACTGACCGGCGGGCACATTCGTCGTCGGCGGAAAGGTCGTCAGTCTGTCCTGCAGACTGTCGATGTCACGCCGCAGGGAGGCGTTTTCCGCGGCGAGACGCTCCTTCTCCTTTTCTTCCTTCTGCGCGTGCAGTTGGAGCGCTGCGAGCTGCGCGTCTTTCTGTTCTTTCTCGTCCACGACCTTCTTGTGTGCCTCGACCCACCGATTCTGCTGAGCGGTGTTGGCCTGACGCTCGTCGTTGCGTTGCTTCTCCAACTCGGCGACCTGGCTGCGCAGCGCCTCCAGGGCCTGCTGCGAGGCAGCCTCCAGTGCTCTGACCTGCTGGTTGTGGGCGTCGGTGAGGGTGCGCCGCAGGTCTTCGGTGTCAGGTTCGGGGGCGAAGCCCTCGGCCCACGAAAGCAGGTCGTCGAGGGTCCTGATCCCCGCCGTCCTCACCAGGGCTGCCCAGGCGGCGGCGTCCTGGGAGTTAACGTAGGCGCGCACCAGGTTCGCGATGTTGATGAGCTGCGGAGATTGATGGGGGTAGCTGCTCAGGTCGACATAGCCGTCGGAGGTGGTGTGCCCTTCCGGCAGCATGAAGGTGATGCGGACACCGGAGTGCTGGACTGGTTCGCCGGTCGAGAAGCTCCAGTCGCTGCTGGCCCATTCGCGCAGGATTTCCCGGGCGGCGATCAGGAGCAGTGTCGGTTCGTGGGTGTGGCCGGTGACGGCGAGTGGCGCCGAGCCGACGTCGACCAGGGCGGCTACCAGGCGGGTGAGCTCCTCCTCGATGCTGCGGGAGCGGGCCAGGAGCTGCTGCTGACGCAGCTGCTCCTCTGCCTGCTCGAGAAGGTGCCTGCGGTCGAGCGGGTACAGGGTGGGCAGTGGGCCGCCGCGCCACCAGTGCGGCCAGCCTGATGCCAGCCCCAGCGCGATGCCGGCGAACACCTCGCCGACCAGGACGTGTGTCGCCGCCGACAGGCGATGGGGGCCGGCGTCCGGAAAGCGGTGCAGGACGAGGCCGCGGCCGTCCGATGCCTTGGCGTAGCAGAAGCTCGAGCCGACGTGCGCGTCCTGGTTGCGGTAGGCGGCGTCGGCAAGGGTGGACAACTGGCTGCTGGCGAACACGCGGTCGTCCGGCGGCAGCGTCGACGCGGCCGGGCGGAACCCGCCGGCCTCCCGGTCGTACCGCAGGATCACCTGGTGAACAACGCCTTGATCCATGCCATCCATCGGACCGTCAGTCCCCCCGTGCGTGCTCGTTGTGCTCCTCGATCATGGCCAGGAGGGCCATGAGGGGCTCCAGCACGCGCCGTGGCCGTGCCGGTCGGACGAATCGGCCTGCCTTCGTGGTGCCGTCGGCCGTCAGATAGGACGCGCCGCTGGCCGAGACGAAGTGCAGGGTGCACCACTGGAACCGGTCGACCGGTGCGAGCCAGGCGGTGGCCCGGCGCTGGTGCAGGAACGCGTAGGCGTCCTGGCTTTCCTGCCGGATCGCGTCCCGGTCGACGCCTGCCGGTGTCGGCCGGCTCAGCCACCGGTCGACCGGCGAGGTGAAGCGCAGCGTGTCCGACTTGGTGATGGCGATCGCGGCCGGGACCCGCAGCCGGCCGCCCTGCATCGGGCGGAAACGCAGGCCGGCGATCGTGGCGCTGAACGTCGGGTCGTCCAGGATACCGGTGCCCGCGCGGCCACTGCCGTCGCCGATCAGGTCCGGGTCGACGACGAAGAGCAGGCCGTCCACCCGGTGCAGGAAGCGCAGGGCCATCGAGTCCTGCTGTAGGCCCCGTAGCTGTTCGCCGGCGGCGTCGAAGAAGACCAGCGGGAACGTGCGGCCGGTGTTGGTGGTCATCAGCACCGCATCGGCGTAGGTGACCAGCTCGCTGCGGGGGGTGTGTGGCGGGGCGATGCCCTCGTCGAAGAAGGGGTCGACCACCTCGGTGCGGTACTTGTGGTGCTCGGTCAGGTTGACCGGCATCGTGCCCAGCCCACGCGGGCCGAGCCGCTGGCGGTCGATCTCACCGGACATGGCGGCGAGCAGGCAGGTCTTGCCGGCCATGGTGGTGCCGACGAAACCGATCACGACCGGCCGGTCATACAGGACGAAGTCCACCGGGAAGTAGTGCGGCACCCGGTTGATCTCGTTCGGGCAGCGCAGCACGGCACCCTGCACCTCGGCCGCCCACTTCGCGCTGTCCCGAGGCGGCAGGGTGATCCGTGCGGTCGGTCCGTTCGCCTCGCGGCGGTACGCCTCGCGCCCGTCCCACTCGAACTCCTCCAGGCAGATCACACAGGTGACCGTCTTCGTGTCCGGGGACGTGGTGTTGACGGGCATCGCGGTCACCTCCGGTCCCGTCGGCGCCGTTTTTGCCGACGTTCGTTGTCCGCGGAATGTCTGCCGTGGGGCGGTGGCTGCGTCTGCGTCTGCGTCTCCGGATCGGTCATCTCGTGCGGGCCGGTGTAACCGCCCTGACCGGGTGCGGTGCGCGGACCGGTCGGGCCGCCTGGGCCGGGTCCGAACGTCCGGTGGCCGCCCGTCGGCCCGTTCGGTGGCGGCGAGGACGGTGGTGGCGGGATGGTCGGACGGGACGGCGCCGGCTGCCCCTTGGCGGCCATCAGCTGGTCATAGGCGCGGCGGCCTTCGGCGAGGGCGTCCGGCTCGTAGCGGGGCAGCTCGTCGGGCCGCATGACCTGCCCGAGCCGGCGCAGCACCTCGGTGGCGGTCGGTCTGGCGTCCGGGGCGTCGAACACGCCCTGCAGGATCTGCCCGAGCCACGGCATGCCGCTGGCAGCGATGTCGGGCCGGCCACCGAGTCCGACATGCAGGCCGTTCGGGGTGACGACGCTCAGCAGCGCGCAGCCTGCGGCGTACAGGTCGTCACCGGCATCGACGAACCCGCGACCGAGAATCTGCTCCGGCGACGCCCATTCGCGGGGTGTCCGCTCGGCCGGCACGGTGATCTGTGCCAGCCTGGAGCGCGGTTCGCCGAGGCGGCGCGCGTACTCGAACCGGTTGATCTGCAGCGTCCGGCTGGTGGCGTCCCAGTGCAGGGTGTTGCCGCGCAGCTGGCGGTGGGAGATCCCCAGCTGCTCGAGCAGGATCAGGCCCCGGGCCAGGCCCCGGGCGAACTCCTGCAGGTCGTCCGGCGAGGACAGCGGGCTGGTGAGCTCGTCGATCGGTACCCCGTACTCAGCGGTGATCGCGAACGGCTCCTCCTGGTCGACCTCGTAGCCGAACAGGCGCGACAGCTGCCACGGGTAGTCGGCGGCGCCCGGTTCCCACGGGAAGTGCCGGTCGGCGCCGAAGCGGCGCAGCATCCGGAGGCCGGTGGCGATCGCGTTCTCCAGCGGTAGTTCGGCGTTCTCCCCGCCGATCGCGTAGCGGATGGCGATCGGAAAGTTCTGGTAGAGCCCGCGCCGGGTCCGGAAGTTCCTGGTCTCGTCGGGCGGCCCCGGATCCATCTCGACCTCCCAGACGGTTCGCGAACCATCCGGACGGCGAAACGCCAACGTCTCGAGGTCGCTCACCGCGTCTGCTTACCGTTCGGGCCGGTCTGCCGATACGGCCCCTGCGGATCGGCGGCGGCGATGCGCTGGGCGCGTCCCGGCTGGTGGCCGAGTGGCGGGCGCTCCGGCGGACCGGTCCGCTGCCCGCCACCGGTGCCGCTCGCGCCGTCCTGCCGGCCAAGACCGCGGCCGCCGGGTTCGTCGCCCGGGCTGGTCGGGTCGGGCTGCCAGCGGGAGCCGGGCCCGCTCGGGAGACACCACAGCCAGGCGACCAGGATGCCGAGGCCGCCCAGGATCACCACAATGATCAGAAGCTGGAGGATCACCAGAGATCGTCATCCTCGGTCGGCGTGTGCTCCGGTCGTGCCGGCGCCGGATCAGGCACCGCCGTGGGTGTCGCCGCGGGCAGGTCCGGCCGCGGCGCGGTGCGCACGTCCGACGGGACGGGTCCGGCCGCCCCCGGCCTCGCCGCGGTCAGCGGAGCCGGCCGCACCGGCGGCGACGCCACCAGCGTCTCGACCGCCTCGGGAACAGCCCTGGCCGCGGCGTCCTCGGCGGGAACGGTTGTGGACGGGCCCGGTTCGGCCGGGATGTCCTCGGCCGGAACAGCCCCGGCGGGGACGTTCTCGACCGGGGCCGAACTGGTCGAGGCCGCGGCGGCCGGTGATGCGCCGGGGGCTCCGACGGTTGTCTCGCCCGACCAGACCTCGTCCGCGGCCGTCTCGGCGGGACGCCGCGTCGGCGTCGGCGTCGGTGGTGCGGGGGGTGCTTCGCCCGCCGGCGGGAGGCCGTCGTGTTCCGGCGACGGCGTCGACTGCGCCGGTGGGGGGGTCGGCGTGGATGCGGGTCGCTGCCGCGGTGTGGGCGGGGGGCTCGCCCGTCGGGCGGATCCGGGGGTGAGCTCGGTCAGCCGGATGAGGCCGGCGATGTCGGGGGAGCCGGCGGCCTCGTCCCGTCCGGGGCCGGCGATACGCGGGATGAACCGGACGAACGTCGCCGTGTCCGGGGTGGGATCGAGCAGGCGCAGGTCTTCCTCGTTGGTGAGTTGCAGCAGATCCGGATGGCCTGCGGTGGCGCGGCGCAGCCGGTCGAGGTCCGGGGAGCCCTGCCAGACCCTGCGGGCGAGTTCGGAGCGTCGACGCGGATCCGCGTCGAACGGCGGCGATGCCAGCGGGCCGCGCTGCTCCAGATGCCGGTCGTAGGCGGTGAGCAGGGCGTGCAGGGCGTCGTGGACGTCCCGGCCCAGGTCGTCACGGCGCATCCGGGCGATCTCCTCGCCATGCGTGTTGAGCACGGTGCGGATGGCGGCGGCGACGTCGTCGGTCACGATCTCCGCGAGCTCCCCCTGGTGGGCCAGCAGGTGGCGGCCCACGGCGGAGCTCACACCGAGGCTGGTGCCATCGCCGGCCGGGTTGAGAGTGCCCGACACCGGGCCGCCGCCGGTCGGGCCGCCGCCGGCCGGGCCGAATCCGCCGGGCCGCGCGGGGC
>NZ_JAMQQG010000344.1 GCF_023716925.1 Frankia sp. R82
CCCCCGCCCCGGCACCCCGGATGGCCTCCTCCGCACCGGTCGCGTCCGGGCCGGGCACCGGCCCGGTACCGCTGCCCGGCGTGGCCCCCGGATCTGCCGGACCGAGCCAGTCCTATGGGCCGTTTCCGCCCCCGCCGGCCCGCCGCGGACCCGACCGCCGTCAGCTCACGCTGATCGCCGGCGTTATCCTCGCGGCACTGATCGCGGTCGCCCTGCTGGTGGCCCTGCCGCGACATGACGACGGCACGGGCAGCAGCCCGACGTCCACGGACACGACGGTGCCAGCCAGCGCGACACCGTCGGCGGGCGCCGCCACGGCCGGCGTCGGCGATCCGGTCACCGACCAGCAGCTCACCTTCACCGTCACCAACCTGGACTGTTCCCAGAGCCAGCTTGGTGACGGTCTGCTCGCACTACGTGCCAGCGGTCGCTACTGCCTGGCCAAGGTGACCGTGCACAACACCGGCGGCGCCCCGGCGGCATTGGATAACAGCGCCCAGCTGCTCCGCGACGATCGAGGCGACCGGCACGAGGCGGATTTCCTTGCCCGGTTCAAGCTGAACGAGGATCTCTGGGACACCATCAACCCCGGCGACACCAAACACGGCACCCTGGTCTTCGACCTGGCCAAGGACGCCAAACCACGCGTCCTCGAGCTGCACACCAGTGGGCAGAGCCCCGGCGCACGCGTCGCTTTTCCCTGACGTCCTGCAGCCACCGATCATCCTGCAGTCACCGATCCCCGAGGCCGGACCGCGGCGTCGCGTCCAGGCCGTCACGTCGGCGAGCCACGGCCACGCCAGCGGCGGCGCCGTCGTCCTCACGCCGTCGGCGAGGTCACCGGCCGGTCCGGTCGCAGGCCTGCCAGCACGATGTTCAGGCAGCGCTGCCCGGAACCCGGCGCGACCCGTTCGGCCGCCTCGGCCACCGTCCGCAGCGACCACATCAGGACCAGCAGGTCGGCGAGGACGATGTCGTCGCGAACGGCCCCGACCCGTTGTGCCGCCGTCAGCATCGCCGCGACGGATGGCAGCACCTCGTCGACCAGCACTCGCCCGGCCGCCCCTCGCCACATTCCGGGGGCGAGGAACAGTCGGTTGGCCGGGTCACCGAGCATCGCGCGCATGACGAAGACCTGCAGCGCGTCCTGGGCCGGTTCGGTGGCGGCGATCTCGACCGCCAGCTCGCGCAGGGGCCCCGCCGCGTCCACCAGGATGGTTTCGATCAGCGCATCCTTGGTCGGAAAGCGTCGGTAAAGGGTTCCCATCCCCACGCCGGCACGCCGGGCGATTTCCTCCACGCTGACCTCGACGCCGCGCTCGACGATCAGCTCCCGCGCCGCCGTGACGATGCGCGCCCGGTTACGCGCCGCATCCTGGCGCGGCGGTCGAGACGATGCTGTCCCGGCCCGACCGACGCCGGCGGATCCGGTGTCGGCCTCGGCGGGGGTGCCGGTCGCCGCGCTGCTGCCCGCAACGCTGCCGGAGTTGATGCTGGAACGGGGACGGGACGGAGGAATGCCGGCCATCTCGGTCCGGCCTAACCGTCGATGCGTAACTGAATGGTGGCGGAGAGCGCCAGCATGCTGACCATGGGAGCACACTGTACGGGATTATCCGGCTACACACCGATTTTTTGCTCGGATCCCAGCCCAACCTCGCGTAGCTGTCACCCACGGCGCACGACGCCCCGCTAACGTGACTGTCTGCTCATTCAGGTGCAGGACGGATAGGCGCTGTGGTCGCTCGCTGGCCACACAGCGCCAGGACGAGGAGACAGGTGCCAGGCAGCGGTATCGGTGCTGACCAGACGGGCCGGAGCGGGCAGGCGGTGCAGGACGTCCCCGCCGATCGACGGGACCCCCGGGGCTCGACCGGACGGCCACGTTCCTCTGACCCCACCAGCCCCATCGGCCATGTCGGCCATGTCGGCCATGTCGGCCGATTGAGCATCTTCGTACTCGTCGCATTCTGCGCAGGACTCATGACTTCCTGCACCAGCAGCACCGCCGACCGGGTCGGTTCGGCAGTCGGCCTGTCCGGTGGGCCAACCGCCGCGGCGACCGCCGGTGGCTCAGGGTCCGCCCTGTCGGTGCTCGGCAGCCTGCCCGTCCGCGCCGAGGACAACTCGCCGAAGTACAAACGGGACGAGTTCGGCACCGCCTGGTCGGACGTGGATCACAACCGCTGCGACACCCGCAACGACATCCTCCGCCGAGACCTGCACAGCACCACCATCCGCAAGTCCGACAACTGCACGGTGCTGACCGGCGAGCTCACGGACCCGTACACGACCCGGATCATCCGGTTCGACCGCTCCCGCAACGCATCCGCCATCCAGATCGACCATGTCGTCGCACTGGCCGACGCATGGCGCACCGGCGCCCTGAACTGGACCGACGCCCAGCGCCTGCAGTTCGCCAACGACCCGCAGAACCTGCTGGCTGTGGACGGCCCGACCAACACCCGCAAGAGCGACCAGGACGCCGCCGAATGGCTCCCACCCAGCCCTGGCGCCCAGTGCTCCTACGTCGCTCGCCAGGTCGGCCTGAAGTCCCGCTACCACCTGTGGGTGACCTCCGCAGAGGCTGCCGCGATGCGCACCGTCCTGCAGAAATGCCCCGCCCAACCCCCCCTGGGCCTTACCCCCACCCCCTGACCCCCACCAAGACTGCCCCCATCCCGCCCCACCTCGACCGGGGCCTCCACGGCCCCGGTCACCGCTGGCACCGCCGTCCGTCGCCCATGGCCACGTTCCGCGATGCTGTCGGGATTGCGGCACGCAGGATACCCAGGCATCGTCGCGGGGGTTCGTGTCCGATCTGCCCCCACACGAGACGGATCTTGCCCTGGGGCCGGTGACGAAGGCTGGTGGAGGTGGGGACACTACCTTCTGTGCAGACGAAGCACATTTTGACCACGGACGGTCGCCATCAGCTTCGCAGCAACGGAATCATGACACTCCGATCGCCACCAACCCGACCAGCAGAGTCACCGACAACCCGCGCGCAGCCCAATCCTGCTCCACAGCCCAGTGCGCCCCGTGACAGCCCCAACCCGAAGCCGAAGCCGCTCCCACACACACCGTAACCAGACCCAAGCCCCGAAGCCGAAGGCGAGCCCCCCCCACACACCGCGAACAGACCCAAGGCCCGAAGCCGAAGGCAAACCCACACACACACACACACACACACCGCGAACAGACCCAGGGCCCGAAGCCGAAGGCGAGCCCACCCCACACCGCGAACAGACCCAGGGCCCGAAGCCGAAGGCAAACCCCCACACACACCGCGAACGGACCCAGGGCCCGAAGCCGAAGGCGAGCCCACCCCACACCGTGAGCACGTGGGGGGTCTCGGGGGGGCTCGGCCCCCCCGGCCAACATGACGAAAGCCCCCACCGGCGCAGCATGCGCCAACAGGGGCTTGCGTGGGCGAGGGGGGAGTTGAACCCCCACGTCCGTTAGGACACACGGACCTGAACCGTGCGCGTCTGCCATTCCGCCACTCGCCCGAGTGGAAGTATCTCTTGTGCAGGTGACACGCTATCACGCCGGAGATGTCTTCTGCGCCGGGGGGTCGGGCTGGTCGGGCACGTGTCAGGCTGCGCAGCCCTGGGGCGTCGACGCCTGGGGGCATACGATCTCACAGACCGGGAGAAGGGAGGTCGAGCATGGGCGTGCTGCAACGCTTCGAACGGCGCCTGGGCGGCCTCGTCGAGGGTGCGTTCGCCAAGGTGTTCAAGGGCGGTGTCGAGCCGGTTGAGATCGCGAGCGCCCTGGCTCGGGAGACCGACGACCGGCGGGCGGTGAGTTCGAACCGGGTGCTGGTGCCCAACGAGTTCGCCGTGGAGCTGGCCAGTGGCGACTTCGCCCGCCTCTCCCCGTATGACCGTGCATTGTGCGACGAGCTGGCCGAGATGGTCCGTGAGCACGCGGCCGAGCAGCGGTACACGTTCGTCGGGCCGGTGTCGGTGCGGATGTCGGAGGCGGCCGATCTGGATGTCGGGGTGTTCCGGATCCGTAGCAGTGTGGCCGCGGCGGATCCGGGGGTGGTGTCCGGTCGCCGGGCACGACCGAGTGCTCCGGGCACGCCCCATCTGCTGATCACGACGAAGGCTCCGGGTGGTTCCGGGGAGCGGGAGTATCCGCTGGACGCGGAGACCACGGTGATCGGCCGCAGTGTGGAGTGTGACATCCGGTTGAACGACACCGGGGTGTCACGGCGCCACGGTGAGATACGCCGGTTGCCGGACGGGCAGTTCCTCTACGTCGATGCCGGTTCCACGAACGGCAGTCTGGTGAACGGCCGGGCGGCCCGGCAGGTGAAGCTCGTCAACGGCGACCGGATCGAGCTGGGCACGGCCACGATCGTGTTCCGCCGGCAGGACGGGCGGCCCGGCTCGGGCCGTTCGGGTGGTCGCTCGACGCCTCATCCCGATCGCGTGTCCGCCGAGCGGGCGCCCTCCCGGCCGCCCGTGGATCGGCCGCTCGGTGATCGTTCGTCCACCGAGCGGGGTGTTCTGTTGCCGAACCGGGGGATGTCCCAGCCGGATCGGGGGGCCGCGGCGGAACGCACACCCCCACCTGGGCGGGTAGCACCGACACCGGCGCCCGGGCGGCCGGCTCAGCGTTCGACACCGCCGCCGGAACGGCGACCCACGCCCGTCCCGGAGGACCCCTACCGGGCCGGTTCGTCGCCTCGCGGCGGCCACGCGGACCGGGTGGATCCGGGTGGCCGGGTGGATCCGTATGCGCGAGAGCGGCGCGGCGGCGCCGGGTACCCGGCGGGGGACCCGTATGGGGAGCGTCCCGGCCGAGCCGCCGGTGCTCCGGACCGTCGTGACCAGGAGCTCCGGGAGCCCGGTCGAAACGGCTATGATCAGCCGGGGGATCCGCGCGCTCGGGAGCGTGGTCGCGGCTCGGGGTCGGCGCACGACGAGCGGGGCGGCTATGGTCATGGCCCGCGCGATCGCCGCGACGATGCCGGGGGCGTGCCGGACTACCGCGAGGCGCGGCATTCCCCCTCCCACCACCCCGGGAACGCGCCGGACGGTGACCGGGAGTCCCTCGACCTGGAGCCGCTGGACGACGTGTACGACGCGCAGACAGTTCTGCCGGGGCAGCTGGATGCCCCGCGGCGGGACGCCGGCCCGCGTGGCCGCTCCCGGTCGGATCGGGGCTGGTAGTCGCCGATGGACCCGACCGAGCCCAGCGAGCTGGTGTTGCTGATCGTCAAGATCGGCTTTCTTGCCCTGTTGTGGGGGTTTGTCCTGGTGGCGGTACGCGCCGTCCGACTGGACATGTTCGGCCCAACAAAACGGCAGCAACGCCGCGAACCGCCACCGATGGTGCGCCCCGCCGCACCGCGAAACCCTCCACAATCAGCACACAAGCCACCCACACCCAGCAAACTGGTCGTGACGAAGGGGCCCTTGGCAGGCACAACGATTCCACTAGGATCGGTACCTGTCACCATCGGACGGGCACAGGACTCGACTCTGGTCCTCGAGGATGACTTCGCGTCAGGCCGGCATGCGAGACTCGTGCACCACGACGGGCAGTGGTTCGTCGAGGACCTGGGCTCGACCAATGGCACATTCCTCAACCGTACGAAGGTGACCAGTCCCATGCCGGTACCTCTCGGCGCGCCGGTCAGGATCGGGAAGACGGTCCTGGAGCTCCACCGGTGAGCCTCAGGCTGCACTTCGCCGTCCGCTCCGATGTCGGGCACGTACGGGAAGGAAACGAAGACTCCGCGTTCGCCGGCCAGCGTCTGCTGGCGGTGGCCGACGGGATGGGCGGGCACGCCGCGGGCGAGGTCGCGAGCTCAACCGTGATTTCACGGTTGGCCGACCTCGACGACGGCGTGCACAGCGACGATCTCGTCACCGAGCTGAACGAGGCCGTCCGCGACGCGAACCGCCAGCTCCGGGAGATGTCGCTGGAGAACAGCGCGCTCGACGGGATGGGCACGACGGTGACGGCCGTGTTGTCCGCCGGGAACATGCTCGGCGTTCTGCACGTCGGTGACTCCCGCGCCTACCTGCTGCGCGACGACATCCTCAGCCAGGTCACCCACGACCACACCCTGGTGCAGGATCTGGTCGACCAGGGCCGGATCACCCCGGAGCAGGCGAACACCCACCCACAGCGCTCGCTGCTGATGCGGGCGCTCGACGGCCGGGAGGTCGAGCCCGACCTGTCGGTGCGTCAGGCCGTCGCCGGCGACCGGTACCTGCTGTGCACCGACGGCCTGTCCGGCGTGGTCAGCGAGGAGACGATCCTCGAGACGCTGCTGCTGCCGACCCCGCAGGAGGCCGTCGACCAGCTCGTTGACCTCGCGCTCAAGGGCGGCGGGCCGGACAACATCACCGTGGTCGTCGCCGACATCGTCGAGGATCACGGCGGGGCGCTGTCCCGACCGCTGGTGGCGGGTGCGGCGGCGGAGAAGCGGGTCGTGCCGGGCGCGCAGTCGGCCCGCAGCGGCCCCGACCCGCGCCACGGCGACGCCGAGTCCGCCGCGGCGAAGGCGGCCCGGATCGGCCGGCCCGGGTTTCACCGGCGCGACCGGCAACAGTCCGCCGGCAGCCGCTCCGACGGCGACGGCGACGACGCTGACGGGGAGGCGGACCCGGAACGACCGGGCCGCCGTTCCGGGCGTCGGGTGCTGTTCGTGTCCACCGTGGTGTTCGTGATCGTCGTGGCCGGGGCCACCGCCGGGTGGGCCTACGTCCGTAGCCAGTACTACGTCGGTGTCGACGACGACAAGGTCACCCTCTTCCAGGGCGTGAAGGGCAGTTTCGCCGGCCTGCACTTCTCCTCCGTGCTCGTCCACGCCCAGCCGCTGGCCGAGATCGCCGCCGAGGATCGCGACGACGTGCGCGAGGGCATCCCGGCGAACAGCCGCTCGGACGGAGAGCAGATCATCGAGCGGTTGACCCGACCCGCGGCGGCCTCGTCAGCCGCGGCGGGAACGTCCACGCCGACCCCCGGCACCACCAGCCTCAAGGTACCGGCGGTAGCACCCACCGCGCCGCCAGACAGCTGTCGGGCCGCCCCCGGCTCCACCCTCGCCCCTGCCATCGCCGGATGTCCGACCCCTGCGATCACCCCGTCTCCGTGAGCCCCATGCTCGTGTCCCCAGGCCAGCGATGACCCGCCCGCCGCTCCCCCTTCCCCCGCTGCGCCGGCCGCGGTCGGCGGATCTCACCGCCACCTTCGCCGGCCTGCCGCTGCCGCGGGACAGCAATCTGCCGCCCTACCGCCGCCGCGAACTCACCCTGCTGGTCTACGCCGGGGTGCTGGCCACGTCGGCACTGGCAGCGCTCACACTCGCCGACGTCGGGCAGCTCTCCCTCGGCGTCCTGACGATCGGCCTGGGTTTCTTCTGCCTGTGGGCGATGGCCCACATCGCGGTGCGGCGGTTCGCGCCCGCCGCCGACCCGGTGCTGTTGCCGGTCGTCGTCGCGCTCAACGGCCTCGGCCTGGTGATGATCTACCGGCTCGACCTGGCCCGCAGTGAGGCGGCCAAACAGGCCGGCAAACACATTCCGCCGAGCGCGGCGCAGGTCCAGCTGGTCTGGACCCTGTTGGCGATGATCGTGTTCGTGCTGGTGCTCGCCCTGGTGCGCGACCACCGCAAGCTGGCCAGATACGCCTACACGGCCGGGCTGGCCGGCATCGTCGGGCTGATGCTGCCGATCGTGCCCGGCATCGGGACCAGCATCAACGGTGCCCGGCTGTGGCTGCGGGTCGGGCCGTTCTCGTTCCAGCCCAGCGAGGTCTCGAAGATCCTCATTCTGATCTTCTTCGCCGCCTACCTGGTGAACAAGCGGGACGTGCTCACCTACGGCTCACCCACCCTGCTCGGCCTGAAGATCCCGCATGCCCGTACCCTCGGCCCGCTGCTGGTGGCGTGGCTGGCCAGCCTCGGCATCCTGGTCGTGCAGAACGACCTCGGCTCGTCCCTGCTGTTCTTCGGGATGTTCCTGGTCGTGCTCTACGTCGCCACCGAGCGGGTGTCCTGGATCCTGTCCGGTCTCGGCCTGTTCGTCGCCGGTGCGGTGCTGGCCTACCCGCTGTTCGGTCACGTCCAGGTCCGGGTGGACGGCTGGCTGCACGCCTTCGACGGCGACAACCCGTCCAGCACGTCCTACCAGCTCGTCCAGGGGCTGTACGGGTTCGCCGCCGGTGGGATCAGCGGAACCGGGCTCGGCCAGGGTCATCCGCAGAAGGTGCCGTTCGCCAACACCGACTTCATCATGGCGAGCCTCGGCGAGGAGCTGGGTCTCACCGGGGTGATGGCCATCCTGACGATGTACGCGCTGCTGGTGTTGCGCGGAATGCGCGCGGCCCTCGGTGCCAAGGACGCCTTCGGCAAGCTGTTGGCGACCGGGCTGTCGTTCACCCTCGGCCTGCAGGTGTTCGTGCAGGTAGGTGGGGTCATGCGGCTCATCCCGCTGACCGGGCTGACGCTGCCGTTCGTTTCCTATGGCGGGTCGTCCATCGTCGCCAACGCAGCGATCATCGCCCTGCTGCTGCGGGTCAGCGACAGTGCGCGGCGCGCCCCCGAACCCCCCTCGGACGCGCCGCTGTTCGACCCCGGCGCCGTCTCCGAAAGCCCCACCCAGGTGGTGAAGACGACATGAACCGTCCGGCTCGCAGGGTCGCTGTCGTCTGCATGGTGCTGTTCGCCGCGCTGCTGGTGAACGCGAACTGGCTGCAGGTCGGCCAGGCCGGCAGCCTCAAGACCCAGCCGACGAACGGACGCCAGATCACCGAGCGCCTCGAACGAGAACGCGGTTCGATCGTCGCCGGCGACGTGGAGATCGCCCGGTCGGTGCCGTCCAGCGACCAGTACAAGTACCAGCGGCAGTACCCGGGCGGCGCCCTCTACTCGGACGTCACCGGCTACTACACGCTGTTCACCGCCGCCGGCCTGGAGCGCTCCCAGGACGTGTTCCTCTCCGGCGACGATGACCGGCTGCTCGCCAGCCGGGTGACCGGACTGTTCACCAACCAGCAGCGCCGGGGCGGCACGGTGATCACGTCCCTGGTGCCGGCGGTGCAGCAGGCCGCCGCGCAGGCGCTGGGTAACCGCCGGGGCGCCGTCGTCGCCCTCGACCCGAAGACCGGGGCGGTGCTGGCGATGGTCACCAGCCCCACCTACGACGCGAACTCGTTGGCCAGCCACACCGAGAAGGCCGCCACCGACGCCTACGGTGTGCTCTCGAGCGACAAGTCGCAGCCGCTGCTCAACCGCGCCACCCAGCAGACCTATCCGCCGGGCTCGACCTTCAAGCTGATCACCGCCGCCGCCGCGCTCGCTGCCGGGCGCCACCCGGACGACCGGATCGCCGCCCCGAACGAGCTGAAACTGCCGCTGAGCACCGTCACCCTGCCGAACTTCGATGGCGAGACCTGCGGCGACGGCCAGACCGACACCCTCATCCACGCCCTGGCGATCTCCTGCAACACCGCGTTCGGCCAGCTCGGGATCGACCTCGGTGACGACGCGCTGCGCAGCCAGGCCGAGGCGTTCGGTTTCAACACCACGTTTCCCGACCTCCCCCTCCCGCAGGCACGTAGCGTCTTCCCCAGCGACCTTGACGGGGCGCAGACCGCGCAGTCGGCGATCGGCCAGTACAACGTGCGGGTCACGCCTCTACAGATGGCGGAGGTGGTCGCGACGATCGCCAACGACGGCACCGAGATGAAGCCTTACCTGGTGTCCGAGCTGCGCGGCCCGGACAAACGGACGATCAGTCGGACCAGCCCGAAGGAACTCGGCAAGCCGGTCAGCGGCGATGTCGCCGCCGAGCTGACCACGATGATGGAGAGCGTGGTCACCTCCGGCACCGGCCGCAAGGCGCAGATCGACGGGGTCACCGTCGCCGGTAAGACCGGCACCGCGGAACACGGCACCGGCGTGGCGCCGCACGCCTGGTTCGTCGGATTCGCGCCGGCGGACAACCCCAAGGTCGCCGTCGCCGTCATTGTCGAGGACGGCGGAGGTGAGGTCGGCACCGGCGGTGCCATCGCCGCCCCCGTCGCAAAACAGGTCATGCAGGCCGCATTGGACAGACCATGAACAACTCGCCCGGCAATCCCGCCTCCCCGTCGCAGCCCTTCGCCGGCGCCGCGTCGCCGAACACCGTCCTGGACAACCGCTACCGTCTCGACGGCCGGATCGCCGCCGGTGGCATGGGCGAGGTGTGGCGCGGGCTCGACCAGACGCTCGGTCGCCCCGTCGCCGTGAAGCTGCTGCGCCCGGAGTACGCCAGCGACGAGTCGTTCCTGGTCCGATTCCGCGGGGAGGCCCGGCACGCCGCCCGGCTGTCGCACCCTGGGGTCGCCTCGGTCTACGACTATGGCGAGGTGGCCACCGCCGACGACTACCCCACCGCCTACCTGGTGATGGAGCTGGTCGAGGGGGAGCCGCTGTCCGCGCTGCTGCACCGCGAGAAACGGCTGTCGCCGGAGCGGATGCTCGACATTCTCGGCCAGGCCGCCGACGCGCTGCAGGCCGCGCATGCCCTCGGCGTCGTGCACCGCGACGTCAAGCCCGGCAACCTGCTGCTGCGCCCGGACGGCGTGGTGAAGGTCACCGACTTCGGCATCGCCCGCGCCGTCGACGCCGCCCCGCTGACCGCGACCGGCATCATGATGGGCACGGCCTACTACGTCTCGCCCGAACAGGCCTCCGGCCGGCCGGTGACGCCGGCCAGTGACGTCTACTCGCTCGGGGTCGTGGCCTACGAGTGCCTCGCCGGACGGCGACCGTTCGACGACCGCAACCCCATCGTCGTCGTCATGGCCCACCAGCAGGACACGCCCGCCCCGCTGCCCGCCGAGATCCCCTACCAGGTCCGGGCGCTGGTCGATTCGGCGATGGCGAAGGACCCGAGCCGTCGGCCGAGTTCCGCCGGGGCGTTCGCGCGCTCCGCCGCGGGCATCCGGCGCAGCCTGTGGCCGCCGGACAGCGGCGGCCGGTGCCCGAGCGGGCCC
>NZ_JAMQQG010000007.1:0-39402 GCF_023716925.1 Frankia sp. R82
CGGCGGAACGGGGTTGGCGGGTGGGCGGGGCCGGCCCGCCGTGGGCGCGCCCGAGCCGGCGAGCATCGTCTCCTGCTCGGTCAGATCCGGCTCGCCCGGGGCCGCCTCCTGGGCCGAGGCCACCGGTGCGGGCGGGGGCGGCGGGATGAGCGTCACCGACGGGCCGTCGGCCGCGCCGAGCCGCAGCCGGACCTCGCCGCCGCGCAACGGGACGACACCGGCCCGGGAACCGTCCACCCAGATGCCGCTGGAACTGATGTCGCGGGCGAGCCAACCGTCCGCGGTCGACTCCAGGCGCAGGTGCCGCCGGGACACCCGTCCGTCGGAGATGACCACGTCACAGTCCCGGCCGCGCCCGACCACATGGTCGCGCTCCGGCTCGAGCACTGCCTCACCGGACGGGGCGATGATCCGCAGGGTGCTCACTGCGTGTCCTTTCCAGGACGAGGAAACGGAGCCGGGACGTCTGCCGTCGCCCGCCGGGCCGGGAGGTCCCGGCCGGGCGGACAGAACCGCTCAGACGGGGCAGGCCGCTCAGGCGGGGCAGGCCGCTCAGGCGGGGCAGGCCGGTCAGGCGGGGAAAACACTGCCGCCGCGCACGGTCACCGCAACGGGGGGCAGCGGGGCCTTCGCCGGCCCGGCGACCGGCTGGCCGGTGCGGGTGTCGAACGCGCTGCCGTGGCAGGGACAGCTGATCTTCCCGTTGGCCACCGAGCTCACCTTGCACCCCTGGTGGGTGCAGACCGTCGAGAACCCCTGCACCGTGCCGGTCTCGTCCCGGGTGAGCACGATGCCGGGACCCTCGAGGATCACCCCGCCGTCGGCCGGCACGTCGTCCACCCTGGCGAGCGCGCCCGCCGCGGCGCCCGTGCCCGTGCCCTCGGCACCGCCGCCACCGGCGGAGGCCGAGCTGGCGGCCGGCCTGGCCGCGTCGCTGCCGTGGGCGACGGCGAACCCCGCCGCGCCGCCGGCCACCGTGACCACGATGCCGGGCACGACCAACCGCCGGCTCGGAGCTTCCTGCGTCATGACGTCGTCCTCGGATTCGGGCGCTGGCGGCGGTCGGAGTCGGCTGCTGGCAGGCGCGGGACGGACCCGCCGCGCTCAGACATGCGGGATGCCGGACTGGGTGAAAAACCACAGCGAGGCGGTCAGCCACAGGGCTACCAGACTCGACAACACCAGCGAACCGAGCACCGGCAGGGTCCAGCCGGGCAGCCCGCGGACCCGCAGGCTCAGCATCTTCGCCGCGTAGGCCCCGTAGAAGGCGCAACCGGCGATGCCGTGCACGACCACCCGGGCCTCACCGGTGGCGAACCCCAGCGACCAGATACAGGTGAACGCGACCGGCAGCGTCAGCACGAACGCGGTCGTCCCGCTCCACCGGTGCAGCGGCCCGATCCATCCGGGGGCCCTACCCGCGCCGGGTAGCCGCCCCCACATCCACAGCGCCGAGATCAGCTGTACCAGCGCCAGCACCACGGCCGCCGTCGTCAGCCAGGCCTTCATCGGGAGCGTGCCGGAAAACCCCAGGTCGAACAGTGGTTTTCCGGCCGGCTCGTGAACCTTTGCATAGACCCCCGTGGCCACCGCGACCGCGGCGCCGAGTAGTAGCACCCCGGCTACCGCCCCGCCCCGAACCCCCGGTCTGGCCGACGGCTGTGCGTCGACAGTCATTCCCCGTCCCCCTCATCCCGCGCCCAGGTGTCCCCGCCTGGGCGCGTCCGCTCCCGCGCCGGGAGCATGTGCCGCAGATCATAGCTATGTCGATCATGGTTTGGCGTCCCGAAGGTCGCCGTTGTCCTGCCGACAATGCCCGAGCGCGCAACCGACCGACCGTGAACGTCGCTGGAGCGACAACGAACTGGCCGCTTGTCGCCAGGGGGCCACCGTGTCCGGCCGATCTGTGCGTTGTGTGCCCGTTGCCGGTCTGGTCAGGGCCGGGGCTGGCGCGGGGCCGGCGACGATGGGCGAAGGCCGGAGCCGGAGGCAGTGAGGCGGGCGATGGCGAGGCGGGTGGTGAGGGCGCGGGCGTGGACGGCGCGGCGAAGCTCGTCGGTGGCGTCGATGACGACGCGGCGCAGGACCTGCCCGAGGTCGGTGCGGGCGAGCAGGGCGTCGGCGGCGCGCGCGGTGCGGGGGGAGACGGCGAAGTGCGGGAAGGCGGCGGTGGCGATCTGGCGGGCGGCGTGCGGGGTGCGCCGGGCGGTCATCGCGGGCACCTGGTCGAAGTAGCGTTCCACGTAGGGCGTGGTGAGCTGGTCCTGTTCGGGCTGCCAGAAGCCGTCGGCGGTGGCCGCGACCAGGCGGGCCGACGGCTGGTCGGACAGCATGATCAGGTCCCAGGCGCGGGCCTTGGCGGTGGGGCTGGCGATGGCGGCGCGGGCCCGGGCGGCGTTCTCGGCGGCGCGGGCGCTGCGGTCCTGCCGGGCCTCGGCGGCGATCTCCCGCTCGCCGGCGTGGCCCAGCACGACCAGGCGGTGCAGGAGTGTCCAGCGCAGTTCGGGGTCGACGACCAGGCCGGCAGGGGCGTCCCGGCCGGTATGCCAGGCGGCGAGTTCGGCGGCGTCGTCCGGCCCGGCGAGGCCGATGGTGCCGCGGGCTGCGGACAGCTGCCGTCCGCTGCCGGGGGCGGCCTCGGCAAGCACCAGCCGGCAGGCGGCGTGCAGGCGGGCGGCGGGGTCCGCGCGGTCGGTGGGGGCAAGGTAGCGGTTGAGGGCGACGGTGCGCGCGAACCGCAGGACGTCCTCGAAGACAGCAAGCTGGGTTTCGGCGGGCAGCGCGGCCTCGGCGAGGTCGAGGTAGCGCTCGGCGGGCCAGTCGGCGTCGCGGGTCGCGTCGGCCGCGGCGGCCCAGATCACCGCGCGGGCCAGCGGGTCGGTGATGTGCGGCAGGGTGTTCGGCAGGGACTCCAGGTCCGCGGCGGTGAACCGGGTCTTGGCGTAGGTCAGGTCGCCGTCGTTGACGAGCAGCAGCCGTCCGGCCGGCGTGCCGAGCAGGTCGGTGACCTGGGTATCGCCGTCCGGGGCGTCGGCGGCGAGGTCGACCTCGACCCGGTGCAGCAACGCCAGCGCTCCGTCCACGCCCCCCACGCCGTTCACCCCGGCGGACGGCGTGGGGGAGGCGGGTGCGGTGGGTGACACGCCGTAGACGGCGATGCCGACGCGGTGGGGGCGCAGGGTCGGGTAGCGGGGCGGGGCGCTCTGGCGCACGGTGACCGCGGTGAACCGGCCGGCCTCGTCGACGGAGATCCGTGGCGTGAGCGTGGTGACCTGCTCGCGGCGCAACCACAGCTGCGCCCAGTCGGTGAGGTCGCGACCGCTGGCGGCGGACAGGGCGACGAGCAGATCGTCGAGGGAGGCGTTGCCGTAGGCGTGGCGGGCGAAGTAGGCGCGCAGGCCGGTACGGAAGGCGTCCTCGCCGACCCAGGCGACGAGTTGGCGCAGCACCGAGGCGCCCTTGGCGTAGGAGATGCCGTCGAAGTTCAGCAGGGCGAGGGCGGTGTCGGCGACGTCGACGGGTGCGACCGGATGGGTCGAGGGTCGCTGGTCGGCGGCATACCCCCAGGCCTTGCGGCCGACGGCGAAACTCGTCCAGGCGTCGGTGAAGCGGGTCGCCTCGGCGGTGACCCGGTAGCCCATGTACTCGGCGAACGACTCGTTCAGCCACAGGTCGTCCCACCAGCGCATGGTGACCAGGTCGCCGAACCACATGTGGGCCATCTCGTGCGCGATGACGACCGCCCGCAGCTCACGTTCGGCGTCGGTCACCGCCGAACGGTAGACGAACTCGTCGCGGAAGGTGACACAGCCCGGATTCTCCATCGCCCCGGCGTTGAACTCCGGGACGAACGCCTGGTCGTACTTGCCGAACGGGTAACGGTCGGCGAACAGCTCGTGGTAGCGATCCAGACAGGACTTCGTCACCTCGAGGATCTCGCCCGCGTCGGCCTGCAGATGCGGCGCGAGCGCCCGGCGGCACAGCAGCCCGAGCGCGATCCCGTCATGGCTGTCCTCGATGAGGTGGTACGGCCCGGCGACCACGGTGACGAAGTACGTTGCCAGCGGTGGTGTCTCGGTGAACTCCCAGCGTCCCGGCGCGGTCTGCCGGCCGGCGCCGTTGGCCCGCACCACCCAGTCCGGCGGCGCCAGCACGACCAGGCGCACCGGGGCCTTGAGGTCCGGCTGGTCGAAACAGGCGAAGATCCGCTGGGCGTCGTCGAGGAAGGTCTGGGCGTACAGGTACACCTCGCCGTCCTCGGGGTCGCTGAACCGGTGCAGCCCCTCGCCCGTGTTGGAGTAGCGCATCGTCGTCGACGCGACGAGCTCGTTGGACGTGGCCAGCTCGCCGAGCAGGATCCGGTTGCCATCGCGCGCCGCCGGGCCGAGTGGGCGGCCGTTGAGCCGCAGGTCGTGGACGTCCACGGCCTTGAGTTCGGCGAAGCCGCCGGCGGGCCGCGCCGACGGGCCGGTGGGGGCGCTCCCGTCGGGGCCGGCCCGGTCGGGTCCCGTGGCGTCCTCGGCCGGGTCGCGCAGGCTGAACCGGACCCGGGTCGTCGAACCGAACTCCGTCGACGTGCGGGCCGCCGTGAGGTCCAGTTCGATGTCGTAGCCGTCGACGCGCAGCAACTGCGCGCGGGCGACGGCCTCGTCCCGGGTGAGCGTGTGCATACCGCGAACCTACGAGATGCCGGCCGGGCCTGGTCACGGATGTGGCCGGTAGCCCGGGACGGGCGGATCAGGCCATCGCCGCCCGGGTGCGGCGCAGCCAGAGCAGACCGAGCACGGGCAGGACGACCGGGATGAACAGATAGCCGCTGCCGTAGGTGGACCACACGGCCTGGTCAGGGAAGGCACCCTGGTCCAGGACGCTGGCGGTGCCGACCGCGAGCACACCGGCGAGCTCCGTCGCGCAGGCGGCGACCGCGACCCGGTGCCAGCGCGGCCCGCGGCGGGTGAGCGCCACCGTCGCCACGACATAGACCACGGCGGCGAACGCGGACAGCAGGTAGGCCAGCCGGGCATGGTCGAACTCGGTGGCGATCTGGACGGCGGAGCGGGAACAGGCCGCCACCGCGAAGATCGCGTACACGGTCACCAGGATCCGCCCCGGCCCGGACGAGGTCTCAGCCACCGGCGCTCGCCCAGACCTGCCCAAGTCGGACGACGACCATCGCGGCGGCGAGGAACGCGACGCCGAGGACCGCGCTGCCCCAGCGGGAGCGCTCACCGAGCGTCCACCACACCCCGATCGGCAGCACCACGACCGAGGCGATCAGATACAGCACGAACACGGCCGGCTCCCCGGCCTGCTCGCCGCCGATCAGCTTCACCACCGCGGCGACCGCCTGGGCGACCAGCGCCAGCTCGCATCCGCCGGCACCGACCAGCAGCCCCACCCCGACCGGCCGGTCCCGCAGGACCTGTACCAGGCAGGCCACCGCGACGATCAGCGTGACGGTGATCGTCGCGACCTCAAGTCCTGTGATCATCCGTGCCGCGTTCCGGACCCATGCACCCGCATCCGTACCCCTTCCGCCGTTACGCCGCCGCACCGGCGCCGTTCCCGGCCCCGTCGAAACGCCCCCGGTCAGCTACTACAGATGGTAGGACTTGCCCGGGCGGACACAGCGGCCGCCAGCACCGACGAGGCGGGGCCCGGGGAGGTGAGCGCGGCGGCGGAGGTCGACGTGCGGCTGGGCGTGGGGCTGGCGCTGCTGCTCGCGGTGGCCGTCGGGGTGCTGTCCTGGGCCCGGATCCCGCGCCGAACGGGCGTGGTGACCGCCTCGCTACGGGCGATCGTCCAGCTCACCGTCATCGGGCTCGCCCTGCGCGGGGTGTTCGCCGCGCCGCTGGCCTCCATCGCGGTCCTGGCGGTGATGCTGACCGCCGCGGTGGTGACGGCGTCGCGGCGCCTGGCCGGGTTCGTCGCGGCGACCCGGCGGGTCACGGTCTCGTGCCTGCTGGGCGCGGGAGTGACCGTCGGGCTCATCTTCGCCGTCGGCGCGGTGTCGCCCACGGTGCGCACCCTGGTCGCGCTTGCCGGCAGCATCGTCGGCGGGACGATGACCGCCTGCACACTGACCGGCCGGCGCCTCGACGACGGGCTGCGTCGTCGCTGGGACGAGGTGGAGGCGTGGCTCGCCCTCGGCGCACCGCCGCGGCGGGCGGTCGTGGACATCGCCCGAGACAGCGTCGCCGAGGCGCTCGTCCCGGCGTTGGACCAGACCCGCACGGTTGGCCTGGTCACGCTGCCGGGGACGTTCGTCGGCGCGCTGCTCGGTGGCGCGTCGCCCGCCGGGGCGGCCCGCTTTCAGGTGGTGGTGCTCGTCGGCCTGCTGTGCGCCCAGAGCATCGCCGCGGTGTCACTGGCCTGGCAGCTTGGCGCGCCGACGCGTCGACCCGGGGCGGACACCGACCAGACCGATCAGGAGGCGACGGGCTCCAGCACGAAGACCGGGATCACCCGGTCGGTCCTGCGCTGGTAGTCCGCATAGTCCGGCCAGACGGCGACCGCGCGGTCCCACCAGCGGTCCTTCTCGTCGCCGGTGACCTCGCGGGCGACGTAGTCCCGCCGGTCCGCGCCGTCCTGCAGTTCGACGTGCGGATCGGCCACTATGTTGTGATACCAGACAGGGTGCTTCGGCGCGCCGCCCTGCGAAGCGACCACCGCGTAGGCGCCGCCCTGCTCGACCCGCATCAGTGGGGTCTTGCGGATCTTCCCGGACTTCGCGCCCCTGGTCGTCAGAATGATGACGGGCACGCCCTTGAGGTCGTTGCCCCGGGTGCCGCCGGAGCTTTCGTATTCGGCGACCTGGTCGCGGACGTAGGACGCGGGGCTGGGTTCGTACTCTCCAGTCAGAGGCATGGCCTCCAGTCAACACCAGGCGCCACCCGGTGACCGGGCGAGGCCGCGACCGGGTGGGGCGTTCCCGGCGACCAGGCGATCTCGTCCAGAGCCCGCAGGCGAGGCGCCGGGCAGCTCAGGAGCTGAACAGCATGCGGGCGAAGCCACCGTGCTTGGCGCGACCGTGCCCGTGTCCGTGACCCCAGGCGGGCTGGTCGTAGTGCCCGGGCTGTGGGTACGGCACCGGCTGCGCGGCGTAGTGACCGCCCTGCGGGAAGCCGCCGGGCTGGGCGTACGGGGCGGGGGCGGGAGGCGGGGGCGGCTGGCTCCACTGCCCCTCGAGTCGGGTCAGTGCCTCCAGCTCGCCGTAGTCGAGAAAGATGCCGCGACAGCCGTCGCACTGCTCGATCTGGACGCCGTTGCGGTTGTACGTCCGCATCGCCGCGTGACACTTCGGGCACTGCAGGGTGTAGCTCACGGTTGCCACCTGCCGATCAGCGTGCGCCAGACATCGGATCTTGCCTCGAGCGTATCGGCTGGACTGCACACCGCCGCCGAGCAGTCGCCTTCCCGACCGTCTCTGCCGGTCGGTCCGTCTCTGCCGGTCGGTCCGTCTCTGCCGGTCGGTCCGTCTCGGCCGGTCAGTCCGGTGCCGACCGGTGTGCTGCCGCGATGCGTGCGCAGGCGGCGACGAACTCCCGGTCGACGTCCGCCATCGGACGGTCCGCGCCGGCCAGGCCGAGGTGGTCGGCGACGGCGGTCGCGGCGTACTCCACGGTGAGTGCGCGCGCCGGCAGGTCGAGCACTGGCCACGGGTCGCCGTCGGCCGGGACGGCGGGCCCGCCGCCGGCGCGGTAGGCGTCCAGCAGAGCAGCCCACCGGTCCATGGTCAGCAGCCCGGCGGCGAACCAGGCGGCCGGGCGGGCCAGATCCCAGGCGGGATCGCCGAGCCCCAGATCGTCGACGTCGATGACGCGCCACCCGAGGTCGGGCAGCGCGACGAGCTGGCCGAAATGCCAGTCGCCGTGCACCACCGTGGTTGGCCGACCCGGCCGGGAAGCCGCCGGATCGGCGAGGGTGTCGTGCGCGGCGAGGACGGGGGCGGCGAGCTGATGACCGGCGTGTGGGCGCAGCCGGGCGACGCGATCGGCGAGGCGGCGCAGGACGTTCGCCGCCGGCAGGGTGGCGAGATCGCCGAGGCCGACCGGGAACCGGTGCAGTCGGGCGAGCAGCGCGCCGGCCGGCGCCCAGGGTGCCCGGTCGACGTCGCGTGCCCCGAGACCGTGCCCCGCGGGCCAGGCGCTGACCAGCTGGGACCCGATCCGGGCCACGAACGTCTCCGGCCGCCCGGTCGGGACCGGCGGTTCGGCCAGGGGAAGCGGAGCGAGCAGCACCTTCCGCAGCGCCGGGCGGGCGGCGACCCGCAGCCGGGCGGCCAGCTGCTGCGGATCCGTACCGGCCGGATGCGCCTTGAGCACGAGGTCGCCGCAGCGCACGATCAGCCGGTCGTCGCGGCGGGACACCACCACCGGCGTCCACGGTGGTGCGGCCTGGGCGGGGACGTCCATGACTGGCGCGAACCGCGGGGCGAGACGGGCCATCGCGTCGACCAGCTCCGCTGCCGGTCCGTCGACCGCCGCCGCGCCGGACGTGTTCACCGCACCGGCTTGCGGAGCCGCCAGATGCACTCGGACGGCCACCGGCGGGCCCACGCCTCGTCGTCGCGCCCACCGGAGGCTTCCCCCGCCTGACCGTCGAACACCGCCTGACCGTCGAACACCGCCTGACCGTCGAACACCGCCTGACCGTCGAACACCGCCTGGCCGTCGAACACCGCCTGGCCGTCGAACACCGGGTCGGACTGGACGGCGGCCGGCACGGGGCTCGGCGGGCGCGGTTCGAGGAGATCCTCGACGATCAGGCCGCTGTCGCGGAACAGCCTGATCCAGGCCCCGTACGGCAGGTTCATGCTGACCAGACCGTCCGCCTCGGCGACAAGCCGCAGGCCGAAATAGTCGTGGATCAGACGGGTGCCGGGGGAGTCCCGGCCGGGACGCACGGTGACCTCGTAGATCGGGCTGACGTGGCTGAAGGCCAGCAGTCCGCCGGGACGCAGCACCCGGGCCGCCTCCGGGATGGCCCGCATCGGGTCGGCGAAGCTGAACGCGCCATGGTCGGCGAAGACGATGTCGAAAGATGCCTCGGCGAACGGCACCGCCTCGGCGCTCGCCTGCACCAGCGGGAAGCCGAGCCCCGTGTCGGCGGCCAGCCGCCGGCTGTGGCTCAGCTGCCGTTCCGACAGGTCCAGCCCGACGGCCCGCGCCCCACGGCGGACCAGCGCCGTCGACCACTGGCCGCCGCCGCAGCCCATCTCCAGCACATCCCGCCCGTCGACCTCGCCCAGCACCCTCAGCCGCGATTCGGGAATCTCCCACAGCCCCCAGGAAATGTCCCCGGTGAACGCCTGCCGGCGGATCTGTGGCCCGTTCAACCGCTGGTACTCGTCGGAGATCTCGTTCCAGCGCGCCCGGTTCGTCCGCACATGCGTACCGACCCGGGCGCCGCTGTCGACCCTGCCACCGCTGTCTGCGCCGCCGTCGCCCCTTGCCCCGCCGTCGATCCCGCCGCTGTTGATCCCGCCACTATTGATCATCGTGCCCTCGTCCTCCTCCCGGCGGACGCGGCACCGCGTCGGGCGCCACCGGTCGGCGGCGCGGGTCGGGTCGGAGCCGCAGGGCCGGGTCGCCGCGCGGGACGCCGTCCGGAAAAGACGTTGTCCGGTCGCGAGGCGGCTGTCGGGATGGATCAGTTCGTCCGGTGCGTCATCGTATGAGACGGGTACGGAGTACCTGACTGTCGCATCATCCCGACTGGTCCCGCGGGGATCCGACGGACGGTCGTCAGGCCTTCGGCTCGGCGACGGCGACGGCGGTGTGGGTGCCGTCCACCGTGCGGGCGCGCACGGTCACGGTGTCGCCGGAATGGATGTCGGTGACCTTGGCCGCCTTCTGGTCGACGCGGTACCTCGTCTCGCCGGTCAGGACGTAGGTCGCGGCGTAGCCGTCCTCGCTGGTGACGCTGAGCGAGGTCGGGCTGATCGTGGTGACCTTGCCGCGCTGCCCGTCGACGACCTCGTAGCCGTGGTCGGTCTTCACGGTCGCCTCGCCGTGCAGCGCGTTCTGGCGCAGACGGCGGGCCTCGGCGAGCCTCGGGTGATCCGCTCCGGGCCGGTCACCCGCCGTCGCCGCTGGTGCGGACGGGGAGGCCCCGGCGGACGCGGGGGTGTCGGCGAACGCCGCCGTGCCGGTCAGTCCGACGCCGACGCCGAGTCCGAGACCGAGCATGCCCACCGCGGCCACGACGGCACCCCGTCGCGTGCTCATGAACCTGCGCATCGTTGCTGTCCTTTCACCCGTCCACACGCCGTAGGTGACGGCGTGGCGCACCGGGGTGGCGCGCCGTCCTCGCCATGGTGGCGCGCTGACATGTGAACCAGATGCGAACCGTGTCCGGTTGCCGAGTCAGTGCATCCGGACGGTGGAGTCGGCAGGTGGGCCGCCGGGCGGGCACGTGATCAGCGTGGTCCGGACGGTGGGGTGTGCGGTCGATCCGCGCGGGGGGTCGGGGTGGCCGCCGGGCGGCGTGCGGGGGATGACCACGCGTGGGGTGCCCCGGCCGGCATGATGGCCGGCACCCACCCGATCGGTGTCTCCGCCAGCCCGGAGGTGGCGCCGGGCCGGGGTTCGGGGCGGGGTCTCGGCGGCTGGGGTCTCGGCGGGCGGGGCAGGGCAGGGGCGATGGGTGTCCCCACGCGAACCGCCCGGGTCGGGGAGATTATCTCCCGGCCCGGGCGGTCATGGTCGCGGTGGCCGTTGGGCCGTGCCGCATGGACGGCCAGACGCCTGACGTGGTGCTTTTACTCAGGGTGCGAGGGGGGTCCTTGTCAGACGCGGGACGCGGCCCGGCCGTTCGCCTCCGGGGTGGGCTGCGCGGGTACCGCCGAGCGGGCGGCGCCGGTCCAGCTGGGCGCCTCGTCCGCCTTGGGGGGCAGGGACGGGGCGAAGTTGTCCCCGAGGCGTTGCAGGGCCGCCCGGGCGAAGATCTGCTGCTCGGTGACGGTGCGCTCCGAGCGGCCGCGGCCGATGAAGCTGACCGTCCAGTGCAGCAGGGTGGTCAGGCGGTGCTTGAACCCGATGATGTAGACGAGGTGCACGGCAAGCCAGACCAGCCAGGCGAAGAATCCGCTGAACTGGACGTTGCCGATCTTGGCCACCGCGCTGAACCGCGAGATGGTGGCCATGCTGCCCTTGTCGTGGTACTTGAACGGGTTGCCGGTGCGCTTGCCCGCCACCCAGCCCTGGATCTCCTTGGCCGCGTGCCGTCCGCCCTGGATGGCGACCTGGGCGACGCCAGGAAGCCGGTCGAGGCTCATCATGTCGCCGATGACGAAGACCTCGGGGTGGCCGGGCAGGGTGAGGTCGGGCAGCACCTCGATGCGGCCGGCCCGGTCGATGCCGGCACCGGTCTGCTCGGCAAGCTGCTTGCCCAGTGGGCTTGCCGCGACCCCGGCGGCCCACACCTTGCAGACCGACTCGATGCGCCGGCGGGAGCCGTCGGCGTCCTCGACCTCGATGCCGGTCGCATCGACGTTGACGACCTTCGCGCCGAGCTGGACCTCGACGCCGATCTTCTCGAGCTTGTCCTGCGCCTTCTCGCCGAGCCGCTCGCCGAAGGGCGGCAGCACGGCGGGCGCGGCGTCGAGCAGGATCACCCGGGTCCGGGTCGTGTCGATGCTGCGGAAGTCGTGCCTGAGCGTGCGCCGTGACAGCTCGGCGATCTGCCCGGCCATCTCCACGCCGGTGGGGCCCGCGCCGACCACGACGAACGTGAGCAGCCGCTCGATGTCGGCCGGGTCGGTGGAGGCCTCGGCGAGCTCGAACATGCCGAAGATCCGCCCGCGCAGCTCGAGGGCGTCATCGATGCTCTTCATGCCCGGGGCGTGCGTGGCGAAGTGGTCGTTGCCGAAGTACGACTGCCCGGCTCCGGCGGCGACGACGAGGCTGTCGTAGGGCTGCACGGTGGTGCGCCCGAGCAGCTGTGACGTGACGGTGCGGGCCTTCACGTCGATCTCGGTCACCTCGCCGAGCACGACCTGGGCGTTGTCCTGCTTGCTGAGGACCTCACGGGTGGTCGGGGCGATCTCGCCCTCGGACAGGATGCCCGTCGCTACCTGGTAGAGCAGCGGCTGGAACAGGTGATGGGTGGTCTTGGCAACCAGGGTGATCTCGACGGGCGCCTTGCGAAGAGCCTGCGCAGTGAACAATCCGCCGAAGCCAGAGCCGATGATCACCACGCGGTGCGGGGAGCTCCGGCGCCCCTCGAGCCGTTCCGGTTCGCCGGCATGCCCGGTGTGGGCGCTGTCCGTATTCACGATCCTTCTCCGCTCAAACTCTTGACTCCCAGCGGTGCCCGTTGGCGCCGCGGAGACCGTATCCCCACGAGCACACGGGTCTCCCCTGACTATCTTCCGCCCTATGAGCGCCCTGGCATCGTGTTCATCGTCACCTCACTCCGCGACGATGGAGCTCGCATTGTGTGGTGTGGAGCACATCTGATCCGGCGGGCGAATAGGCCTAGCCCGGACATCGCGTCGTGTGTGGTTGTTCCGCGGGCGGCGACCCACCTGTGGGGGCAACCTGGGAAAAGGACCGCGTGATGTCCGGCGTTCACCTTACCGCCCGCCCCCACGTCGGGCCGAGCGGGGTTCTGCGACTCCCGCAGGCCCGGCTGCCTCGGTGTTCCTGGCCCGCAGCCGGTCGCCGCGGGGTCGACGGTGCTCGCCTGGGCGGGGCCTGGGCCGGCTGGCTGCCGGGATGCCCGTCCGGCTGGTCGTGGGGTGCGGATCCGGCCGTCCGGTGCAGGCCCGGTTCTCTGCATCGGTGTATTCCGCCGGCATTTTGTTCTGCGGATGTGCGGGTCGCTCGCGCGTTCTTTCGCCGGCGCGTCCGGCCGCTCCTTTGACTGGCTCCATCCACCCGCGTCATCTACGTGGCTCCTCCACCGGGGTCCTCCACCACGTCCGCGGCACGTGCACCTTCACCGGCAGCCGGGTAACGCCGACGATGCCGGCAGCGCCAGCAAGGGTGTACGCGCGATTCCGCCGGGTGACTATGTGTGCTGGTCCTTTTCTGGTCCCGGGCCGGTCTGTCCGGTCTTCGGTTGTGAGCCGGCGCCCGCGGTGGCCACACCCGGCCGGTCGTGGATGGTCGCCGGGCCGGCCGACGGGGTCTGGCCGGGGTGGCTCCGTGTCGGTGACGCTGCGTGTGACCGGCTGGCCCGGGGCTGATCGTCCAGTGCGATCTGACCGACCCGCCTGGTGACGAATGTTGCGAGCATGGACAATTCTTTCACCGTCCGTGCCCGCGCTGGGCCGGTCGAACGGGAAGGGTGACGATGGCTGACGTACCCGGATGGGCGACGGGCGTGGATGTCGACCGGCCGAGCGCCGCGCGCATGTACGACTACGCCCTCGGTGGTTCGCACAACTTCGCCGCCGACCGGGACGCCTACGCGGCGGTCGTGCGGACCTTCCCCGACGCGCCGCTGGTGGCCCGCTCGAACCGGCTGTTCCTGCACCGGGCCGTGCGCCACATCCAGACCGAGTTCGGCATCAACCAGTTCCTCGACCTCGGCTCGGGCGTGCCGACCGTCGGCAACGTGCACGAGATCGCCCAGCACCTCGACCCGAAGGCCCGCGTCGTCTACGTCGACATCGACCCGGTGGCGGTCGCCCACGCCGAGATGCTGCTCGCCGACAACCCGGGGGCCGCGATGCTGCGCGCCGACGTCCGGGACCCGGCGGCGGTGCTGCGCTCCGAACCGGTCACCGCCCTGCTCGACCTCACCCGTCCGGTCGCCGTCCTCATGGTCACCGTGCTGCACTTCATCGACGACGAGGACGACCCTGGCGCCATCGTGCGGGCCTTTCGCGCGGCGACCGTCGCGGGCAGCGCGCTGGCCGTGTCGCATCTGGTCGCCGACGACTGGAACGACGAGTCCCGCAACGTCCGCGGCGTTTACGACCGGACGTCCACCGGGATCAACCCGCGGACGAAGGAGCAGATCGCCGGGCTACTCGAGGGCTACACCCTGGTCGAGCCCGGGCTCGTGCACTCACCGAGCTGGCGGCCCGACCCGGGTCCGGCCGGGCTCGACCCGCTGAGGGACGACCCGAAACGGTCCGTGGCGCTCGCCGCGGTGGGCCGCCGGTAGCTTGGATGGAGGCGTCCATGGCTCCGCCCGGCGGGGCGCTGCGGGCCGTGGGGCCCGCGTCGGCGGCCCGGGCCCAAGGGATTGACGGTTTCGCCCGGGCATGGGCCCGCGCGATCGTGGGTGCGAGCTTCCCGGACAGTCCCCAGCCCGACGTCGAACGGCGGCTGCACGGGCTGTCCGAGCGGCTGGTCGACGTTCTGCTGCGCGAACCGTTCGTCGCCCAGGAAGCGGCACCCGTCGCCGTCGCCCTGCTCGAGCACACCTACGGTGCCTGCGACGCGCTCGCCGCGACCGTCGAGGTCTGCGGCGCACAGCTGCTCACCGCGCTCGCGCTGGAACCGAACCCCGAGCTCACCGGCCGGATCGCCGCGTTGCAGGGCGCGTTCGTCCGCGGCTACACCCAGGCGCTGCGTGAACGCATCCTCGCCGACCAGGGCCGGATTCACCGGGCCGCCCACCAGGCCACCGCCGAGCGGGTGCGGTTGATCTTCTCCGCGCCCACCGTGGGTATCGTCCTCGCCGACGAGTACGGTCGGATCCAGGACGCCAACGAGGCGTTCGCGCGGATGGTCGGCGTCTCGCCCGCGCGGATGATCGGCCGGTCGCTGCCCGATTTCGCCCACCCGGACGATGCCGCGCACCTCGGCCTGGAGCTGGCCGCCCAGCGGCGCGGCGGGTCCGCCCGCGGCCCGCGGGCCGAGCCGCGACTACGCAGTGAGCTGCGGCTGCGCGGGCCGTCCGGGGCGGTCGTGTACGCCGAACTGTCGACGTCCTGCCAGCACAGCGGTGGACGATGCGACGTCCAGCTGACTCTCGTCACCGACGTGACGGAACGTCACCAACTGCAGGAGGTGCTGCGACACCAGGCCCGTCACGACGCCCTGACCGGCCTGCCGAACCGCATCGCCCTCGGTGAACGGGTCGGCGACCTGACCGCCACCGGCCGGCCGCGGCGGATCGGCCTGTGCTTCGTCGACCTCGACCGGTTCAAGGCGGTCAACGACGGCCACGGGCACGATGTCGGTGACCGGCTGCTCATAGCTGTCGCCGAGCGGCTGCGCGCCACGCTTGCGGACGGGCAGCTGCTGGTCCGGATGGGCGGGGACGAGTTCGTCCTGCTGCTGGCCGACACCAACGGCATCGAGGACGTGACGGCGGTGGCCGCGCGGGTGCTGGCCGCCCTGGCCGAACCGATCCGGATCGGCCGCCACCTGTTCACCGTGGGGGCGAGCGTGGGGCTGGTCGAACGTGAGGTTCTCGGGGGCGACTTCGACGAGCTGATGCGGGCCGCCGATCGATCGCTGTACCGGGCAAAGAACGCCGGGCGGGGCCGCTGGGTCGTGTTCGACGCCGACCACGACGACGAGCAGGCCAGCCGGGACCGGACCAACCGGGATCAGGCCAACCGGGATCAGGCCGGCCGCAACCGGGCCGGTGGAAACCGGGCCGTCCACACGGGCGGGATGCACCGCGGTACGTGAGTGGGAACCGTGGCGCCGGCCCGGTCCTCCGGACACGGCCCGGTCCCGTTCGCCGGTGGCGCGCGATCGGTTTCTCGCGGACGCAGTCAGGGAGCTGACAGTACGGGAATCGTTACCACGCAGCCAACGGCGGTGCCGCCTCATAGGCTCGAAGAATGCGGTCCTCGCGTGATTGTTGCCGGTCCGGACGCGCGGGAGTCATCCGCGCCGACCGGAGCGGTCGTGCCCGTGCCCGAGCCCGGGCTCTGCTCTCGGCCGGCGGCGAGCCAGGGCGTCCACGCCTGGTCGCGGCCGGTGGCGCCACAGCGCGGGTAGGCGCGGGCGGCGCGTTGCTGGGGCTCGCCGCGGCATGCACCGGCCTGCTCGTCGGCTGCTCGTCCAGCGGGTCCGGGGTGGCCAACGACGTGCGCATCACCAACTGCACGCGCGACCCCGACAACCACCGGGCGGTGGTGCGGGGAACGGTGCACAACGGCTCGTCCAAACAGTCGAACTACGTCATCCAGATCGACGTCCAGGCCAACGACAGCAAAATCGAAAGCGGTCTGACCTCTGTGCTGCGGGTCGGGTCAGGTCAGACCGAGACGTTCACCGTCCACCCGGTCGGCGCGGACGTCCCCAGCGGCACCGCGCTGCGGTGCACCATCGCCCATGTCGGCCGCATCGCCGCCGAGTGACGCCGGGCCGGTCTCAGCCGGCGTCGGCCGGCGTCGGCCGGCGCAGCCACTGAGCCGCGAAGCCGCTCGGTCGAGCGGGACGGGGCCGCGCAGGGATCGGGCCGCTCGGGGACTCAGCCGTGCAGCGCCGGTCCGGTCTGCGGTGCCCGGCCGAGGTAGGCGCGGGTGCGCGGCGGGGGGACGGACAGCCGGCGGGGCCAACTGCCGTGCCCGAACACAGCCGGCCCACGGAGGACCTGGCCGGCGGCCGGCGCCCCGATCAACGGAGGACCGATCGGTGGGGCGGATGCCCGGGGTGTGAGCGCGTCACCGACGATTCGCCCGCCGGCGACCAGGCCCGTACCGCCCGAGCCGTCGGTGGCGGGACAGCCGCCCGCGGGAGGGCCGGCGGCCGACCGGTCGGGGTCCGTCAGGCCCGGGTCGGGGGTGCCACCGCGCAGCAGACCGACCCGGGCGGCGACGCCGAGGCTGTAGAGCAGGGCGCGCACCCGCGTGTCGATCTCGTCGCGGATGGACCGGACCTCTTCGAGCGGTCGCTCGGCCGGATCGTCGACCTCCCAGGTCAGGTACCGGGCATGCGGGTACTGCGGGACGGCGTCACCGCAGCCCATGGTGATGACCACGGACGCGGACCGCACGGCGTCATCGGTCAGCCGGATGGGCCGGTGGGCGGACAGATCGATGCCGAGCTCGGCCATGGCCGTGACGACCGCGGGCGCCGTCCACGGCGCGGGGGAGGTACCGGCCGAGTGGGCCTGGATGCGACCGTGGCTGTGCTGGCTGAGTAGCGCCGCCCCCATCGGCGAACGACCGGCGCCCCGGGTGCAGACAAACAGCACCTCAGGACCATCGGCCGCCACGGCACCCGGGTAGGGAGCGTGGGCCGCCTGCGGTGTGGCCACGGTGGGACACGTGTGGGTCATGTCGGCCTCCGCATCCTGATGGCTGCATCTCGACCCAGACCTGTCGAAAAGGTGACAAGTGGGTATCTGTCCGGCCTGCGGTCAAAGCGATGGCGCCGAGGACAGAAATCGTCCACCAGATTATCCGGATGGGCGACGATGGTGGGCTTCACGTCAAATGCGGGCATTGAGCTCATCCTACCGGGAGATGTGAAGGCCATCCGCTCATTATTGACCCGAATCGCGAGGCGTCGGGGTGATCGTCGCAGTTGTATCGGAGTCGGTCGGTGCCTGCTGCTCGGTGCTTGACGGGGTTCGGGAGGCCGTGGTGCTCAGGCGGCGTCGTTGGTCATCGGCGCCTGGCGCGTCCCGGCGAACGAGGCGGGCCCGCGGGCGGGTCGGCGCGGGGAGAGGCCGGGTCTGGACGGTGGCCGATCGGGCATCCGCGGGTGGCGGGGGCAGGGACGGCGCCGGCTCGGCAGCGTCCGCCGTCGTGCCCGCCAGGCCCGCGTGTCAGTCCGGGCACCGATGCGGGTCCTGGTCATCGTCGCATCATCAGCGCGTCGCCGAGCAGGTAGGCACCCACCATCTCGAAGTTCGCCGGAGCCAGCGTGATGTGCGCAACAGCGCTGTGGACGTCCCGGAAGCAGCGGTCCAGCCGGCTGCTCTCGGCCAGTGCCCGGGTGCCGGCCAGGCTGTGCAGACTGTCGACGGCCCGCACGGTGTTCTCCCCGACGGTGGCCGCAGCCAGCCTGATCAGCGCGGACAGGTCCTCGCCGCCGATCGGACCGTGTGGGCCGGCATGGTTGGCCGCATCCTCGAGCATGAGCTCCGCGGACCGGACCAGACCGGCGGCCCGGGCGAGCCCCGCCTGCACGGTGTGACTGGAGGCCAGCGTCTGGCTGCCGCGTGCGGGCACGGCGCCCACCGCGATGCCGGGAAAAGCGCTCAGGGCGTCCTGGGCGATGCCCAGGGCGGTGGAGGCGGTGGTGAACGGCCCGAAGTCGTAGTAGGCGATGGGATATCCCCGCGAAGGCCGGGTCTGCGGCGGGCGGCGCAGCAGGCTCCCGTCGACGGTGAACTCCTCGGGAACGAACAGGTCGTCGACGGAGAAGCTCACGCTGCCGGTGCCGCGCAGGCCCACCGACTGCCAGTCCTCGGCGAAGCGCACCGCGTCGGCGGGCACGAACAACATGCGGACGGGCGGTGGGGAACCGGGCGCCAGCGGTGTGCCGGTGCCGCCGGTGTCATCGGTGCCGCCGGTGTCATCGGTGTCATCGGTGACGAGGCTCGCGCAGACCAGCCACTCGGCGTGGGTCGAGCCGCTGGCGAACGACCAGCGGCCACGCAGCCGGTAGCCGCCGGGGACCGGCTCGGCGTGTCCGGTCGGGTTGATGCCGCCGACCACGAGCCCGTCGCACTCGGCGAACAGCTGGGCGGAGACCTGCTCGGGCAGGTAGTCCGACATCCGGGAGATGACCCCCTGCACACCCATCTGCCAGGCGACCGAGGCGTCCACCCGGGCGAGCGCCTGCAGTACGGCGGAGCCGGTGTGCACGCTGACGCCACCGCCGCCGAACGACGGGGACACCCACATGCGATGGATGCCCTGTTCCCGCAGCGCGTCGATGACGGCCGCGGGCGTCACCCGTTCTCGTTCGGTCCGTTCACGCTCCCGGACCAGCACCGGAGTGACGGTATCGACGCGGGCGAGCCACTGCTTCGTCTCCTCGTGCGAGTGCGCGGAACCGCTCCAGAACACGTCAGCCACCTACTCTGCTCGCCGGGTCGTGTCGGCTCTGCTGGAAAGGGTCAGAACAAAGGTGCCGGCCGGCTGTGGGCCGGTCGGTTTCCGGCGTTTTTCGTGTCGGGTCAAAAATTATCAACTCTGTTGACGCCCGGCTACGAACAGAAGTCCAGCCGCCCGGAGGTGCCAGCACCTGGTGGCCGCTGCTCGCCGTCAGCTCCCGGGCACCGCGCCGTCCCAGTTCAACCATAATGACGCTGAGCTGCAATGACGTCACCTGTGTCCCTTCCGGTTGCGTGGGCGCACCCGCGGATCACGGGCAGGTTGCGGGCCATTTCTTCCGCAACTACGGGTCGATGGTAGCAATTTTGACGCAGATGCGGAACCAGGTCTGATGTGGTGCCCGTGCCGGCGGATTTATGCCCGAAAGGGGTAGGGGGTCACCCGTCGATGTGGTGCGGTCGGGTGAGGGGAATCGGCGTCGACGACGTTGCGGCCGGTTACCGTCCGGCGTTGATCGCGCCGTCAAGGTGAGGCCTCGTCGTGGCAACTCGTCCGATACATCCACCGGGTAGGATTTATTCATGGTCCTTAGTATTCGTAATCAATTCACCGGGATTGTGAGCGAAGTTGTCTACGGCTCCGTCATGGGGACCGTCGCCATGGAGATCTCCGGTGGGCACACGCTGACGGCCACCGTCACCATGGATGCGATCAAGGAGCTGGGGGTGGGTGTGGGCAGTCCCGTCGCGGCGCTGATCAAGTCGACGGACATCTCCGTGGCCATCCGCGAAACCGCTGGGCTGAGCATCCGAAACAAGCTGCGCGGGACGCTCGTCGAGCTTGATTCCGGGGGTGCGATGTCGGTCGCGCGCATCGCGCTGGGCGAGGGCGTGGAGATCACGGCCGCCATCACCCGGGCAGCGGCCGAGGAGCTCGGTCTGGCACCGGGTCTCGAGGTCACCGCATTGATCAAGTCGACCGAGGTGTCGTTCGCCGCGGTCTGACCCACGTGGTTCCGGCCGGTCGGAACTTCGCCCCGACCGGCCGGAAAAGCTCTGTTGAAAGCAGCATCCGGCGACCGGGCACATCGGTGTCAGCGGGTCGGCGGACATGTGCTCCGGGCAGAAATAAAGGATAATTCCCGGTGCACCGCGGAATCGCCCCGGATACGGGGCATGGCGCTGGTGCCGGCCGTCCCGGAGTCGCCGGCGGCGCGTGAACACCCGTGAGCGGGTGCCCGCGGGCACCCCCGTGGGAACACCCCGGTGCACCCGCAGGGCACCCGTGTCCCGCTCGAAAGACGTCGAATCTGCTGGTCGCGCCGGGTGCACTCGGACGGGTGCACCCGGCGACCGCGAACGGCTCACAGGTGCACCCGCCAGCCGGCCCGAACGGGCGGCACGGGGCGCCGGTGGACATCCGACGGGCCGCCCGCTGATGGGGTGGGGGCGGCGGGCGGCCCGTCGGGTTGAGGCATCCCCGTCGCAGGGGCGCCTGGTCTGTGGCCGCACCATCACGGTGCGGGTGCGGGTGCGGGTGGCGGACCCGGCGCGGTCAGCCCTCCGCGGACCGCGCCGGGTCGTCTGGTCGAACCAGCTGTTCGTTCGGGCGCCGGTCCTGGCTGTCGAGGCGTGGTCGGACGGGGCGCAGGGCACTGCCGTGCAGGAGCAGGAATCCGGGTGGCCGATGATCGTTCGGCCGGGCCGGCGCCGGGGCGTCAAGATTGTCGACGGCGTGCGCCCGCACCGCGACGAGGATCAGCTCCCAGATCGTCGAGGGCAGCCGGCTCTCCCGTGGCTCTTCCACTCCGACCCGGATGATGATCTCGTCGGGCAGGCCGCGGGCGACCTGACCGTGGCCCGCGCTCCAGGACGTCCAGCCGATGGACCCGTCGGCCGTGGTGAGCACCTCGAACCGTCCCGTGCGCACGTCGTCGACGAACGCCGACCACAGCTGATGGGGCATCCGCAGCTCGCACGTCCGTCCGGCATAGCGGTAACGGATAATTACGATGGCGCCGCGGCAGGTGAACCGTAGCCCGGGAGCGCAGGCCGGGCGCCGCCAGTACGGCGGGGGCGGGGGAACCGGCCCGGCCGGTGCGGTCGGCCCGACCCGCGCCCTCGTGGACGTCCGCTGGCCGGAGTTCTGCTGGCCGGACCTCGACGGCGCGGCGGTCTGCCGGTCGGTGGTGGTCTGGTGCTCAGCGGCGGTCTGCCGGTCACAGGTGCGAGGGGTGACGGCTGGTGCAGGGTCCGGGAGAGGACCTGATGGTGCGATGCGCGAGGTCCCCTCCCGGTGTGCCTCACCGCCCATACACGCCCGCGTGGCGATCCGCCCACCGCGGTGGGGAACCGAATGCGAGCGGGGCAGCAACCCTCGGCGGAATCCGCAGTCCCAGGAGGAGAATCCCGTTGTACTCACCAGGAGTCCTCCTCGCCTCGGTTGCTGGGACGCGGTGCGCGTCCGCCGGTGAACACATCACACCGTGCTGAGCCCATCCCCGACAGAGCGCAACCACCAGGTGCGGCCCCGCCCGTCCCCGTTGCACCGCTGTTGACCATGTGGCCGAGCCGGCTGCGCAGGTCCCCTGCCCTGGGTGGGACGTCAGGCCAGCGGCGGCGGTGGGACGGCGCCGTGCATCGCGGTCAGCCCGCCGTCCGCCGCCAGCACGGCACCGGTGATGTAGGCGGCGTCGGCCGACGCGAGAAACCAGATGGCCGCCGCCTGCTCCCGGGCACGCCCCCAACGCTGCAGCGGGATGCGCCGGCTGGACGCGTCGACCAGGCCCGGGACGTCGCGATGGCGGGCCATCAGCGGTGTCTCGGTGAGGCCGGGGGCGATGGCGTTGACCCGGATGTTCGTGGCGGCAAGGTCAAGCGCCGCGGCCCGGACCAGATTGACCACCGCGCCCTTGGACGCGTTGTAGGCCCAGTTGCCGGGGTCGGCCGCGAGCCCGGCACTGGATGCGGTCACGACGATCGCGCCGCCGCCGGTGGCCCGTAGCGCCGGCGCGGCCGAGCGGATGCCGATCGCGACGCCCCGCACGTTGACGGCCAGGATCCGGTCGAGCCGGGCGATCGCGCCCTCGTCCTCCCACGGCAGGGTGCCGCCGATCCCGGCGTTGAGCACGACGGTGTCCAGCCGGCCGAAGTGGTCCACCGCCGCCTGCACCATCGCGGTGCCCGTCTCCTGCGCGGACACGTCCCCGACCAGCGGGACGATCTCGCCCGGCCGGTCGGACGTCGGCACCCCGTCCGGTCGGGGGGTGCGGGTCAGGTCCGCGAGACCGGCCTCGTCGGCGTCGACGGCAACCACGTTGCAGCCACGTTCAGCGAACAGCTGGACGCAGGCGAGCCCGATCCCGGACGCCGCGCCGGTGATGATGACCGAGGGCCGTCCCACGCCGCCTCCACAGATCTGCCGTCCCCGAACCCGTGGTCCCCCATGGGCGAGCATCTCCGAGCAGGGTGAACGCAGGGTCGCCGCGCTATGACACGGCGACCAACACCGTCGTCGACGCGCTGGAGAGCGGCGACCTTGTGCGGGTCGCGCCGAACGTGTCCGGCGTCGCGATCTGTCTTGGAGACGGCACCGACACCATCGACGCCAACCCGGGCGCGGACACCTGCCTGAACGTCGAGAACGCCGTCAACTGCGAGTTCGTCGTGAAACGAACATCAACGACGCGCGGTTATGAAGCAGCAATAATGTGACGCGCGCAATCACGCCGGCCAGGGACACCCGTCAGGGGAAACCCGGCCGGTGGTCGGCCGAGTCCGTCGAAAAACGCTCGACGAGGGCATGGGAAGAGGGGTGAACGCCCGGGGTTGATCGGGGTCGAGGCGAGCCGGAGCTTCGTCGGCCGGCTCGTCGCCTCGGTGCCCCCGGCTGGTTCAGTCGTCGGTGACGGCGGTCCACCTGCGATCGCGCGAGGTGGCTGCGCCGAGGTCCTGCAGCCGCCGCAGGGCGGCGGTCACCTCGGCAGCGGGCAGGTCGAGTGCGTGCGCGAGGACGCGGGCGCGCAGCGGTTCGTTCGCGCAGCGCAGCGCGGCTCGCACGCGAGCCCCCGTCCGATCCGTCCGGCCCGCGAGTTCGGCGCGGTGCCGTAGGTCCTGCCGGGGCAGCTCGATGGCTAAGCCACCGTCCGACTGATCGGTGATGGTGACGTGCTCCACAGAATGCATTAGGTCACTCCCGCATTTAGTGCTGACATCTATAACGATGCAACATGAAGGCGGTTTATTTTCTGCGACCTGCGTCGCTTTACTGCGGGTAGTTCCGAAAATACTGTATGTGTGCAGATTTTCCCGGCGCTAGCCGGATAGCGCCCGCACAGGATACCGGTTCTCCGGGTGCTGTCCGGGGACCTGCGACCCGGGGCGTGCCGGAGGTCGGCGCGTGCCGGGAGGTCGGTCAGTGCGCGCCGAGGGGGACGATGACGTTCTCGGCGAAGCGGCGCATCCCCTCGATCGCCTCCCGGGAGCGGGTCCATGCCTGGACGATGATCCGGGTCACCCCGGCCTCGACATAGGGCTCGACGTCCTCGGGTCGCTGCACCTGGCCATGGACGGTGATCTCCAGCGGCTCGGTGCGTCCCGCGCGTTCGGTGAGGGCCCCCAGGCGTTCCAGCGACGCCGGCAGCTGCTCGAGGGTGTGGTTCATCGGCATCCAGCCGGTGCCGAACGTGGCGGCTCGGCGCAGTGCTGCCGGCCCGTCCCCGCCGATGTGCAGCGCCGGCCCACCCGGCCGCGTCGATCGCGGTTCGAACGTGACCGGACCGAAGTCGAAGAACCGGCCGTGATGTTCGACGACCTCCTCCGTCCACAGTCGGCGCAGGACGTCGAGGGTCTCGTCGATCCGTGCCCCGCGGGTGTCGAAGTCGAGGTTCAACGCCTCCCACTCCGCCCGCAGCCAGCTCGCGCCGACCCCGAGGGCCAGCCGGCCGCCGGAGAGGATGTCCACCGTGGTCGCCGCCCGCGCGGTGAGGAACGGGTGGCGCAGACCGAGGTTGAACACGTTCGTACCGATGGTGATGTTCGTGGTTCGCGCCGCGATGAAGCTCAGCATGGCCATCGCGTCGTGCACCGGGACGTTCGGCGGGATCGGCGGGTGGTCCGCGCCGGCGAACGGGCTCCCGCTGGTGTCGATCGGCACCACCACGTGCTCGGGCACCCACACCGACTCGAAACCGAGCCGGTCCGCCTCGACCGCGACATCCACCCACGCCCTCGGGTTGACCGATCCCAGGTGCACGGCGAACGCCGGGGAGCGCACCGTGGACCGGGAGGCGCCCGTCGGGCCGGCGACCGTGGCCGTTGGCGCACCCGAGGCTGCAGCGGGGGTGTGAGGCGAGGTCACGGGCACGGTCCTCTCGGTGGGCACGGTCCTCCGATGCTGGAGGCCCCATCCGGTTGTACCGCGGGCGGGCGTTGCCAGGCACGCGGATCGACGCCGCCACGGCCACCTGGGCGGCGTCCCACGTCGGCCCACGGCGGGCCGGTCCGCTGGCCAGGAACATGCATGGCCGGCGGACCGGCCGGCCAGGACCCCGTCGGCCGGTCCGCGTGGGTGAGCTGGAAGCGCTGATGTGCCTGTGGGGTGCGGCTCGGTGCGGGCCGGATGGGGCCGTGGGATGCCGCGGGATAGCGGATGCGGATTGTGCGATTGCGAAGTGTGGATCACTGGTTGTCGGTGGGTGGCTGCCCGTTTACGGTATGGGCGGAACGGGCTGCGAGGAAATACCCAGGAGGGAATCTCCCATGCCGACCGCCATTCCGGAAACGGCCCACAGCTTCGAAGTATTCACGCATTATGAGCGCCTGCAGTGGAAGGTTTCCGACCTCGACCTCGGCAACATTCATCGCGAGCTCGTCCAGCCCGCCTACATCCCCCTGGTCAAGGGTGTGGTGATGGGTGAGGCCACCTCGCTTCCCGGCCTGCACGGCTTTCTCAGCGAGTTCGACGACGACTACGACTGCTCGGCCTTCGTGGCCGTCTGGGCCTATCAGGAGCTCCAGCACCACTACGCGTTCCGGGCCTGGCTGCGGGGCGTCGACGTCCACATCGACCAGGCGAGGATCGAGGCGCTGCGTGAACCGTACGAGGCCGGCGTCACCCCGAGCGCGACGCTGACCACGAACGTTATTTCCGAAATCATTGTCAACACCGTCTACCGGGCACTGTCGGAATGGGTGCAGGAGCCGGTTCTGGCTGACCTCTTCCTGCGGGCGAGCCGGGACGAGGCCGGGCACGCCCGCGAGTTTCTCTACTATCTCAAGCGCCGCCTGGCGCAGCACCCGCACGAGCTGAAGTCCGTGCTGGAGCGCATCCACTTCTATGTGACGAGCGCCCGGCTCAACCACCCCGTGGGCGTCTACAAGCACCAGCGGGTGGAACAGATGCGGGGCTACGAGACCGTCGACGACGTCATCGACGTCTACCTCCAGATCTCCCCGCCCGACGCGCTGGACAGGCTGCAGGCCAAGCTCCGGCGGATGCTCGGGACGGCCGTCGGCCTCGACCTGAGCCGCAACTCGGCCATCCGGCACGCCATGGCCGACCTGGCCGTGGCCGAGACGCCTGTGCCCGAAGGAGTGTCATGACGACCGCGCCCGCGTCCCGCGACGAGATTCTCCGTACCGTCACCGAGATCGTGCACCGTGAGATCGGCATCCCGCTCGACCGCCTTGCACCCGACTCCGACCTGCGTGGTGCCGAAGGTGCGGACTCGGTGAAGGTCCTCGTCATGATCTCGCGCGTCGAGCGCACCTACGGTATCGAGATCGACGACCAGGACGTCTTCACCCTCTCCTCGATCAACGACGTCGTCCGCGTCGTACAGGCCGCCCGGTCCGAACCGGCGCTCTGAACCACCCCGACGCCGGGCATCGCCACGCGCCTGAACCGGCCGTGTGCCGGCCGCCCGTGGCCTCCTGCCGGTGAGGAAGCCGCGGACGGCCGTTCGGCTTTCGGGTGCTCGGCGTCAGTACTCGTCAGAACCCGTCACAACCAGCGCGGCGAGCTCGGCCGGCCGGCTCAGGTGGAGGTGAGCAGCACCAGCTGGCGGGTGGCGCGGGTCATCGCGACATAGCGGTCGACGGCGCCGGTGATGCCATCGCCGAAGCTGTCCGGATCGACCAGCATCACCAGGTCGAACTCGAGGCCCTTCGCCAGAGTCGGCGTCAGTACCTGGACGCGCGGGAACGCCCGCACCTGCGGCGAGGGCTGGAAACCGGCGGCGCCGATCACGCAGGCGGTGCCCTCGGCGTGTTCGTCCAGCCAGCCGGCCAGCATCGGCTCCAGCTCGGCCACGGCGGCCCGGGTGACGGGCAGGCCGCTGGCCCGGATGGACGTCGGCACGTTGGCGTCGGGCAGCGCGGCGCGGATCACCGGTTCGGCCTGGGCCATCACCTCCTGCGGCGTCCGGTAGTTGATGCTCAGACCGGCCAGCCGGATCTCGTCGAACCCGACCCGTCCCAGGCGTTGTTGCCACGACTCGGTGAAGCCGTTGCGGGCCTGGGCCCGGTCGCCGACGACGGTGAAACTGCGCGACGGGCAACGGGCGAGCAGCATCTGCCACTGCACGTCGGTGAGTTCCTGCGCCTCGTCGACGACGATGTGCGCGAACGGCCCGGCGAGCAGGTCGGCGTCGGTGCGGGGCAGCGCGTCGGCGTCGACCAGGGCATCGCGCATGTCCTGGCCCATCAGCATGGTCGCCACCCCCTCGAAGTCGTCCTCGGCGGCGAGCAGGCCGTCGACGACATGGGACATCCGTTCCTGCTCGGCCGCGGCGGCGGACGCCTGCTCCCGGCGCCGCCGGGCGGCCTGCGGATCACCGAGTCGCTGACGGGCCAGGTCGAGCAACGGCAGGTCGGCGCTCGTCCACGCCCGGGCGTCGGCGCGCTGCAGTGCCGCGACCTCCTGCCGGCTCAGCCACGGCGCGCACCTGTGCAGGTAGGCGGGCACGGACCACAGGTCGGCGACGATGTCGGGCGCGTCGAGCAGCGGCCAGGCCCGCGCGAACGCGGTGCGAAACCCCCGGTCACGCAGCAGCGCCGCCCGCAGCGCAGGGGCGGGAATCTCCTCGTAGCCGTCACCGTCCGGGTCGCCGATCCGGACGTCGGCGAACTTCTCCGCGAGGACGGTGAGCAGCTCCTCGAGGACCTGGTCGCGTGCCTCGTTGTGCGGAACACCGGCCTGCGCCGCGTCGAACCCCTGCGCCCAGTCATCGGCGGTGAGCCGGACATCCGACCACGGGGTCGAGATCGTCAGCGTGACGGTCGGCGGTTCCTCGTAGAAGGTGGCGGCACCGTCCATCGCCTCCACCCACCGTGCCGACGCCTTCAGCCGCTTCACCAGTCCGTCGTCGGTCCCGTCGTCGGTCCCGTCGTCGGTCCCGTCGTCGGTCACATCAGGGATGCCGGCGCTTTCGGGAACGCCGGCGCTCTCGGGGACGAGGTCGCGCAGGGTGCAGGTCTGCACGCCCTCTTCGCCAAGGCTCGGCAGGACGTCGGCGGTGTAGCCGAGGTAGGGCTGGTGCGGGCCGACGACCAGCACCCCGCCGCGCTGGCGCTGGCGCAGCCGCGGGTCGGAGTAGAGCAGGTAGGCGGCGCGGTGCAGCGCCACGACGGTCTTGCCGGTCCCGGGGCCGCCGTCCACGACGAGCGCGCCGCGCGACCCGGCCCGGATGATCGCGTCCTGGTCGGCCTGGATGGTGCCCAGCACGTCCCGCATCCGGGGCGAGCGGCTGGCGCCGAGGCTCGCGATGAAGGCGGACTGGTCGTCGAGCGCGGCGTGTCCCTTGAGTGCGCCGTCCCCGTCGATGACGTCCGCGGTGAAGACCTCCTCCCAGTAGTCGGTGATCCGGCCGAGGGTCCAGCGGTAGCGGCGCCGGCTCGCCAGCCCCATCGGGTTGGCGTGGGTCGCGCCGAAGAACGGCTCGGCCGCGGGGGAGCGCCAGTCGAGCAGCAACCGCCGCCCCGCACTGTCGAGCAGACCGAGCCGCCCGATGTAGACCGGCCCGTCCTGCCCGGGATCGTCGGTGTCGTCGAGCGCGCCGGCGCCGTCGCTCTCGGCCCCCGCGCCGACGTCGGCGCGGACCATCCGGCCGAGGCACAGGTCCAGGCCGAAGCGGCTCAGGGTGCCCAGGCGGGCGGTGAGGCGATGCACCTCCAGGTCGCGATCCATCGCCGCCTGGCCCTTGCCGCCGGGACCGCGCCGTGCCGCGACGAGACGCTCGGTGAGCTCGGCGATCTGCCGTTCGAGGGTGGCCGCGATCGCGGCGAAGTGCCGATCGTCGTCACCCACCAGGCCCTCGTCGGCCTTGGCCGCGAGATGCTCGGGAAGGTCGAACGCGCTGGTGGTGAGGGAGTTCAACAGCGTCAGCTCCAGCTTTCGGTCGAAGGTCGCGCACGACCACTGCGCGCGGGCCCGGCGCCCGCGTGGCCACGGGCACCAGCCACGGCTGGCGATTCTGCGGCATCCACTGGGTCTTGCGGCAAGCCCCCCACCGTGCTATAGCTTAGAAGTGGCCAGGAGTGCCAGTTCCTCCGGTCAGGTGATCAGACCGGCCAGATGATCGGCTCGGCCGGGTCGGGTGGTGGACCGGTCAGGTGACGGAGAAGCCGCCGTCGACGAACAGGGTCTGGCCGGTGACGTAGGCGGCGGCCGGGCCGGCGAGGAAGACGGCGGCGCCCGCGAAGTCCGAGAGTTCACCGTTGCGCCCGATCATCGTGCGGGCGGCCAGCGCCTCGGCCCGTCGAGGGTCCTCGAAGACGGCCGCGGTCATCGGTGTGCGGACGAACCCGGGTGCGATCGCGTTGCAGCACACGCCGTTTTTCGACCAGGCCTCGGCCTGCGATCTGGTCAGCGCCGCGACACCCGCCTTGGACACCCCGTACGCCCCGCTGTTCCCGAACGCCCGGATCGTCTGCTGCGACGCCAGATTGATGATCCTTCCCCAACCACGGTCCGCCATTGCCGGACCGTACCGGCGGCCCAGCAGAAAAGGCGCGTCGAGGTTCACGGCCATCGTGAGATCCCACTCGTCGTCGGTCAGGTCGTCGAACGGCGGTCGCAGGTTCACGCCCGCCGAGGTGACGAGAATGTCCGGCTCCCCGAACGGCTCGGCCGCACGCTCGGCCGCCCGGCGCAGCTGCGCACGATCCGCCAGATCGCAGGAAAATCCCTCCGCGTCGTCACCTGCGTCTCGAAGCTCCGCCACCACGGCTGCCAGCGCATCGTCCCGGCGGCCCAGCGCGACCACCCGCGCCCCCGCCCGCCCGAGCGCGACCGCGATGGCCCGCCCGATCCCGGACGTCGCCCCGGTCACCACCGCAGTGCGTCCCTGCAGGGAGAACAGGTCGACCAGGAACTCGCCCATCAGTGGTCCTCTCGTTGGGCCCGCGCGGATCGTGTCGACCGCGGGTAACTGCCACTGGAAGCCATCGGTGCTGGCGTCACGTTGTGCCGCCCGGCCGCCAAGGCCGGACGAGGCCACCCCGCAGGCACTCCCACCAGGCCTGATTCTGGTGTGACCAGGGCTGCATCGGGTGCGGATGGCCAGGGCGCAGCGGGGCCGGAGTCGAGATTCCGGCGCCGGCAAGAACCTCCTGGCGGAAACTGGCGATGTCGACCATGAGCACGGCCGGCTCGGCCGCCGCGGTCAACCATCGCACAGCCTCGCCGTTTCTCCCGGGGTCGGACCACGACACGTCGGGCTCCTCCCGCAGAGGGTGATGGCCGCCGGTACGGAGAGTTCTACCAGAGTGGGAAGGCGTCGGGATGCTCGCTTTCCTGGCTTCCTGCTGGCCGTCGGTGGTCAGTGCTCGTGGGTGGTGAACGCTCGGCGGATGATGCTGCTTCTGCTGGCTGACCGGGCCGCGACCGCGTCGGGCTCGGCCAAAGCCGGGTCGGGACCATCGCGCCCCAGTACGCAGCCGCCAGCAGTCGCGTTCCGGTCCCGCCCACTACCGTTTCGGTACGCGGATTCTTGGTTCCGGGCATATCGCGAGTTTTTCGCTCACCGCGCACCGTCATTTGTTCGGACCCTCGTTCCGGCATCAGACCTTCGTGCCATTGACGCAGAGACCGGCATCACGGTAGAAACCGTCTACCCGTCGGTAATATCCGATGTCCGCGGTGGATCATTGGATTCTGATGCAGGGAGAACTGATGTCCCGAATGCGTTCTGCCGCGGCCGCGGCAGCAGTCGCGATAGGCTTGGTCATGGTCGGTGCCTGTGCGCCGGGAGGCCCACCGTCAGCGGTGTCGGCGGCGGCGGAAAATCATTTATCGCATCCCGCACCCACCGCCGTCGTGCCGACCATACAAGGTCCCATTGCGAATCCACGCCAGACGGACTACGCCAGCTACCCGTTGGACAAAATCGGCTACGCGGAATCAGAATTTTTCTTCTCCGGGACCGCCAGGGCATATTCTTCCGCGACCGCACTCGCCTCGGACGGTAAGTGGAAGGTGCAGCCCGGGGCGTCCGCGGCCTACCGGTCCCGGCTGACCGTCCTGCAGCCGACCGACCCGGCGAAGTTCAGCGGAAACGTCGTGGTCGAATGGTTCAACGTCACCTCCGGCCAGGACGCGAGTCCGGACTGGGCGTACGGTCACGACGAGATCGTCCGTAACGGCGATGTCTATGTCGGTGTCTCGGCGCAGGAGGGCGGCGTCAACCAGCTGAAGAAAGGGGACCCCGACCGCTACGGCACGCTGGTACACCCGGGTGACAGCTTCGCCTACGACATCTTCTCCCAGGCCGGCATGGCGGTGCGCGCCCGCACGGCGACCCTGTTGCCCGGGCTGGCTCCCACAGTGATCCTCGGCGACGGCCAGTCGCAGTCCGCGACCGCCCTCACCACCTACGTCAATGCCGTCGCGCCGACGGCCAACGTCTTCGATGGCTACCTCATCCACAGCCGGGCCGGCACCCCGTTGGCGCTTTCCCAGTCGCCGCAGACCAGGATCAGCGCGCCGTCGGGGACGCGGATCAGGGATGACCTGGCGGTACCGGTGTTCGAGCTGCAGACCGAGACCGACGTGCTGGGAATCATGCACTTCCTCCCGGCAAGGCAGCCGGACACTGGTCGGTTGCGACTATGGGAGGTGGCCGGCACAGCACACGTCGACACCTATGTCGCGGTGCAGTCGACCAACGACGACACCGGCTGGGGTTCCGATCTTGCCCAGTTCGCGTCGATGAGCTCCCCACCGTCCGGTCTGAACGTGACCCTGCAGTCGGGACCGCTCAAGCTGAGCTGCTCGGGAAATCTGAACACCAGCCAGCACCACTACGTCTACCAGACCGCCCTGCACGATCTCGCCGTCTGGGTACGGACCGGTACCGAGCCGCCGCACATGCCGCCGCTCACGGTCGACACGTCAGGGTCGCAGCCGGTCTTCTCACTCGATGCCGATGGTAACGTCCTGGGCGGAGTTCGCACGCCGGCCGTCGATGCTCCGGTCGCCACCCTCAGCGGCCTGCCGGTCAAATCGACACTGGATTTCTGCATCTTCTTTGGGCAGACGCATCCGCTGACACCCGGCAGGCTTTCCGCCCTCTATCCGACACACCAGGACTTCGTGCAGAAGTGGAAAAGCGCCGTGGCCAGCGCTCTGAGCGCCGGCGCGCTGCTGCCCGCTGACGCCAGGATTCTCACCGACGTGGTCTGACGTTTTCCGGCGGTTTCCGGCGCCCACCATAGCGGCGGAAACCGCCTGCTGCGGCTGTTCCCGCCGCTATGGTGGACCGTCACAGGTTTACCGGGGCGTGGTCAGCGGGAATTCTGCGGACCGCCAGGGCAAGCTGCAGGCACAGCCGGCCGGCGGGCTCGCGGACGGGTCACCCGAGGGCGACCTCGGCCTGGGAAAGGCCGGCCTGCAGGGTGCAATGGTGCACGTTCGGCAGTCGGGTGGCACCTTGGGCGGCTGGTGTCGGCCGGCGAAGCCTCGCAGACCGCGCTGACGGTTGTGGAGATGGTCGTGGTCGTGGGGTGTCAGCGAAGGAGCGCCACCGTGAGCGAGTCGATTCCGGTACCGGCGAGTGTCAGCGAGGCTGCGTCAGTTCCTGCGTCCGGGGTCCGATCTTCTTCAGGTAACCCGCCGTGACAACCAGGTTGATCCGGTGCTCGTGCAGCAGCGCGTACATGGCGGTATCGAGCTGGCCGGGACCGGGATAGGTGGCTCCTGACATGTGCACTGCCGAAATGGAACGGGCATACGCAGCTGGACGCTACTGGCCGAACGTGTAACGCAGATTGGCATTGATCAGCTGGTTCAGGCGCTTGCGCAGGTGGCCGGAGTTGCTCTGGTCCGGGACCGGCTCGTCCACGTACAACGTCCAGCGCAGATCTGTGCCGCTGTCCTGGCTGCGCGGGAGGTGGAAGTGGACGGTCGCGTCCGGCCTACGTGGCCACAGCGACGACCAGACCAGCCAGGTGGGGGACGCGGCAGACAACACCTGGGGTCGTTGTTCGTCGCCGAGCAGAATCAGCCAGGGGCGAGCCGGGTCACGATCGGGCTCGGTGAGCGCCTCGAAGATCACATGCGGTGGTGCTGGCTGATTTCGACGCCGACTCCCGATCTCGATCACACGATCAGTTTAGGCTTCCACGAAACTCCGCCGGCCGGCGATCTCGTGGGTGCAGCTCGCACCTGCCCCTTGCCATCCGGTGTTCTGTTCGTGGTTGGCAGCCATGTCCGGCTGGGTGATTGCCGGTGAGAGGGCGGCCACCCGCACATGCTCGATGGCTGGTGCTGCCGGATCGGCAGTTCTGGCCGGCTACGAAAGGATCTGCGATAACCGCCGTCGACCCGCAGCCGGATCCGCGCGAGATGATCACATATGTCGAGATGACCTCGCGCTGTCAGCTACGTCCCGCACCGGTGAATCCCCTGGTGGCCTTCGAGCTACTCCAGCCCGGCTCACCGCTGGTCCGTTCCGCGACACTGCGGGTGGGCTCGCCGCACCGCTGGCCGAGCCTCACCTGGTCGGACGGCCAGTGGGCGGCCCGGCTGGCCGATCCCTGGCGCCACTGGTGGATCATCCGATGGGATGGCGAGGTTGCCGGGATCGCCGAAGTCAGGGTCCATGTGCCGGACGAGGTCGAAATAGCGACCTTCGGGCTCGTCCCCGAGTTCGTCGGCTCCGGGTTCGGTGGTTACGCCCTTACCCTCACCACCGAAGCGGCGTGGAGCATCCCGCTTCCGAGCCAGCGGGGAGTGCGCCGAGTCTGGCTGCACACCTCGACGCTCGACCATCCACATGCCCTGCCGAACTATTTGCGCCGTGGCTTTCGACCGTTCCACGTCGAAGTCCGGGAAGACCCGACGGACGCCCGGTGAAGGCGCGGATCCTGTTCTGGGTCGACGGCAGCGACATCACCAGGATCGCTGGCTACGGACTGTGCCGCCGACCACGAACCGCGGTCAGGTGATGTGGGTGCGAAGGGTGCCCTCAGGACAGCCAGAAATGATCAGTTTTTCGGCAGAACGGTGCCGAACCTTCTGGTGGGAGCTGGCGCACCGGCAAGGACCCAGACCCTGCATTCGTGGACCAGGAGATCACCGGTGGTTCGGCCGTAGACGCCCGCAGCCGTCCAACCGCACAGATCTCGCTCCTGTCGTGGGTGTTACGGGTTCCGGAACGCCCGCCGGTGGGCACTGGGAGTCGTTCCTACCTGGGCGCGGAAACGGCGTCGTAGATTGACAGCAGAGCAGAGGCCGACACGGGCCGCGATCGCCTCGACCGACAGGTCTGTCTCCTCAAGCAAGGTGCGCGCCGCGCTCACCCGGCGGGAGAGCAGCCACGCACCCGGGCTGGTTCCGAGCCGGTCGGCGAAGCGGCGAGCCAGGGTCCGGGGCGAGACGCTGAGGTGCGCGGCCAGGTCGCTCACCGAAAGCGGTGTGCCGAGGCGCGCGCCAGCCCAGTCGAGCAGGTCATCGAGTTCGTCCCTGGGGGCGTGCGGTGGCCGGTACCGTGCCTGGCCGCCCTGGTGGGGCGACATCGCCATGTGGCGCGAGAGAAGGGCGGCGTGCGCGGCGCCGTGGTCCTGGCGGACCAGGTGCAGGCACAGATCGATGCCCGCACCTGCGCCGGCACTGGTGGCGACGTCACCGTGATCCACGAAGGGTCTGTCGGGCTCCACGGGTATCCCGGGAAACTCCCGTCGTAGCTGTTCGGCGCGCGCGGGGTGGGCGGTGGCTGCGCGGCCGTCCAGCAGTCCGGTACGGGCAAGGGCGAAGACCCCGGAGCAGATCGTCACCAACCGCGCCCCACGTGCGTGGGCCGCAAGCAGCGCGCCGCGTACCGCGGCGGACAGCGGCGTTTCCACCGGCAGCCAGCCCGGGATGATCACGGTGTTCGCGGCCTCGAGCGCCGATAGGTCCTGTGACACGGTCATCGTGTACCCGCCGGTGGTCGGCACGGGGCCCGGTGTCTGTGCGCACACCGCGAACTCGTAGTGCTGTGGCACCCCGAGGCGTGCCGTGCCGAAGACCTCGACGGCGCAGCCGAGCTCGAATGTCGACTGCACTGGTCGCACCAGGGCCACCACGCGATGCATGGCAGGAAAGTACCCGGTCGTGTCCCTGCGGACGCTGTCGTGTCGCGTCCGCGCACGTCAACGTGGTGGGTGTGCATCCGCAGATTCTTGCCCAGGAGGGCTACATCGCTGTCTTGGCAGACGACTGCCCGGTCCGCGACCTTTTCCCCGGTATCCGGCTGCGTCCACTGTGGCGGGGGCCGTCCGGTGCGCACGCGGGTCTACTGGAGATGGACCCGGGCGCCTGTTGGCCGCGTCGCGATGTCCACGAGCCCGGTCCGGAAGAGGTCTATGTGGTCGCCGGTACTTTCCACGACGGCGCGCGTGACTATCCGGCCGGCACGTTCCTGCATGCCCCGGCCGGGTCATGGCATGTGCCCGCGACGACCACCGGCTGCACGCTGTTCCTCTTCTACCCGGCGGGCTGAGGCCGATCTGGCGCAGAAACCTAAGGCTCGGCCTGGTGGCACGCAATATCGCGAAGGAGGTCAAGACGCCGCTGGCACCGCATCGTGAGGTGCGCTACAGCCGGAAGGGGCGCGCTGGCATGGTGAAATTCTTTAATTTGACCGCTGAATCCACGGGGCAAGGAAAATGGGGCCTTGTCCATGGACATCCGCCGGCTCGGTTCATCGTCGTGGACACCCTCGGACTGCTGCTGACGGTGCTCGTTGTTCCGGCCAGCCGTCAGGACCACGATGGCGCCCGCCAGCTGCTGGTCGACCCTACTTCACCACCCCCAGCCGCCGGTCTCTGTTCGCAGACGGCGGGTTCGCCGGACGGTTCGTCACCTGGGCCTCCACCGTCGTGAAGACCACCATCGAGATCGTCCGGAAGAAGGACGGGCAGAAAGGCTTCCACCCGCTCCCGAAACGCGGGGTTGTGGAACGCGCCCTGGCGTGGATCACCGGACATCGCCGCCTCGCCCGGGACTACGAACGCGACTCGGCCAGCTCTGCCGCCTTCGCGCACTGGGCCATGATCCGCACGATGGTCCGCCAGCTCGCCCGGCGAACCCCGGTCTCCCGCTGGACGCTACGGACGACCCACGAGAACTGAAAGCGATCAAGATTCAGGACGGGCACTCAGAAGGCGGCTGGCGCCGGGCTGGCGACACAGACGGCAGAAGGTCACGCCGACTCGGCGAGTCGACGAAGGATCTGGGCCGTCGACTCGTCCAATGGGTGAAACGACTCGACGGCCAAATCGGAGAGCGTGATGTCCGCCGGAGCACCAACCGTAGCGATCATGCTGAACATGGACATGACGCCGAACGGCGTGCGTATCCGCAACGGCACGACGACTCCAGCGGAGGCCGGGTCCGGTGGCGGGACCGGTAGCGCTGCCTCTCCGCTCGGTAGCGAGTAGGCGGACACCTCCTCGTACAACGCCCGCAGGTCGGCGTTGCCGGTGGCGGTGACCTGGTGGAGGAGTCGGCCGATCGCGTGCGCGCGCACGTCAGGAAAATTGAGGCATTGTGAGGCCAGGCCGTCGGGATGCAGGATGAGCCGCATCACGTTGGCTCCTGGATCCGTCAGATGCGCCGGAACGCTGGCCAACAGCACCGACATGGCACGATTGCTTTCTACGACGTCCCAGTTCTGGTCGATCACGGTCGCTGGGTAGGGTTCGTGGCCGGCGAGGAGAGCGTTCAGTGCCGCGCGGACCATCATCATCTGGTCGCTGTCCAGCGAGCTCCCCTGGAATACCGGCGCATATCCGGCAGCGAGCAGCAGGTTGTTGCGCTCCTGAAGCGGCACGTCCAGGTATTCGGCCAGGCGCAGCACCATCGCCCGACTCGGTCGTGACCGGCCGGTCTCGACGCACGACAGGTGCCGAGTCGACGTGCCGGCTATCAGGGCGAGATCGAGTTGACTCAGCTTCCTGCGCCGGCGCCAGGTGCGCAGCAACTGCCCAACCCCGATGGTGGGGCCGGACGGCGAGGGGACTCCAGCTTCCATGTACTCAACGTATCCAGCCATGACCGAATCTTGACCTGGGAGGTCATGGATTCCCCTGCGGAACCTTGCCATGCTGCTCGTCGCTCCCAGCGAACACATGCCGCAGAAATAGGAGAAGACCTGCGATGGCTACTCGCACGGCGCCTGTGACCGACCCGACCGAGCGGCACGACCCCGCCCGGTTGCTGCGCCTTGTCCTGCGCATCGACAGCGGTAGTACCGCGGTGATGGGCGTCGTCCTGATCGCGGCCAGCAGCCTGCTGGTATCTCCCACCGGGATTCCGGTCGCATTCTCGGTCGGATTCGGGCTCTATCAGCTGGCCGGCGCGACCGCACTTTTCTTCGTCGCGACCAGGCCGACGATTCCGTCTGTTCTCGGGTGGGCCGTCGTCGGTCTGAACATCGTGTCCGGGCTCGGTTGCCTGGTGGTGGCGGTCGCCGACCTGGTATCGCTCACCACCTTTGGTATCGTCTTTATGATTATCGGAGCGATGGTTGTGGCGGTCTACGCGGTGCTCGAGTACGCCGGAATCAGGCGAATGATCGAATCCGGTGGCGGCCGGGCGTTTAAGGCTCGATGACCGGCCAGTGGCACGCGGATCTAACGACGGCATGGGCTGTCGACAGCGCCAGCAGCCCGCCAAGGAACAGCCACGGAGTCCCTAGCTTCCCTGGATCTTCCAGGCACCTCCGTGCATACGCCGGGTACGGCGACCCAACGTGGCCAGTCCGCTGGAGCCCAGCGGGTGTCTCACCCGAGACTGACGCAGAGGGGGCGATACCGGCGGCCGGCCGTCGGCCGTCCGCCTCCCGGTACGGGCTCGACCTCACGCGCCGCCCCGGCTGGCTCACGAAGATCTTCGCCATCTGCTGGCCGAGGCCTGGCGGCGCCGAGACCCGCACAGCGATGTGAGGAAAGTGCTCGCGCACGGCCCGCGCAACCCATTGGGCAAGCGGGTTTGAGCACCTCCTCACACGCCGGTGGCGGACCGCGATCAGCCGAGCTCGTTGGCCGCGCGCTCTGTGGCGTACACCGCCATCAGCGCATTGACGTAGTCAGCCAGGCGCGTCGTCTTGGGCTGCCACCACGAGTCGCACGAAAGAGACTTTAGTCACTCGCTAGTGGGCGGAGCGGCTCGGCTGTCGCGACCTGACCGAAATGCTCGGACCAGCTCAGGGGCGTCGCGTCAAACCGCGCGTCACACGAGACCGACGTGCCTCCGTTTTCCACCGCTCGCGAAAGGGTGCGATGAAGCAGGGCCAACGACGGGAGGCTCCGCGACCCGGTGACAGGTACGGAGAGTGAGGCCGACAGGGGGCCGCCTGAGGCGTCCCGCAGTACCGTCCGTCAGGCCACCAGCGGCACCCCAGCCAACCCTGACACTCAACCCGGCCCGGCCCATCCCCATCGATGCCGCGCGACGTGCCTCAGGAGTCAGGCCTGTCAGCCGTCCAAGAGATGCCCTCCAGGTCCAGGCCTGCCGGCGGAAATGATCTCCGATTGGGGCCGCGTCGTTCGGCAAGACAGATCTTGCCTTTTATTGACCGTTCGAGCCGGAGCTCAACGAGCGACAGGGACATGTCCGACTCGAAACTTTCCTCAATCTGCATGATGATGTGTTCCAATCGGGCTTCATCGCGCGCATCCCTCTGCGTATAGAAAAGTGCAATGACGTTTTTCTCGGTTAGCTCATCGAAGTACCTTTCCAGAAGATTCAATGTAAGTGTGACGCGAACAGATCGACCCTCGCCATGAAGATCGAATGTGCCGGCTGCAGGATTCAGGTCAGAAAGCTGGTGCCGGCGCCCAAGGGTTTCGGCAATGGCATCGAAGATTGCCTCCTTGTCGACCATATAAACCTCCGCCATTCGTGGCACTCGTCACGACGGGCCGCTTGTCGGCGTGTAGCTAAGCAAAGAATCCTCGCCGACAGGAGAGGCGTCGACAAGGACCGATCAGGATCTGTCGGGCAAGGTTCTTTCTGGCATGCTATCGCGCGGTCGGAGGATCTGGAGCTACCGGGCAGCTAACTCGGGCTGTTCCTCCAGGAGTTTTCCTGATCTTGATGCGAGGGTGTGCCCGCGCCGAGAAGGCGCCTCCGGGCTGGGACGATGCGCGCGTCTAGCCCGAGACTGACACAGCGAACTCCTGCGGACTGTTGCGCGACCAACAAACCTGCCAAAATGCGAAACCTCAGGTCAGACCGCCTACGATGTGGCCGCGGCCTTCATCTGTTGCTTGAAGTCGCGGGCCGTAGGAAGGGGGTCGGGTCCGGCGATACCGGCGGCCGGCCGTCGGCCGTCCGCCTCCCGGTACGGGCTCGACCTCACGCGCCGCCCCGGCTGGCTCACGAAGATCTTCGCCATCTGCTGGCCGAGGCCTGGCGGCGCCGAGACCCGCACAGCGATGTGAGGAAAGTGCTCGCGCACGGCCCGCGCAACCCATTGGGCAAGCGGGTTTGAGCACCTCCTCACACGCCGGTGGCGGACCGCGGTAGCCAGTACACGCATAGCCAGTCCGCGTGGCTGTGGACGAATGCGCGGACGGTGTGGGCGTGATGGCCGGGCAGGTTGTCCCACACCACCATGATCTTCCCGTTGAGCTGGTGGTGCGCGGCGGTCACCAACCGGATGAAGTCGGCGGCGACGAAGCCCTTCTGCTCGCCACGGCAGCCCCGGTGGACCAGCAGCCGGTAGATCAGCCGAGGCCGCCGGCCGGGGCGGACACGGACCATCCCGGCGAGCGAGACCCGCGCAGAACACCGGCCGGACACCGTCACGACCGGGGTGCGGCCACGCCGTGCCCCGGTCCGACCCTTCGGCGGCCTCAGCCCCTATTGGCCGTCGGTGCCGACCCGGCGTACCCGGTGGTTGCCCCCGTCGGCGATGTAGAGGGTGCCGGTGTGGTCGAGCGCCACGCTGTTCGGATTCCCGAGTTGGGCGTGGGTGGCTGGGCCGCCGT
>NZ_JAMQQG010000007.1:39502-71432 GCF_023716925.1 Frankia sp. R82
CCCCGGACGACCCGGGGGCACCGGTACCGGCCACAGTGGTGATCGTTCCGTCGGTGCCGACCCGGCGCACCCGGTTGTTGTCCTGGTCGGCGATGTAGAGGGCGCCGGTGGTATCGACCGCCACTCCGTTCGGATTCCTAAGTTGGGCGTGGGTGGCCGGCCCGCCGTCCCCGGACGACCCGGGGGCACCGGTACCGGCCACAGTGGTGATCGTTCCGTCGGTGCCGACCCGGCGCACCCGGTTGCTGCCCCAGTCGGCGATGTAGAGGGCGCCGGTGGTATCGACCGCCACCCCGGACGGATTCCCGAGTTGGGCGTGGGTGGCCGGGCCGCCGTCCCCGGAAAACCCGCCCGTCCCGGTACCGGCCACAGTAGTAATCAGCGAGGAGGCGATGACCAGTGCGGGGCTGGATTCGGTCAGCAGGACAACGGCCGCGACGACAGCGAGCAGCGCCGTCAGGAAGCTAGCGATGATGGCCAGGGGACGGCGCCTGCGACGTGCTACGGGCCCGGTCGACCGGTCCGGCGGCGGGATTCGGTGGGGACGGCAGGCGGGTAGCCGCCTCCCGGACCGCGTCATCCACCCCCAGGATCAGACCACTGCGTGTGAGCCAGTCAGCCTCGAACGCCTCCACGGCAGCCTCAGCAAGCGCGACCGCGAACTCCTGCGCTGACGGGTATCGCGCGTCGATATCCTCCTCCACCGCCCGCATGACCACCCCGGCCAGCGCTGGGTGCACACCGGTCAGCGGCTCGACATGGGGACGTGCCGGCTGCTGACCGGTGAACAACGCGTACAGCACCAGCCCAAGGGAGTACCGATCCGTAGCCGGGCCGAGCACGCCGAAGTTCCGCTGTTCCGGCGCCATCCAGAACGGCGTCCCGGTCCTGCCGAACGCGGCGGTGTGCTCCAGCAGCTTCGCGATCCCGAAATCGACGATCTTCAGGGTGCCGTCGTTGCTGAGGAGCAGGTTTGCCGGTTTGATATCGCGGTGCAGTATCTGCGTGCCGTGCACATACGCTAATGCATCAGCGGCCGCCAGTCCGATCCGCACACTGTTTCCGGCGGGAGAGTGCTGTTGATTTTGTTTAGGGATTGACCGTCGACGAATTCCATGAACAACAGGAAGAGGTCATCGATGTCGTCCGCATCGAAGATTTTGACCAGGTGGGGATGGTTTAGTCGAGCCAAGACCTTCGCTTCGGCACCGGCGCGCTGGCGTTCGTCGGCACTCTCCACGGTCATCGCTTTGACCGCGACCAACCGATCCAGTCGACGGTCCAGGGCCTGGAACACGTCACCGAAACCGCCACTGCCAAGCCGGCTGTATAGTTCGTAGCGGTCGGGTAGCACTCGCTCCACATGGTCGCGGTCTACCGACGCAGCCCCACCTCTCCCCTCTCGCTGGCGGCCGCCGAGGATCCTCGAAGGCGCAGGCTGCGGTCATCCCCTAGATAGGCTAACTGTAGCCAATCGGCCGCTATCGGTGCAGACCATCCTGTGCGGGGCTGACGTTCTGGGGAGGTTGGGAGTGCCAGACCCCGTCGGGGCTGCTGTCGGATCGCGAGGGTGAGTTCGGTGAAGGCAGCCGTCAGCCGCAGATGCGAGTCAGCGTTGGCTCCGAGTTCGTAGTGGGCCTTCCCTGCAACCATCCGTTGCGATGTCTAACCACAACGGCATGTGCCGGTGGTGCTTCAGGTGGTGCGGCCGTGGTCGGTGCGGAGGATGACGAGGGCGACCTTCACCATCAGGTCGATCTTCCAGGGGTCGAGGCTGACGTTGCTCGGCCGGGTACCTCATCCGGGCGGATCGTCGAGTACTTCCGAGGCGGGTGTGCCTACGGAAGTCGGTGACCTGATGTGGCTGTGCTATCGGGGGGGCGACCTACCTTCAGGAACACGGCTAGGCCGCCGAGACGCTGCCTCTGCTCCACCGTGCTCTGGCCATCGACGAAGCCGTCTACGGCCCCGACCACCCGACCACCCGAGTGTCATGACGATCCGTAACAGTCTTGAAGCTGCTCGAAACTCTCTCGACGGGTGACCACAGAAGGTCCCGCCGCTGGCAGGCCGCCCGGGTAGGGCTGTCCGGGAAGCGGAGCGACCTGGTCAAGTCTCCCGGCTGTGCGCTGGTGTGCCCTCTACTCGTTGTTCATGCCACCCGGCGTGCGCGGCGTAACCGCACCGGTCCGGAATGGCCCACCGGCAACCCGCTGGACGTGGCCTGATGCCTGCGCGCAAGGGCCGGCGCGGCGCCGGCGAAGGAGCCATCTACAACGACGTGCGTGGGCGCACGGCTGCGGGGACATCTCGTCCTGCGGGACGCCCCGCAGGTGCCCCCGGCGTACCGGCGGGGGACTGGTCATCGTCCAGCCGAAGTCCCGGGCGGGCCGGCGAACCATCGTGCTCCCACCCGGCCTGGCGACTGACCAGCGCGCACACCGTGCGACCCAACGCCAGGAAGCGGAAGCGGCCGGCAGCGCTTGGCGCAACGAGCACGATTTGGTGTTCACGCAGCCGACCGGCCACCCGATCGACCCCAGCGCCGATCATCGGGCCTGGAAGGCACTCCTCGACGCGGCGGGCGTCCGGGCAGCCCGGCTACACGACGCACGTCACACCATGGCAAGCCTTCTACTCGCGCAGAAGGTCCACCCCCGAGTCGTCATGGAGATCATGGGACACTCGCCGATCAGTCTGACCCTCGGCACCTACAGCCACGTCGCGCCGGAGCTGTCCACCGACGCCGCGGACCGGATGGCGGCGACACTGTGGGACACCACGAACAGTGACAAGCTCCAGCAGAAGCCAGAGGAAGAGACGAAGGAAGAGCCAGAGGCCGAATGATGGCTGTGTGCTCTTTGGCTGCCAGCGTGGCTGCCAAGAAGGATCAGCGATACGGCAGGACCGTGCCGTAGGGGCTGGTGGGAGCGGGTGCGCCGTCAGGGACTTGAACCCCGAACCCGCGGATTAAGAGTCCGCTGCTCTGCCAATTGAGCTAACGGCGCGTTGCCTTCGCGTTCCCGTGCGGTTGCCGCGTCGACATGGAGAACTGTACCAGGCGGCGCGGGGGGTGTGGCCGGGGGGGTGGGTCCGATCTGCTGGATAGGTCGGTCATGGCGGGCAAGCTCGGCCCGTCGTCGGCGATGGGGGCTCTGGTGATTCCGCGGAACACCATGATCAGAATCGTGGTGGCGGACGGAAGTCGAGCCGGATCGGGGTGTGATCGGTGGGCGGAGGCGGGGCGGGGTGTGGTCCGGGGCGCGGCGGCGTGGGCATCAACGGCGTTGCGGGAATGTTGCGCTGATAGACACTGACTGGGCCGTGCACGGACGCCGATGGACGTAACGTCGAAGCGGCGGTCGCGGGCCGGTGCCGTCCGCCGCCCATCGCGCGATCTGACGTGGCTGTTGCCGCGCCCGTACATCCTGGAGGTTCGCCGCGAGCACCGAGGTATCGGCATCCATGCCCCAGGCGTCACAGCTGACCCCTGGGGTGTCCGACGTGTCCGGGTTCGGCGCCGACGCCGGCGCACCCGTGCAGCAGGCACCGCCCGAAGCAGAGCGGGATCGCGGGTGGGTGCGGCGGTTGCTGGGGGCGGTGCTGGTCTACCGGCGCAACGCGATGTTGGCCTTCGGATCGGCGCTGCTCGGGACGCTGGTGACCGCGGCGGTGCCGCTGGTGGAGCGGTCGGTCATCGACAACGTGGTGATCACACACCGGCATGCGCTGGCGCCGTATCTGGCGGTGCTGCTGGCGTCCGGCGTGCTGATCTTCGGGTTTGCCTACGTGCGGCGGTTCGTCGGCGGGAAGCTGTCGCTGGACGTGCAGTACGACCTGCGGGATGCGGTGTTCGCGACGATCGAGCGCCTCGACGGCAACCGGCAGGACCAGCTGTCCACGGGGCAGGTGGTGTCGCGGGCGATCTCCGATGTGACGGCGATCCAGGGTCTGCTGTCGTACCTGCCGATGGTGACCGGGAACGTCGTGCTGTTCTTCGCGTCCATGGCGGCGATGGCCTGGCTCTCGCCGCTGCTGACGCTGATCGCGGTGGCGATGGGGCCGGTGCTGTACTTCCTTGGCCTTCGGGCGCGGCACACCGTGTTTCCGGCGACCTGGGCGGCGCAGCAACAGGCGGGCGAGGTTGCGGGAGCCGTCGAGGAGGCGGTCGCGGGCGTGCGGGTGGTGAAGGGGTTCGGGCAGGAGTCGCGGGAGCTTGACCGGCTCGCCACCCATGCCCGGCTGCTGTTCGCACTGCGGATGCGGGCGGTGCGGATCACCAGCCGGTTCGGGGCGGCGATGCAGGCGGTGCCCGCGCTGGGGCAGGTCGCGGTGCTGGCGTTCGGCGGGTGGCTGGCGCTCACGGACCGGATCACGCTCGGCACGTTCCTCGCGTTCAGCACCTATCTCGGCGCGCTGATCGGGCCCACCCGCACCCTCGCGGGACTGCTCACCGTCGGCCAGCAGGCCAAGGCGAGCACGGTACGGATCTTCGAGATCATCGACTCGCGGCCGACGATCAGCGACGCACCGGACGCGCACACCCTCGGGGCCGCCCGCGGCCTCGTCGAACTGGATGACGTCACCTTCGGCTACCAGTCGCAGCGTCCGGTGCTGCGTGGCGTCAGCCTGCGCGTCGAGCCGGGGGAGACGCTCGCGCTCGTCGGCACGTCCGGTTCGGGCAAGTCGACGATCTCCCAGCTGCTGGCCCGGTTCTACGACCCGCAGGGCGGAACCGTCCGCCTCGACGGCCACGACGTGCGCACCCTCACCCTCGCGAGTCTGCGCGCCCAGCTCGGCATGGTCTTCGAGGACAGCTTCCTGTACTCCGACACCGTCCGGGCGAACATCAGCTACGGTCGGCCGGACGCCACCGACGACCAGATCTTCGCCGCCGCCCGCGCCGCCCAGGCCGACGGGTTCGTCCGCGCCCTGCCCGACGGCTACGACACCGTCGTCGGCGAACAGGGGCTGACCCTGTCCGGCGGGCAGCGCCAGCGGGTGGCCCTCGCCCGCGCCCTGCTCACCGACCCGCGGGTACTGATCCTCGACGACGCCACGTCCGCCGTCGACGCCCGGATCGAGGCCGAGATCCATGCCGCGCTCGCCGAGGCGATGCGCGGGCGTACCACCATCCTGATCGCCCACCGGCGCTCCACCCTGCACCTCGCCGACCGCATCGCCGTTCTGGACGCCGGCCGCGTCGTCGACCAGGGCACCGAGGCCGAACTCGCCGCCCGCTGCCCCCTGTTCCGCCGCCTGCTCGCCGGACCCGGCGACAACCTCGCCGCCGAGGAACCCGCGCCCGAGCCACCGGCGATCCCGGCACCGGCACCGGCACCGGTCATACCTGCCGGGCGGCGGTATGGCTCCGTTTCCGGCTCCGACGGCGGACGGGGTGGGTTCGGGGGGCGCGGTGGCGGTGGGATCGGTGGGGGGCAGGCGTTTCGCGGGCCGGCGGGGCGGGCGTTCGGGGGTGGCGGTGCGTTCGGGGATGTGCCGGCGACACCGGACCTGCTCGCCAAGGTCGACGCGCTGCCGCCGGCGACCGAGGACCCCGGCATCGACCAGGCCGCGGCCGCTGCGCCCGACCCGGGGTTCACACTGCGGCGGCTGCTGGCCTGGGTGCGGATTCCGCTGGTGGTCGGCCTGCTTCTCGTCGCTTTGGACGCGGTTGCCGGGCTTGCCGTGCCGGCGCTGGTGCGCCACGCCGTTGACGACGGGGTGAGTACCGGCGCCCGCGACGTGCTGTTCGCCACCGCGGGGATCGCCCTCGCCGTCACCCTCGCCGACTGGGTGATCCAGATCTGGCAGACCCGGGTCACCGGCCGGATGGGTGAGCGGCTGCTCTACGTGCTGCGGGTCAAGACGTTCGCACAGCTGCAGCGGCTCGGGCTGGACTACTACGAGCGTGAGCTGGCCGGGCGGATCATGACCCGGATGACCACGGACGTCGACGCGCTGTCCACGTTCCTGCAGACCGGGCTCACCACCGCGATCGTCAGCCTGCTGTCGTTCTTCGGGGTGCTGGTCGCGCTGCTGATCCTCGACGCCGAGCTGGCCCTGGTCGTCGTCGCGGTGCTGCCGATCCTGATCGTGGCGACCATCGTGTTCCGACGGCACTCGTCGGCGGCGTACACCGAGTCGCGGGAGCGGGTCAGCGCGGTCAACGCGTCCCTGCAGGAGAACCTCACCGGGCTGCGGGTCGCCCAGGCGTTCGGTCGTGAGCAGGTCAACCAGGAACGCTTCCGCGAGCTGTCCGACGCCTACCGGCGGTCCCGGACCCGCGCCCAGCGGATGATCGCGATTTACTTCCCCGGGGTGGAGTTCCTGTCCCGGATCGCCCTCGCGCTGGTGCTCGGTGTCGGCGCGCACCTGGTCGACCATGGCACGCTGACCGCCGGTGGGCTGCTCGCGTTCATGCTGTACGTCAACCTGTTCTTCTCGCCCGTCCAGCAGCTGTCGCAGGTGTTCGACGGCTACCAGCAGGCCATGGTGGGCCTGCGCCGGCTGTCAGACCTGCTGCGCACGCCCACGTCCACCCCGCCGGCGGAGCATCCACGGGCCGTCGGCCGCCTCACCGGCGACATCGTCCTCGACGATGTGACGTTCGGTTACACGGTGGCCGGGATGGCGGCGAAAACCCGGGCGGTGGACGGGGTGAGTCTGCGGATCGCGCCGGGGGAGACCGTCGCGTTCGTCGGGGAAACCGGGGCGGGCAAGTCGACGGTGCTCAAGCTCGTCGCCCGGTTCTACGACGTCACCGGTGGGGCGATCCGCATCGACGGCGTGGACGTGCGTGAGTTCGATCTGTCCGGCTACCGGCGGCGCCTGGGCATCGTCCCGCAGGAGCCGTTCGTGTTCTCCGGAACCGTCCGCGACGCCATCGCCTACGCCCGCCCGGACGCCTCCGACGAGCAGGTCCGGGCCGCCGCGCAGGCCGTCGGCGCCGAGACGTTCATCGCGTCGCTGCCCGAGGGCTACGACCATCCCGTCGGCGAACGTGGTCGCGGCCTGTCCGCCGGGCAGCGTCAGCTGCTCGCGCTGGCCCGCGCCGAACTCGCCGATCCGGACATCCTGCTGTTCGACGAGGCCACCGCCGCCCTCGACCTCGCCACCGAGGCCGCCGTCACCGCCGCCGCCCAGGCGGTCACCACCCGGCGGACCACGATCGTCATCGCCCATCGGCTCACCACCGCCGCCCGTGCCGACCGGGTCGTCGTCATGGCCGGTGGACGGATCGCCGAACAGGGCACCCACGCCGAGCTCGTCGATGCCGGCGGCGCGTACGCCCGGCTCTGGCAGGCGTTCACAGCGGGGAATTCCGCGATGGCATGATTCGACCTCCCGTGGCCGGGGGAGATCCTCGACAGCCATCCAGGGAGGTCGTCATGTTGACGAATGCTGCGCTCGTCGTTGACGTCGCATGGCCGGAGCTGCCTCGAGAGCTCTCCGGGCCCGACGAACTCGTCGACCAGCTTGTCGACGCTGACCTGCAGGAACGGGCTGGTATCACTGCTGTTGACGAGCACGGCCTCGCCCTTGCCCTGCGCCGGCCGGAGGAGGCCGAGACGTTCGCGGCCGATCTCGCCGACCGGCTGTCCGCGCTAGGGATGCCGGATCGCACCTACCTGTCCTGGCGTGACGATCTCGGCCTGCACCGCCGTTCCGTCACGGGACGCCGCATCGCGACGACTGCCCGCCGGGTCGCCTGAGCCCGAGCTGCCGACGGCCAGCGTCGCCTGGGCGATCGCCGTCCCGTAGCGGGCGGCCCCCGGCGACGGGATCGGGCACCGGACCATCGGCGGCATTGTCACCGGGCAGAAGTGGGTACCGTCCGGGCCGCGGACGGTGACGAACCCGCTGGGTCCGCAGGTTTCGCCTGCCCTGCAGCGCAGGGTGGGGGTGAACCTGCCGTTGTCTGTCACCGTCCGTCCGGCCGCGGCCACTGTGACGTGCGGATGCTCGACGGCGAGCTGCTGCCAGACCCGGTCCAGCGCCGTGCGGCCCGCCGCGTCGACCGGCTGGTCCGCGCGGGGTGGCGCCTCCACCAGTACGACGGCGACTCCGGCTGTGGTCAGCAGGTCGATGGCATGGCTGATATCCGCCCGGTAGGCGCCGATCAGGTCCCGGCCGCGCATACAGGCGGAGCCCTGGTTGCCGGAGAACGCCAGCGCCGTGACCGTCGGGTGGAACGCGTGGATCTGGACCGGAACGTCCGACAGCCAGTCGCAGGGGGCGGTGCCGCCCCAGGTCCGAACCAGCGCGGTGGCCTTGCGGTCGGCCTGTACCTCCCGGGTGAACACGGGCTCGGCTTCCCAGGCCAGCGAGTCTCCCCACAACACCACTCGCGGATCCATGCCCGGCCGACTCCGCGTCGATGGATGTTGCACGACCCAGGTGCCCGCGACGAGCACCACGGCTGCCACGAACATCCACGAGATCGGGCTGAACCGGCCGGTCCGGCCGTTCACCATCGCCCGGCGGTCCGCATCCGACGGGGCCGGCCGTCCGGGTCGTAGATCGCGTGGTAGAGCGAGTTGGCCCACGCCTGTTGGACCCGGCCGAGCCGCTGCGGAGCGTGCGGAACGACCCGGCCCGGCGGACGGTCGCCGACCCGCCCACCCGCGTGCCAGTCAGCCAGCGCCGCCGCCCGATCGCGGAACAGTGCGAACCCCGTCTCCGGGTCGAGCAGATCGTCGTCGGGGCCGTCCCAGTCCAGATGCTCCCGCCATAGCTGCAGCCGCAGGTCGCGGGCGTACACCCGAGCGCCGTCGCCGAGCCCGCCCGGGTCGCGAGGCTCCCGCAGGTCGAGCTCGTCGTCGATGGTCGCCACCGCGAGCTCGCTGTCATGCGTCCAGGAGCGGCGGTTGAGATTGTCCGAACCCACCGAGGCCCAGACGTCGTCGACCGTCACCGCCTTGGAATGGACGTAGACGGGTGTACCGGCGTGGTTCTCCACGTCGTACACCGCGACCCGGTCACCGCCCGCGGCCCGGCACACCTCGAGGGCCTGCTGGCGTCCGACCAGGTTCGGTGGCAGCGACAGCGCGCCGCCCTGGGTCGGATGCCGCGGCACCACGATGATCAGGTGTAGTCGCGGAGAGCGGCGCAGCGCGTCGGCGAACAGTCGGGCGACCTCGGAGGACCACATGTACTGGTCCTCCAGGTAGATCAGCCGGCTGGCTCGTCGCAGCACCTTCTGGTAGGCGCGGGCAATCGAGCGCTCACCGGCCTGGGCGAACGGATACGGCCCCCACCGTCGCCGCGGATAGGTCCGCAGAATCTGGACGTTGTGCGAGCCCACCTCCGGTGGATCGGGCTGCGGGTCGGGCAGCGGTTCGGTGACCGTCGCCACCGGGCGCAGCCGGTAGAACAGCCGGCGCAGCGGGTTGGGGTTCTCCAACGACGTCGGATCGTCCCACCGCTCGCGAAACGTGTACTCCAGATCGCCGACCGCCGGGCCGTGCACCTCGACCTGCAGGTCGTGCCAGGGCGGAGCATCACCGTAGGGCTTCGCGATCGGCTGGCTCTGCGGATCACCGGCGTGGGCGGCGTCGTCGCGCCGGTTGTAGCACAGGTCGATGCCGCCGGCGAACGCCACGCCACCGCCCGGGTCGCCGCCGCGGCGCGCGATCACGAGCTTTTGGTGGTGCGAGCCGCCGGCGCGTACTCGCTGGTCCAACGCGACCTGAGCCCCCGCCTGCCCCAGCCGTTCGGCCAGCATCCGGTTCGGCTTCGAGCTGAACGACAGCAGCTCCAGATGCGAGCGCCACACCAGCCCGCGCACCGCCACCCCACGCTGGGCCGCCCGCCCCAGCACCTCGCCAACCTCGGACCCGGCACCGTCGAGGCGCTGGTCGAGATCTCCGCGCCAGTCGGTGAACAGAAGCAGATCGCCGGCATCAAGGCTCTCGACAGTTGCCAGCAGTCGACTGAAGTACTCCCGACCATGGATGAGCGCCACGACCTGATTACCGGTCGTCCATGGCCGATCGTCGCCGCGGCGGTGATCCAGAGCTGTGTCCGGGTTGCCCCGTTCGTCGCCGGAGAGGAACCACGCCGCCAGCATCGCCTCCTTGCTGGGTACCGATAATGCCGTTGTGCCGTCAGTGGTCACCATCGCCTCCTCTCCTGCTCTCGGATCCAGTACGACCCGTACCCCCACTTACCAGACCTCGCAGCCGGGCAACGTGACCGGACTCATATCCACCGCCCGTATGGGACAGTCTCGGCATGCGGCCCTCCGGCGTACCTCTGATGGTGACGGTCGGCGCGACGGCCGGGCTCGCCTACGGGCTGCCATCGCTGGCAACCCTGCGTCGCGCCCGGATACGGCTCACCCCGCGCCTGGCCGGGATCGGCGCGCCCGACCACGTCGCGCTCACCTTCGATGACGGTCCTGACCCGGCATCCACCCCATTGTTCCTTGACGTGCTTGCCGAGGTGGAGGTGCGGGCCACGTTCTTCGTCCTGGGCAGCCAGGTGCAGCGCGCGCCAGGTCTGGCGGGAGAGATAGCCGCAGCCGGGCACGAACTCGGCGTGCATGGCTGGGACCACCGCCCCATGCTGCTGCGTGGCCCCCGTTCGACCCACGACCAGCTTGCCCGCACCCGCGATCTGATCGCCGAGGTGACCGGCCGCCCGCCCCGCCATGTCCGCCCACCGCACGGCATCCTGTCATCTGGGGTGCTGCTGGCTGCCCGCAGGCTGGAGCTCACCCCCGTGCTCTGGTCGGCCTGGGGACGGGACTGGACGGCATCGGCCACCCCGGGCACCGTTCTCGCCACCCTCGCCCCCGATCTGCGTGGTGGCGCCACTGTGCTGCTGCACGACAGTGACTGCACCTCCGCGCCCGGCGCATGGCGCAGTGCACTGGGAGCCCTGCCCGAGCTCGTTGCCCGGTGCGACGACGCCGGCCTGCGCATCGGTCCGCTCGCCGAGCACGGCCTGTAACACCGCGCCTGACGCTCGCAACGGCGACAAATGCGCCACCGGACGGGCAGCTGGCAGCATTAGATATTTGATGGTTCGCCTCGCTCATTTATTACCCTAATAAATATCCAGGTTGCCCAAATGACGGATGGTCATGGGCGAGTCGCCGTGTAATCCCGCTGTCCGCCGCTGGCGTCCGATTTAGGGTGATCTGTGGGTCCGGTGGTGCCCTGTTCGCGGCCGGCCGGCCGGCCGGGCCGTCGAAACGACTGCCGCATCGCGGACGAACCCGCCGATACCCTCAGCTCGCCACACTCGTGCCCCGTATTATTCCGGCATGTCGGATGCTTTATCGGGGATCGGCGCCACCGCCTGGCGAGCGCTGCCGCGACCACTGGTATGTCCTTCATCACGTAGAGTGGATGAGTGTCCGAACCCTCTTTCGTTCGCGTCCGCGTCATGGGCCGGACGTTTCGCCCCTGACACCCGGGTGTGTGATGACGGCCAGTGTCGTGCCGCCGTCGGCCGCTGAGGCCGGCACTGTCGAGGGCTCCGTGCCGATTCGGGTCCTCGTCGTAGATGACCATGAGCTCTTTCTTCAAGGCCTGCAGACCGTTCTGGAGATTGAGGAGGACATCAGCGTCGTTGGCCGGGCCGGCGACGGACAGGAGGCGCTGTCACTTGCCTCCGGCACGCTGCCGGACATCGTCCTGATGGACGTCCGCATGCCCGGCCGCGACGGCATCGCTGCGGCCAGTGCCATCCGCCGGGCGGTTCCACGGACCAGGATCGTCATGCTGACGATGTCAGACGAGGAGTCGGACCTTTTCGAGGCGATCAAGGCAGGAGCGGTGGGATACCTGCTCAAGTCCATCCCGCCGCACGAGGTCGCTGACGCCGTCCGCGCTGTGCACAACGGGCAGAGCCTGATCAGCCCGTCGATGGCATCGAAGCTGATGGTCGAGTTCGCCACCATGGCCCGGGGCTCGGACGATCGCCCCCGAGCCCCGGCCCCGCATCTGACCGCCCGCGAGCTGGAGGTCCTGCGCCTCGTGGCCGAGGGCCGAGCCAATCGCGAGATCGCCCGCAAGCTGTTCATCAGCGAGAACACAGTCAAGAACCACGTGCGCAACATCCTCGACAAGCTCCAACTGCACTCTCGGATGGAAGCCGTGATGTACGCCGTCCGGCAGGGTCTGTTCGACATCGAATGATCCATGCCTACGCTGTGAGCCCGTATCGGCTGCTCGCGCTGGCAGGCTGCTCGGTGGGAGCAGGGGCGGACGGGAGCATGCGTCCATCAGGTGCTCGGACGGTGACCAGGCCGTCATGGTCACGACTGAGCGTGAGCCCCAGGTCGTGAACGGCGCGGTGGTGGGAGCCGCACACAAGCAGCAACACCTCGATATCGGTTTCGCCCTCGTCGGCGTGCCACTCACGGCAGTGATGGATCTGGAGCCACCGCGTGTGCTCGCAGGAGGGGAACTGGCAGGTTCCCTGATCGCGGGCGTACACGGCATCGCGTAGGCGGCTGGTGGGCTGACGGTTGCGTCGACCCAGGTGCAGTGGGTTCCCCTTGCTGTCGGTGATCAGGGCGCGGATCAGGGCGTCGCAGCCCAGCCGGCTGACCATGCCGGCAGGCAGCCCGATGCTCGAGCCGAGGGCGGACGCGATACCGGCGGGAAAGCGCCCATGCGGGCGATCCTTCGTGTGCTTCGCAGCCCTGGGCCCGCCGGGGCTGATGTTCTGCGGAACCTCCTGATCACCGGGCTCTGACTCGAGTTCAGGGCCGGGGGCGATGATGTGGCAGGTCAGGTTGTGCGGAGAGTCCTGAAGCGCCGGCGCCCCGTGGTGCAGGAAGGCCTCGGCCAGTGCGATCAGAGCATCAGCATCGCGGACCTGCCCCCGAGGAGCGTGGACGATCTCTCCATCGGAAGGCGGCCCGGCCGGAGCCGGGGGCGTGTCCTGCCCGGTCTCCAGGCTGACACCCGCGGCGTCCAGGGCGCCGAGCAGGATCGCCGCGTCATCGGGCGCGAGGGTGGCGACGATACGCACCATGCCATCGGGAGTGGAACGGACCTTGAGCGTGCGGGCTGCGCGCAGCTTGCCGGGGTCGGCCGCCTGCTGGCGACGACGAGAGGCCAGCCGTTCCAGCTTTCCCGCGGTCATCCGCCGGGCATGATCCAGCCACTCGGTCTCGTTGCCCGAGGTGGCGATGCGGGTGATGGCGCGGACCTTCGAATAGGACAGCTCGCCCAGCGCAAAGGCGGCACTGATGGCGGGGAGCTTCTCCAGTGCATGAGCGGTGGCGAGCTGCTCACGGGCGGTGCGTAGATCGAGCCCGCAGTGCAGCGCCAGCCAGTGCGCGCAGGAGGAGATCCCGAGGCCGGCCCAGCCCTGGCGGCGGTCGAACGTGGCGATCACACGCAGCCAGGTACAGGAAGCAGCAGCGAGCCGAGAAGACCAGCGGAGGATCGTGTCCTCCACCTCGCTCAGCGGGGCGCGCTCCACCTCGCATCCATCGACGATCGGGCCGAAGGCGTAGTCGTGCTCCGAGGATGGGGACGCGTTCGAGCAGGGTGTGGCAGTCATGGTCATCACCGGTTCAGGGGTGAGGCGATGCGGAGGCTGGCAGGTCTCAGCCTTCCACACGCCCGCCGAATTTTCGACCATCTGAGCGATTTTTTTCGAACGTGTGTCCGAAGTTTGCGGTGCTCGTGGGCGTGGTCGTGACCTGGTACCGAATCGCATGGCTGTCCTTGGCCGGGTATTTGATCGAGCGAGGCTGGCTCGCCAGGTTGGGTCGACTCCATGTGATCTTGGTGTGGTCGGCTTGGGGTGGGATGGGCTGATGTTGCGCGGTTCCGCGGAACCGCGGGCCGGGGGCCGGGGCGTCCGCTGGGGGTCGGGCGGTGAGAGGTCCGCTGGTCATCGAGAAGGCTGTTCGCCCACAGCGATCAGACTTCGGAACATTGACAGACTGACCTGAGTTAAGCCAAGGTGACTCAACTTCCTGACCTGAGGGTGGACCGCATGGCACAGAACCGGGTGTTGCCCGTACTGCCGCTGGATGACGCTGTCGTCCTGCCGGGCATGGTGGTGTCCCTTGACCTGGCCGACGACGAAACCCGTGCGGCCGTACACGCCGCCCGTGCCGGTAGGTCACCCGGCGCGTCCGATGCCCGGGCGCCGGGCATCTCCAGCCGGCCCGGCGCGGCCGGTGCGGAGGTGCTGCTGGTGCCACGGGTTGACGGTCAGCTCGCGGAGGTCGCCGCGGTCGGCGTCATCGAGCAGACCGGGCGGCTGCCGCGTGGTGGCTCGGCTGCGGTGGTGCGGGGGGCGTCTCGCGTGAGCGTCGTCGGTCTGCGTCCGGCCCCGACGGCAGGCGAGCCGACGTCCGAAGACGAAGCAGACGATGGCCGCGGGGCTCAGGTGAGCTGGGCCGAGGTTCGTGATCTCGAGGGTGGTGCGGACGAAGCCGCCGAAGCCGCTGAGGGGCTGGCGCGGGAGTACAAGGCGTTGGTCACCGATCTGCTGCGCCAGCGTGGCGCGTGGCAGGTCGTCGACTCCGTGTCGACGATCACTGATCCGTCCGTGCTTGCCGACACGGCCGGTTACGCCGCCTATCTGAACACGGCGCAGAAGATCGAGCTGCTCGGTACGCCCGCGGTCGGTACCCGGCTGCAGCGTCTGGTGGAGTGGACGAAAGAGCACCTCGCGGAGCTGGACGTGGCCGAGACCATCCGCCGGGACGTTCAGGAGGGGATGGACCGCCAGCAACGTGAGTTCCTGCTGCGCCGTCAGTTGGCTGCGGTGCGTAAGGAGCTTGCGGACCTCGACGGGTCCGAAGCCGGCGGCGGCGCCGGTGGCGGGTCGGAGCCGGCGGACTACCGCGCCCGGATCGAAGCCGCGGAGCTGCCCGAGAAGGTGCGGGCGGCAGCCGTCAAGGAAGTCGACAAGCTCGAGCGCACCGCCGAGTCCTCGCCGGAGGGCGGCTGGATCCGCACCTGGCTGGACACGGTTCTCGACCTGCCGTGGAACGTGCGCGCCGAGGATTCGTACGACATCGTTGCCGCTCGGGCCGTGCTCGACGCCGATCATGCGGGGTTGGAGGACGTCAAGGACCGGGTCATCGAGCATCTGGCGGTGCGCCGCCGACGGGCGGATGCGGGGCTCGGGGTGGTCGGTGGCCGGCGGGGCGGAGCGGTGCTGGCACTGACCGGGCCGCCGGGAGTGGGCAAGACATCGCTCGGTGAATCGATCGCGCGGGCGATGGGCCGATCATTCGTCCGGGTCGCGCTCGGTGGGGTGCGGGATGAGGCGGAGATTCGCGGCCATCGGCGTACCTATGTCGGCGCGCTGCCTGGACGGATTGTCCGGGCGATCCGTGAGGCCGGCGCGATGAACCCGGTCGTGCTGTTGGACGAGGTGGACAAGCTCGCCGCCGACTACCGCGGTGACCCGACCGCGGCGCTGCTGGAAGTGCTCGACCCGGAGCAGAACCACACGTTCCGCGATCACTACCTCGAGGTCGAGCTGGATCTGTCCGACGTCCTGTTCCTGGCGACGGCGAACGTGTTGGAGGCAATCCCGGCACCACTGCTCGACCGGATGGAGGTCATCCGCCTCGACGGCTACACCGAGCAGGAGAAGGTTGTCATCGCCCGTGACCATCTGCTGCGCCGGCAACGGGAACGCGCCGGGCTCGCTGCGAGCGATGTCACCGTCGATGATGACGCGCTCGGGATGCTGGCCGGGGAGTACACCCGTGAGGCCGGAGTGCGTGATCTGGAGCGGGCGATCGCCCGACTGCTACGTAAGATCGTCGCGCAGGTCGCTCTGGGCGAGACGGCGCTGCCGGTCGCGGTGGATGCGGCGAACCTGGTCGGCTACCTGGGTCGGCCCAGGTTCACGCCGGAGTCGGCGGAACGCACCGCGTTGCCGGGCGTGGCGACGGGACTTGCCGTCACCGGTGCCGGTGGGGACGTGCTGTTCGTCGAGGCATCGCTGGCCGACGCGGAGACCGGCGGTGCCGGGCTTACGCTCACCGGGCAGCTCGGCGACGTGATGAAGGAGTCGGCGCAGATCGCGCTGTCCTATCTGCGTTCGCATGGGGCCGAGCTGGAGCTGCCCGTCGGGGACCTCGCCGACCGGGGCGTCCATGTGCACGTGCCCGCCGGCGCCGTGCCCAAGGACGGGCCGAGTGCCGGGGTGACCATGACGACGGCGCTGGCGTCGTTGTTGTCCGGCCGGCCGGTTCGTGCGGACGTGGCGATGACCGGGGAAGTGTCACTGACCGGGCGGGTGCTGCCGATCGGCGGAGTGAAACAGAAGCTGCTCGCTGCCCATCGGGCCGGCCTCACCACCGTCCTGTTGCCTCAGCGCAACGGGCCGGATCTGGACGACGTGCCCGCGCCGGTGCGCGCGGCGCTGACCGTCCATCTGGTGACCGATGTGCGTGAGGTGCTGGATCTGGCCTTGGAGCCTGGTTTCGAGCCGGCGAGCCGCTCCCGCCAGGCGCTCGCTGCCTGATCTTCTGTTGGGGGGCCGCGGACGGGTGGCCCCCCAACGGGGACGCAAGGGACGGCTCGCCACAGCTGGGAGGCGACGCGCCGTGGACAAGGTAAACACCATGTGACGGGGGTGCACGAAGGGCCGATCGGAGCTACGGTCGGGGCGTGGATGGTGGCCGCTGTCTTCGGCAGGAGCGCATTGCGCAACAACGCATCCTGGGGCTTAGTCGCCGAGGGGTGCGGCAGAGACCGCGTGACAACCGTGGGCCGGCGCATCTGCCGAGCCGACCACCCGGTCGGCGAAGGCGTCGTTCGCACTAACAACATCCAGAGGCACCTACCGGGTGCTCGTCGTGGCCCAGCGGCCCGCTAGAGTCATCGGATCCCCATGCCGGCGCGGCGAAGGGACCCGAACGAGGTGGATGCCCTCAAGCATGGCTGGATCGGCCTTGCGCTGTTCTGCGCGGCGCTGGTGCTCATGCCAGCCCTGGTCTTCGGGTACAACAAGGACGTCTCTCGAGCTGATGAGGACCGCGCCACCGTCTCACCGACCACGGGCGTTGTGGACCTTCCGTCGACCCGCGCCGCGCTTGCGCCCAGCCCCGGGCCGACACTCGCCTTCGTGGGCATCCAGCCGAACGAGCCGATCTCCGGCTTCAAGCGGATCGAGGTCGAGTCATTCACCTATTCCGGGCCCCTCACCTGGGTGCTGAACGGACCCATCGAACCCTACGAGATCAACCTCGGCGGCCCGCCGTACGTGTTCGCCCCCGGATCGGATCAGGGCTGGCAGACCCGCGGTGTCGCTAACGGCCAGTACACACTGGCCGCGGTCCCGGTCCGGGAGCCCGGCATGACGATCTCCATCTCCTTCACGGTCAGTAATCAGACCGGTGTGTCCGGTTGATCGCCTGCCCGGGCGCGTGACGGGGCCGTCCGAAGACCTTAGTGTCAGCGGGATGGATCGTCTGGTGTGGATCGACTGCGAGATGACGGGCCTCGACGCGACGTCGGACCTGTTGCTGGAAGTTGCCTGTCTTGTGACAGACAGTGAACTCAATGTGATCGACGAGGGTATCGACCTGGTGCTGGCCGCGCCGGACGAGGCGCTCGACGCCATGGTTCCCGTCGTCCGCGACATGCACCAGACGTCCGGCCTGACCGCCGCTGTCCGCGCGTCCACGCTGACGCTGGCCGAGGCGGAGAAACTGGTGCTCGACTATGTCCGTGAGCGGGTGCCGGAGGTTCGCCGGGCGCCGCTGTGTGGCAACTCGATCGCCACCGACCGGACCTTCCTCGCCCGGTACATGCCAGCGCTGGACACCCACCTGCACTACCGAATGATCGACGTTTCGTCGATCAAGGAACTCGCTCGACGATGGTACATCCGGACCTATTACGCCGCTCCGGTCAAGCGCGGCGGTCACCGGGCGCTTGCCGACATCCAGGAGAGCATCGAGGAGCTGCGCTACTACCGGGAGGCGCTGTTTGTCCCCGCACCGGGCCCCGGTACAGACCAGGCCCGCACCATCGCCGCCGACGTCCGCGCCCGGACCGAGGCCGCCCAGGCGGGGCTTGCCGCCGGCCGGACCGATGCCGCCGACGCGAACGCCGGCTGAGACAGTCGTTGCCGGTGCCCCACCCGTCCATGTGGCCTCTGCGCCCGGTATGATGCCTGTGCACGGTGAGACGCCCTCGGCGCCACGCCGTACATGGTGGGTGTAGCTCAGCTGGTAGAGCACCGGGTTGTGGTCCCGGTGGTCGCGGGTTCAAGTCCCGTCACCCACCCCAGCGCCTGTGTGGCCTTTTCTGGCATCCGTGGCATCCGTGGGGTTCTGCTCACGGGTCGGTTGCTCTCCTGTCCCCGATGATGGTCGGCCTGTTCGCGTGCCGGCAGGTAGCTCGGTGTGGTTGGTGAGTGGGAAGAATCTGCGGGGGTTGGCGGTTGTCCGAGCCAGGTAATTGCAGATGCAACTACCTGGCCGCGGTCGCAGGCCGCAGCCGCACCTGTGAGACCGACCTGGAGGACGTCATGCCTGCCGTGACCGCCGATACCATCCACCTGCCGCGGCTGGCCACGCCTGGCCACGGGGTCGTCGACCGTCCGGTGCGGAAGATCACGACCGCGGTGAGCGGGTTCGAGGGTGAGGGATTCCCGGTGCGCCGGGCGTTCGTCGGGGCACGCCGCGACGAGCTGGACCCGTTCATCATGATGGATGAGATGGGCGAGATCGACTACGCACCCGGTGAGCCCAAGGGGACGCCGTGGCATCCGCATCGTGGCTTCGAGACCGTCACCTATATGATCGACGGGACTTTCCAGCACCAGGACTCGCACGGCGGTGGTGGTGTGATCACCGATGGTGCGACGCAGTGGATGACTGCGGGTGCCGGGATCCTGCACATCGAGACACCGCCGGCGGCCCTGGTGGAAAGCGGTGGGCTGTTCCATGGGGTGCAGCTGTGGGTGAACCTGCCGGCGAAGGACAAGTTCACCGCGCCGCGCTACCAGAGCATCGAGGGTGGCCAGGTGACGCTGCTCGCGTCCCCGGACGGCGGCGCCCTGGTGCGGGTGATCGCGGGTGAGGTCGGAGATCGGCGCGGGCCGGGTTCGACGCACACTCCGATCTCGGTCGTGCACCTCACGGTGAGTCCCGGCGCAGCCGTGCACGTCCCGTGGAACCCGGAATTCAACGCACTCGCCTATGTGCTCGGCGGCCGGGGCTCGGTTGGGCCGGCGCGCACGGCGATCGAACACGGTCAGCTGGCCGTGTTCGGTGCCGGTGACCTGGTCAGTGTCGCCGCGGCCGAGCGGCAGGACGGGTCCAGCCCGCAGCTGGAGGTGCTGCTGCTCGGCGGGCGTCCGATCCGCGAGCATGTCGAGCAGCACGGACCGTTCGTCATGAACACCCGTGCGGAACTGGTCCAAGCCTTCGAGGACTACCAGGCGGGGCGCCTCGGCGTCATCCCCGCCAACGCCCTCATGCCGCACCGGGTCTGAACCGCGGCGGTTGGGGGCGACAGGCGTACGGACTTGTCCCCGGATGTACGAACGCGGTCCACGGACGGGAATGCGTCGGTAGGCTGGCATCCTCCGGAAGACGTTCCGGCTTTGTTCGCCGTTGACCTCGCGAGTGACGGGGGCTGGGATGGCGCAGGAAAAAGTACCGGCAGGACATGAGCCTGGCTGGCCGGCGGAAAGCTTTCTCGGTCAGATTTCAGCGGCCAGTCGGGCTGAATTTCTCCAGCTTGGAGCTCATCGTGTTTTTTCCGACGCAACGACGCTGATGCGAGAGGGCGACCGGACCAGATTCGTCGCTGTTGTGCTGAGCGGATGGGCGAAGGTCGTCGGAGGAAGCGAGAACGGCCAGGTCGCTCTGCTCGCGATTCGCCGCAGCGGCGATCTGGTCGGTGAGCTCGCCGCGATGGACGCCGCTCCTCGGCTGGCCACGGTGGTCGCGGCCGGCCCGGTGAGTGCCAGGGTACTGCCGGCCGAGGTGTTCCTTGCCTATCTTCGTCACCGGCCGCAGGTGCATCAGGTGGTGAGCGGCACCATCGGGGCGAAGTTCCGGTCGGCGACGAGACGCCGGGTCGAGTTCGCCGGCTATTCGGTCGCGCTTCGGGTGGTGCGTGTTCTGCTTGAACTGGGCCAGCTGTATGAGACCACCACGGTTGACCGCTACCAGCCCATCGTTGTTCCTTTGGCCCAGCCCGAGTTGGCGGCCCTGGTGGGGGCCGCCGAGCCGACCGTGCACAAGGTGCTGCGGGACCTGCGGCAGCGCGGAGTACTGTCCACCGGCTACCGGGCCGTGGCCATCCGGGATCTTGATGCGCTGCGGGCGGAGCTTTCCTGCGTGGACACCGACTGGCAGCCCTGGGGTCCCTTTCCCGGGTCGGTGTCGGTCGCCCCGGCGCCCCGGGCCGCCGGCGCGTGATGGCGGTGCGGGCCGGATCGGACCGGTGTGCACATCGCGGTGGGTGGGCGGACCGTCGGATGCCGAGTCAGCCACTTTTCCGGCACCTCTTCTCGCTGGGCCTGCCCGCCGGCGACTTTGTGATTGCCGGCAGTGGGCCGCTGCTGGCACATGGTCTGATCGACTCGATCGGAGATCTGGACGTCGTGGCCCGCGGTCCGGCCTGGCGGCTGGCCTGGCTACGAGGCGAGGTGGGGCCCGCACCGATACGGCCGGCCCGTCAGATCCTGTTCTTTGATGGTCAGATCCAGGTACTGGACCGATGGTTCGACTGGAATGTCGACACCCTGATCGAGGAGGCGGATATCATCTGCGGCCTGCGCTTCCTCGATCTACCGACCGTCCTCAGGTCCAAAAGGCGGTTGAACCGGGAGAAGGACCACCGGCACATCAGGCTGGTGGAGGATTTTCTGGCCCGGGGCCAGCCGTTGGGCTGAGGCGATCCTGGTTGCTTCGGGTCGGCCGGTAGGGTAACCGCCACGGATCGGGAGAACTGGCGGGTCAGCGGAATGCAGGGGCGCGTGGGGTTGCGACAGGTCGCCGCGGTGCGGTACGCGGCTGCGCTGCGTGAGGGCGGGAGCCTGCCCGGGCTGATGGAGGGCGATGACCTCGGCACCTGGGTGGTGAAGTTCCGCGGTGCCGGGCAGGGGCGGGCAGCACTCGTTGCCGAGGTGGTCGTCGGGGAGCTGGCCCGGGAGCTGGGCCTGCCCGTCCCGGAGATCGTCGTCGTCGACGTCGATCCGCAGCTCGGGCGGACCGAACCCGACCAGGAGGTCCAGGACCTGCTGCGTGCCAGCGCCGGGGCCAACCTCGGATCGGACTACCTGCCCGGGTCGATCACCTACGATCCGCTGGCCTTTCTCGTGGCCCCCGAGCTCGCCGCGCGGGTGCTGTGGCTGGACGCGCTGACACTCAACGTGGATCGGTCGTGGCGCAATCCGAACCTGCTGGTGTGGGGCGGTGGCCTCTGGCTGATCGATCATGGGGCGGCGCTGTATCCGCATCATGACTGGGCGAGTGCGGACAGGGCCATCGCTCGGAGCCTGCCCGGCGTGGACGATCATGTGCTGTTGACGGCGGTTGCCGCCCGGCCGGAGGCGTTCGCGCAGGCAGACGCCGAGCTCGCCGAACGGGTGGAAGAGGCGTTGCTCACCGCGGTGCTTGAGCGGGTGCCCGACGACTGGCTGGCGGTGCCACCGCAGCGTTACGTGCAGTGGCTGCTCGCCCGGGTCGCGGCACGGGGCGCCTGGCGGGACGCGGTGATCGCGGCGCTCGGGTCCGTCGACGAGGCCGGACGAGCCGCGAAGCCCGAAGACGCCGGCAGGTCAGAGCGGTCAGAGCAGTCAGGGCGGTCGGGGCGGTCGGGGCGGCCAGACTGGTTGCGGGCCGGGGACTGGCTGCGCACCGGCGGGGCGCGGCCCAGGCAGCCCGGCGGGCGCGGCGATGCCTGAGCTGTTCGAATACGCGGTGATCCGGTTGGTGCCGCGGGTGGAACGCGGCGAGTTCCTCAACGTCGGGGTGGTGCTGTACTGCCAGCGGTCGCGGTTTCTGGACCTGCGCTGCCGGCTGGACGCACCCCGCGTCACCCTGCTTGATCCGTATCTGGACCTCGGCTCGGTCGTGGCCCACCTGGGCGCGTTCGCCGCGGTCTGTGCGGGCGGGACGGCCGCGGGACCGGCCGGTCGGCCGGGACCGGGGGAGCGGTTTCGCTGGCTGACGGCGCCACGGAGCACGATCATCCAGACGTCGCCGGTGCACACCGGCCTCACCGACGACCCGCCGGCCGAGCTGGAACGCCTGGCCGACCTGCTGCTCGGCGAACCGGGCCCGCCGGGACTGCCGGGCTCGTCGCACCAGCCGGAACCGCTGGCGGCGGGGACGCGGGAGATCGCGTCCCCGCCGGGTGGGTGAATCGGGTGTTACCGGTTACCAGAGCTGCGAGTAGCGCACCGCGGCCTGGGGGTTCTGGAACACACAGTGTGACGGATCATTGGGGCGGAAGAGGTTCGAGCCCACGTTCGGCGGCTCACAGGTGTTGAAGTAGTTCTCGTAGTAGAAGCCCTTGCCGGCGCGTTCCCGGAACCAGTTCCACATGAACTGGATGTAGTTCGGATTGTCACCGGCGCCGTTGTCGTCGTTGCCGCTGACGACACCCCACTCGCCGACGCCGAACAGTTTTCCGTGCTGCCGGGCGAAGTTGTACAGCCAGGTGATGCCGCCGGTCTCGTTGGCCTGCTTGTCGAACTCCGCCTGGGTGCGCGACGGCGGGTAGTGGTCGTAGGCGTCGATGCCGATGATGTCGACGTACGGGTCACCCGGGTAGAGGTCCAGCGGGTTGTGGCTCGCCGGGTTCTGCGAGTAGTGCGCGTTGATGGACCAGTCGAGCAGTGGATCGGGGCTGGCGGTCGACCGGATGGCGTTGGCGATGTGCCGCCAGCAGTTCACGTAGGCGGTCGGATTGCTGCCCGACCACTGGTACCAGTTTCCGTTGGCCTCCCAGGCGATGCGGATGATGGAGTCCTGCCGGCCGGTTTCGTTCAGGGTCTGACCGAACCGCCGCCAGTGGTCGTCGTACGCGCCGGTGGCGCAGGTCTGCAAGGACGCGCCGACGTTCTCCGGGAACGGCGGGACGGAGATGACCAGCCGGCCCGGCCAGCCGGCGAAGTTCTGCTCCGTCCAGGACGGCTCGACCATGTTCTGCCAGCTGTCGCGGCTGACGAACACCTGTGACAGGTCGCAGGGGCTACCCCGGTTGGCGCAGAACGCGTTGATGTCCGAGGGCTGCTGGACTGGGTCCCCGTTGACGCCGGAGAACCAGGGCAGGCCCGAGGGGTGCGGGGGAGCAGCGGGGCCTTCGAGGACCTCGCGGAAGCTGTCCGCCCGATCGATGCCGACCCAGGTTCCGGTGGACGGGCTGATGGAACGCCCGACGTTCACGACGAAGGCGGTGTGCGCGCCCGCCGGCAGTGTCGAGGAGCGGTAGAACAACGCCCGGGACAGGGACGTGCCATAGGTGTTCACTGCATACGGAGTGTTTCCGTCGATGCTGACGGTGATCACTCCGCCCTGGGGTGAGCGGATGCCGTAGATGTCGATCTGGGAGCCGGTGAACCGGATTGCGGCGGTCGCCCCGGCGGCCACCGAATAGTGGTAGCTGTTGTCTTCGGTGGTCGGCGGGCACCCGCTGCATCTGGTCCACAGATTCACGTAGCTGACCTGGCCGCTGGTGTCCTCGGCCGTCCCGTTCTGCAGGAACACGGCGTACGCCGGGTTGAGGGCCCCACCGAGCAGGAACAGCGGTGTGAGGCAGAGGACGACGGGCATAATCCAGGCCCGTAGGCCGCGTCGCTGACGGCGGTGGCTTCTTCCTGACGAACTCCCCGTATGTATGGTCCGGTGCTGGTGACGGCCCCGTCCGCTGGTTTCCCGCCGGTGGCGCCCCATGGGCGGTGTTGCGTGTGTCGTCGGTGTCATTCCCCCGCCTGCTGCAGTCGGTCATCGGTATGCGTGCGCCGGTGACGGCCAGCCGTTGACGGGGGGATAGTAGGCAGAAAGCAAGATCAATATTACTCTCTGTATCGAGACTCGCGGGTCAGGCGTCGCGGCAGTCTCTTATGTCAGGAAAAGGCCGCTTCGGCAACCACGCTGCGTGCATGGCGGGTAGGTCGAGCGCCGCTGTCAGGGCGCAGGGCGGCGCCGGCCCTGCAGAACGGTCACCAGCTGATCCGCGGCCAACAGCAGCACCGTCAGCCAGGACACCATCGCGACCCGCCCGAAGGAGGACACCCAGTCGCCGTTCGTCGGCAGCGCATGGCGGTCCTGCACCTCGAGCACGTACAGCGCGCTCACGCCAAGACACACCGCCGGCCCGATCCGGGTCAGCCAGCGCCCGCGTGGGACGAGCAGCGCCACCATGGTCGCGCACGCCACCACCAGACCCGCCGGCAGCGACACGAGCAGAGTGGACAGGGCGCCGGCGCCGACCGCCGCGGCCAGGGCCGTGCGCAGCTCGACCCGGCCGGACGTCTCGGCCTGCCACGGATCCAGCGTGGGCAGGTCGGGGCGGGACGGACGGGTGTCCAGCCCCCGCCGTTGCCGCCGGCGCGTGGTGATCACCAGCAGGGCGAGGAAGAACACGATGGTCACCGCGGACAGCACCAGGCAATATCGGACGATCCGCTGTGGCGCCCAGGTGATGGTCACGGTGAAGGTGCTGGCGGTCGGGGCGATCCGCCAGCCGTTGGCGTAGCCGTCGATCAGACGCGGCGCGCCGGCATCCGACCCGTTCACGGTCGCGTGCCAGCCAGGGGAGAGGCTCTGACCGAGTACCAGCCAGAACGGCGTGCCCGGACTCGCCCCGGTGACGGTGGCCCGGTACGAGGTGGCTGTCGTCGACTGAACGCTGACCTGCGGCTCGGCGGCGCCCTGGGGAGCGGTCACGCTCTGCCCGTCGGTCTCGGCCCCGGTGTCGCCGGCGCCCAGCCACGGGCCGCCGCCGGAGTCGGAGGCGAACAACAGCCGGTCGAGGTCAAGGCCGAGTCCCGCGCCGTCGCCGGTGCGGACCACGTGCTGGCCGGGACCGAGCGTGATGGCGCCACCGCAGGTCGACACCCGCAGGCCGAGGCGGTTCACCGCGTCCGCGCTGGAGCCGTCAACCCGCACGCCGATCGGCTGACCGTCCACGCTGAGCAGGTCGTAGCGGCAGGTCCCGGGCAGCTGCGCGGGCAGCAGGGCGGTCGTGCCCCCCGGCGCAGCGGCCGTGCCGGAGGCCGCGCCAGCGCCGGTTGCGGGCAGGCCGGGCAGGCCGGGCAGGCCGATCTCGGCGATGCCGACGGGCATCGCCAGCGAGGAGCGGCTGATCGGGTCGAGGCTTTTCACCGTGCGGGTGTCCTCGACGACGAACCGCCAGGTGCTGCCGGTGGTGGCGGGGAAGGACAGGGCGACCTGCCGGGTGCCGCCTCGCTGGCTCGTGTCGCTGACCGGCGGCACGGTGACCGACCCGACGGTGCGACCGTCGACGATCACGCCGATCCGGGTCGGCACCGAGTGCCGACCGTCCGCGACCATCGACATCGTCACCGTCTGCGCGGTGACCGGCGACGGCGAGGCCACCTGGATCCACGAGCCGGCCTGATCCCCGATCCCGGGGCTCCACACGGTGGCCGGATCGCCGTCGAACGCGCTGGAGGCACGGTCCGCGACGGCGCCGGGCAGCCGGCCGGACGAGGTGACCACCGGCAGGGTCGACGGGCGGCCCAGGGTCTGGTCGATGACGGCGTCCGCGGCGTAGGCGGAGACGCGGGCGGTGCCGGTGAGGGCGAACGTCCGCGTGGTCGGCAGGTCGAAGGAGCGGGCGATCACCGACTCGGTGTCGGACTTGAACGGCTCCGCCGGGTTGGCGCGGTCCCGCGACATCTGCAGGGCGAGCCGGTGCCCGATCGACGAGGCGCCGGCCGCGGTGAGGGTGTCGCTGGGCATCCGCAGCACCTCGTCGGCCGTCAGCGCCTTCCCGTCGGCCCCGGGAATGTCCACCTCGGCGAAGCCGACCGCGGACACGCCGTCGTAGGTGCGCTGGCGGCCGGTGTTCGTGCCGTCCACCCGGATGTGCAGGGTGCGAAACGTCCGGGCGGGGAAGGTGATGGTCTGGCCGGCCGCGGTGCGCGAGGACGGGTCGAGGTCGACGGTGACCGGACTGCCGCCGTCGAACGTCAGCGTCGCCCGGGTGATCCACCGGTTGCGCGGCCCGGTCAGTGGCTGGACGAGGCGGAGGTGGTCGGTGGTGGTCGGCGTGGAGAGGGTGGCCTGCCACTGCTCACCGGTCGGGTCGGTGAAGGCGCCGACCCGCCAGGCGGTGGCGAGGTCACCGTCGATGCCGCGGGTCGGCCGGTCCCAGGGTGCATAGGAGAACGTGTTGCCGTAGTTCGACGCGGTGACCGCCGCGACCCGCGCCGGGGTGCCGGGTGCGGTCAGCGACATCGTCGTCTCGTCGGCCGTCGTCTCGCCGGGGAACAGGTCCAGCCGGTTGTCGTTCGGGTCCCGGGTCAGCGGGGCGACGCCGGGCTGTTCCACATAGCCGAAGTTCTCCCGTACTCCCGTCCACCGTTCGGCCCGCAGCCGGTTGGTGTCGGAGACCAGCAGATCGGCGCCGTCGTCCAGGGCCTGCCTGAGCTCCTGGGGATGGGCGGCGAGTTCGGGTGCGTACAGGATCGCCCGGTGCTGTGCGATCGGGCCGGCGAGCAGGCCCGAGGCGGCGGCGTCGACGAGTGCCTCCGCGTTGCCGCTGACGAGCAGGGGACGGGAGGTGCTGGCGGTGCGCACCGTCGCGCTGGTGCCCGAGACGGGGAAGTCGGCCAGGGCCGGGGGGTCGGGCACCGTGGTCCCGGTGCCGAGCGTGATCTCGTCGGTGAACGGGATGCCCGGATCCTCGGCCACCGGCGGTCCGTAGGTCGTCGGGGTGCCGAGGCCCGCGGGGATCTTCGAGGTGAACAGGTCCCAGGTGGTCCGTGGTCGGGGGGTGCGGTAGCGCTCGTAGGCCAGGTTGCTGCGCAGCACCACGTCCCCGGCACCGATGAGCCGGGCGAGGTCGGGGATGGCGGCGGTCTCGAGCACGCCCTCCTGCAACCGGCGGTCGAGCGCCCGGACCAGGTCGACGCTGCCCGCCTCACCGTAGGGGATCAGTTCCCGCACGACCAGCGGCCGGTCCATCAGACCTTCGGTGACCGGGTCGAGGGTGCTGCCCCAGCGATAGTGGGAGAAGTCGGCGCCGGGCAGTTCCAGCACGCGGGCGTCGCCCCCCTTGGCGTCCAGCGCGTTCGCCAGTTCCGTTTCATAGGACGGGACGTTCTCGGGCCGCACCAGCAGCCGGTCGACGAACTGCCCCTGGAACAGCGGCAGCATGTTCACCACGGTCAGGACGACCACGGCGGAGAACGCGACCTGCGGCACGGCCGGGCGCCACCGACTCGCCGCCCGGCCACTCGCCGCCCGGCCGGCGGCGCAGCGCTGCTCGAGCGCCGCGAGACCGCCGGCGAGCAGCACCGACAGGCCGAGGGCCACCATCGGCACCGCGCGTGGCAGCGAGCGCAGCGCAAGTCCCGCCGTCGACCCCTCCGCGAAGTCCTTGAACAGCCGACCCCACGGCGAGGGATCGTCATAGGGGTAGACGCCGACAGCGATCGTCGTGCCCAGCAGGATCAGCGTCACGAAGTAGCCGCGCTGCCCCCAACGGATGGCAGAAGCCGCGACCAGCGCGAGAACCGGCAGCATGAAGCTGACCACGATCAGCCACAGGGTCTGCGTGTACCGGGTCGCCGGGCCGATCCACGGCCCCAGTGCGTCCTGGCCGTAGAAGAACCAGTTACCCAGGCCGCGCAGCACCTCCGAGGCCTGCGAACTGCTCGCCACCGTCTCGATCGTCTCGGTGAAGGCGAGCACGTTCAGCCCGTAGCCGGCCTGGACGTAGAGGCCCGCCATCCACCAGGCCGAGGTGACACAGATCGCGAGCACCGCCCGGGCGCACATCCCGATGGCCGCACCCGGGCGCACCTCCCGGGTGCCCCAGACGGCGAACGGCACCCACAGCAGCGGGGCGAACAGAATGAAGATCAGGCTGGACGCGTTGATGCTGCCGATCGTCGTGACGACCAGGGCGAACGCCGCCGGGAAGCGCCATCCGGTCGGCCGCCAGCCGGCCCGGCCGGGTTCGGCCTCGCGCAGCCCACGCACCGTGATGCCGATCAGCCAGCCCAGCCCCGCGTACGGCAGCAGGATGGCCGAGATCCGCGCCTCGTACTCGAGCACGTAGGGGGAGAGCATGTAGCCGAGCGCGGCGACGAAGGCGAACCGGTCCGGCCAGCGGAACGACCGCAGCAGGAACAGCACCCCGGCGCCCGCGCCGAACAGGATCGAGCCGGTCCACAGCCGCTGGGCCACCCAGTCGGGCAGCCCGACGACCTGGGCCACCCAGTAGAACAGGCCCTGCGGGTACAGGTAGCCGATGTTCTGGTGGGTGACCGTGCCCATGCCGATCGCCGGGTCCCACATGGAGACCGCGCGGCGCAGCATCCGACCCGGGTCGAGGTACAGGTAGGCCTTGGTGTCCGCGCCGATCTTGCCTGGCGCCGTGGCCAGCAGCGGCAGATAGGCCAGCGCGGCGAGCACCACCGTCGGCCAGGACGGCCAGAACCGCCCGGACGGCCAGACCCGTCTCGCCAGACCGCGCCGACCGGCGGACGCGGCACCGTCGGCCGGCAGCGAACCGTCGGCCGGCAGCGCGCCATCGGTGGTCTGGGTGGAGTCGGTGGTCTGGTCGGCGTGGTCGGCCGGCGCGGAGTGGGCGTCCGGCCCGTGGCCACCGGGCGAGCCGGTGGCGCCGGACGAGGTGGTCAGGCTCACGAGTGTGTCGGCAGGTTCACCGGCGCCGGCCGGCGGCGGCACCGTCGGCCCGGTGCTGGCGGGCAGCCTCGCGGACCAGGGCGGCGAAGGTGGCACGGGCTGTCTCTGCCCAGGTGAAGGTCGCGGCGTGGGCGAGGGCTCCGGCGGCGAGCCGCCCATGCAGCTCACGGTCGGTGAGCACGCCGGCGAGTGTGCGGCCAAGGTCGGCGGGTTCCACCAGCAGCCCGGTCTCGCCGTCGATGACCGCGTCGGTGTGCCCGGCGATCCTGGTGGCCACGGAGGGGACGCCACACGCCGCTGCCTCGGTGATCGTCATGCCCCAACCCTCTCGGGCGGAGGCCGAGGTCAACACCCAGGCACGCCGGTAGAGCGCGAGCAGTTCGGCGTCGTCGACCCGGCCGACCAGGCGCAGCCACCGCCCCGCACCCGCGGCGGCGATCTTCTTTTCGAGCTCGGGTCGCTCATAGCCCTCGCCGACGATCACCGCCTCCATCGTCGGATGGTCCGCCCGGGCCCGCAGCAGCGCGTCGATGAGGACGTCGAACCGCTTCACCGGCACGAGCCGTCCGACCGAGAGCACCAGCGGATGCGGTGAGCGCTCCCCGGCGGGGGTGTAGGCCGGGTCGATGCCCGGCGGCACCACGGTGATGTTGCGCGGCGGCAGGCCGAGCAGATCGATGATCTCGTGTCGGGACGACTGGGACAGGGTGAGGATCCGGGTCCGCCGGTACATCGGCGGGGCGACCTTGAACTCGACCGTCTCGCCGACCCGGGCGAGTTTCGGCGAGAGCACCATGCGCCACATCTCGGCGTGCACGTGATGCAGGAACACCACCCGGGGGCAGCGGGCCCACATCGGGGAGAAGAACGGCATCCCGTTCCAGATCTCGACCAGGCCGTCCCAGGGCCCGGTGCGTCCCAGCGCGCCGGACAGCGCCGTGCGGGGGAACACCGAGTAGCGTCCCGCCTTGCGCACCACCGAGTACCCGTTGCGCTGGACGGACTCGGGGCACCCGGGGGCCATCGCCGTGCGCAGGCTCACGTCGATGCCGGCCTGCGCCCAGCGCTCGGCCACCTTGTCGGCGTGCAGCTCCGAACCGCCGGACTCGGGGTCGTCCAGGTCCCGCCAGGCCAGCATGTGCACCCGCCGCATCCCCGAGGTCTCGACCAGTTCCTCGAGGCTCGGCGGGCGGGGCACCACCGCCTCGATGCCCGGCGCACCGACCTGCGAGCTCAGCAGGTTCGGCGCCACCTGCGGGCCGACCCCACCGGCGGACGGCAGCAGCAGACGCGCCGGGGTCGGCGGGATGGTCGTGTTCGGGCCGCGCCCATTACTCGAGGTGGTCATGCCTGCACCGTCCGTCCGGTGGGCCGGCCGGTCGACTGCCGGGCCGTGCGGCGGGCCGCGGCCAGCACCGACAGGCCGGTGACCACGGCGAGGACCGCCTGGCAGGCGAGATCTGCCCGGGCGGTCGCGGCCGGGTCACCGTCCGCCCACCACAGCAGTGGGACGGTGACGGCGACCGCAAGCCCCAGGGCCAGCAGGACACCGCGCTCGCCGAGAGCGAGCAGGTAGTGGGTGAACAGCACGGTAGCTCCGAGACAGGTCATCGCCGCGGCCAGAGGGAACAGCGCGCCGGAGGCGTCGGTGAAGCGGGGCCCGAAGGCCAGCGCAAGCAGTGTGTCGGGTGCGACGAGCGCGGCCGTGAGCAGCCCCGCCGCCGGCACCAGCAGTATTGCGATCGTTGCACCCAGTTGATGCAGGGCGTGCTGTCCGAGATGGCGCCGATCGGCCGCCTCCGGTAGCAGGAAGCCGGCCAGCACGACCGCGGCCAGCACCAGGACCTTGCTGGCCACGGACACCGCCGCGTACGACCCCGACCGGCCCGGCGCCAGCCGTCCCTGCATCAGGACGTCGACGTTCTGCAGCACGGCCAACAGCCCGAGTGCGACCAGCGCCGCCCCGACCTCCACGGCCAGCCGCCGGGACGGCACCCCCGCCACCGGCGCCGGGCCCGGATCCACCGCGGGCGGTGCCGGTCCGGGGGTACCGGGGTCGTCCACGGGGGAGGCGGGGCCGTCGGGTCGGGTGATGCCCAGAGCCTGCGGGTGGCGGGCCAGGGCGCGGCGGGTGTGCAGCAGCGCGGCGCACACGCCGCACAGCACACCGAGGGCCGCGCCGGTCTCGGCCAGGCCCGCAAGGACCAGCCCGATCGTGACCGCGGTCTTGATCGTGGCGTCCACCAGCAGGTTTGTGGCCAGCGCGCCGTAGAGCCGGGCGCACTGCAGCAGGCCACGGTCGATGCACAGCAGGCACCATGCCGCCCCGGCGATGATGATCTCGGCGATCCCGCCGGAGCCCGGCAGGGACAGCTCGTGGGCCACCGTGCCCCGCCCCGCGACGGCGAGCACCGCGACCACCAGCACGGTCGCCACCCCGGCCCGGCGAATGCGGCGCACCCAACCGTCCAACAGGTCGTGGCGGCCGGCGTGCTGCCAGATCGTTACTCGACGCACCACGCCGACCAGCAGGGCGCTGCCGGGCATCGACACGACGAAGAAGACCGCGATGAGCTGGGCGACCGCACCGTACGAGCGGGTGCTCATCTGCCGGGCGATGACCAGGGTGACGCCGAGGTTCGCGACGTTCGCCATCAGCCCGGCCGCGGCGAGCGGGACGGCCCCGCGCAGTGCCCCACCCAACCGGGTGTCCGCGCCCGTCAGCCCCGGACGATCAGCAGCCGGCCCGGCACCACAGGCCAGCGGCCCGGCAGACACCGCCGGCCCGGCGTCACTGGCCGGCGAGGCAGGAGCGTGACGGGTCATCACGATGCTCTCCGTCGGCGGACGGCCAGGCGACAGCAGACGGCTCTCCGGCAACCCACGCGGGCGTCCTGCCCCGCGGACCAGCGGGGACAACCTCGGACGGGCCCGCTTCACCCCCGCCTGCGACCGCTTCACCCCCGTGGGGGTGGCCGGTGGCGCCGGGCGCCCGGGGGAGAAGGTCACCTGATCGTCAGAGCCTTGTCGGACGATTCGGACTCGAGGGCGAGGTCGTTGTCGACCATCATCGCGACCAGCTCCTCGAACCCCACCCGCGGCCGCCACCCCAAC
>NZ_JAMQQG010000345.1 GCF_023716925.1 Frankia sp. R82
AGGGCACCCCCACCGCAACCGACGAGGCCGACCGTCTGCGCACGCTGCTGCTCGACGGCCTTCGCTACCAGCACACCCCCGCAAGCACCACAAGCACCGGGGGAAGCCAGGAGAGAGCGTGACCGGCGAGCAGGACCTGGTCCGGTGGAACCAGGTGGCGCAGGTCTACGCATGCGCCGTCGGCGGCAGCGACGACAGCTTCTACCGCAGGTTGGCGCCCTTCCTGCACCAGCAGTTCGGGGATGTCACCGACCTGCGCGTTCTCGATCTCGGCTGCGGCCACGGGTGGCTGAGCGCGCTGCTGCACCAGGCGGGCGCCCACGTCGTCGGTATCGACGGCAGCACGGTCCTGCTCGACATCGCCCGCTCCCGCCACCGGGGCATCGACTTCCAGGCGCATGACCTGACCGGCGGGCTGCCGTCCCCGCCGCGCACCTACGACCGGATCGTGTCCCACCTGGTCCTGATGGACCTCCCGGACTTGGACCGGCTGCTGGCCGACGTCGCCACGGCGCTGGACCCCGACGGCGTGTTCGTCTTCTCGATCCTGCATCCCTGCTTCTTCGACCAGGCACCCGTCCTCGACCCCGACACCGGCGCCTGGCACCGCCACGTACGCGGCTACCTCGAGCACGAGCAACGCGAGATCGCCTCCTTCGGCGGGCACACCCACTACCACCGGCCGCTGTCGTGGTATGTGGAGCGCCTGGCCGCCTGCGGGCTGGCCGTCACCGGTCTGCACGAGCCGGCCACGTTGCCCGCCCATCGGCGTCCGGTCGCGCAGTGGAGCGACTACGAACGCTGGTTCGCCACCCTTCCCACCATGATCGCCGTGGCGTGCCGCCCGCTCCGCCCGCGCCCGCGGCACCAGGCCTGACGTCCTGCTCGGCGGGCGGGCCGGGCACTGCGGTTGCGCGCGCGACGGGTTCCTGCGGCACGGGACCTGCGCCCAGCCCGAGGGCGAGACCGGTGGCCAGCACCGCGAGACCGACCCAGACCAGCGGGGCGGGCGCCTGGCCGGTGACCGGCACACTGATCGCCGCGGCCGCCATCGGGGCCACGCCGGTGAGCAGCCCGGCGCGGCCGGCGCCGAGCCCACCCACGCAGGTGTACCAGCAGACGAACGCCACCGCGGTGACGGCGGTCGCGAGATAACCGATCACCAGCGCGCCGGTGAGGTCGACGCCCGCCAGCGCCCCCCAGCTGCCGGTACCGACACCCAGGACGGTGAACAGCACCGCCGCAAGCCCGGTGACGTGGACGGACACGCCGTAGGGCCCATGGCGGCCGAGGACGGGCACGGCCAGCAGGGTGAAGCCGGCCTCGCAGCCGAACGTGACCGCGGCCCAGCACAGGCCGAGGGTGTCGCTGCGTCCGACGCCCTCGACGAGCACGGCGCCGACGGTGACGACGCCGGCCGCGACCAGCATCCGCGCCCGCGGCCGGCGATGCTCCACCAGCGGCCCGAGGGTGGCCAGCACAATCGGCACGCAGGCCACCGCGACACCGAGCACTGCCGGTTCCGCATGCCGCGAGCCGCGGACCAGGGCCACGTTGAACAGCACCAGGCCGCTGGCGGCCACGCCGAGCAGCCACAGCCATTCGGTGCCGCGCGGCCGGTACAGCGGCCGGCCACCGCAGCGGGCGAACCCGAGCAGCAGGCCGCAGCCCAGCAGGTAGCGCAGCGCCTGGGCCGGGTAGAGCGCCGCGTCGGTGAGCGTGGCGGAGACCGCGACGCTGCCGCCGACGAACGTCATGCCGATCGTGCCGGCGAGCAGGTACAGGCGAGTGGACACCCGCCGATGCTCACGGCCAGGATGGTCGGTACACCAGGGCCAACAACGGATGTGTTTCATGGACCAAACCGGGCGCGGGACCGACTTTCTGCAGCTCGACCCTGTGACCGCGCCGGCCCGGGGGCTGCCCGGTTGGCTGGTCACCGCGCTGCGCGCCGCGATCGCGGACGGCCGGTTGCCGGCGGGCTGCCGGCTGCCGGCGACCCGCACGCTCGCCGCGGATCTCGGGATCTCGCGCGGTGTGGTCGTCGAGGCCTACCGGCGGCTGGCCGACGAGGGGCTGGTCGGCGGCCACCGCGGCGGCGGCACCACCGTGCTGGCCCCGCCGATCCCGCCGCACCAGCCGACCCTGCTGCCGTGCCGGCCGATCCCGCCAGGTCCACAGACTCGGCGGGCACGGCCGGTGGAGGGCGCGCCGCGCGGGCCGCTGCCCCGACCACGCCTGCCGGTCGCGGCGGGCATCGACCTGTCGCCGGGCGTGCCGGACCTGTCCGCGTTTCCCCGCAGCGCCTGGTTGCGCGCCGAACGGGCGGTGCTGACCGAGACACCACCCGACGAACTCGGCTACGGCAACCCCGCCGGGCATCGTCGGCTCCGGGAGGCGCTCGCCCCGTGGCTGGCACGCACCCGCGGGCTGCGTGTCACCCCGGACGACATCCTGATCGTCTCCGGGGTGGCGCAGGCAATGGCGCTGGTCGCCCAGCAGCTGCACCGCGACGGGATCGACGAGATCGCGGTGGAGGACCCGGGGTCACGCGGCGCGGTGGAGGAGTTCCGCTACTGGGGGCTGCGCCCCGTCCCCGTCGCGGTCGACGGCGAGGGCCTGCGGATCGACGCGCTGGCCGACAGCGGGGCCCGCGCGGTGTTCCTCACCCCCGCTCACCAGTTCCCGACCGGGGTGGTGCTCGCCCCGGCGCGTCGGCGCGCGCTGCTGGCCTGGGCCAGGAAGGCCGAGCTGGTGCTCGAGGACGACTACGACGCCGAGTTCCGCTATGACCGTGCGCCGGTCCCCGCGCTGCACGCCGGCGCACCGCAACGGATCGCCTACGCGGGCAGCACGTCGAAGAGCCTGGCACCGGCACTGCGCCTGGGCTGGCTCGTCCCGCCGCCGCAGCGGTACGCCGACCTGGTCGAGGCCAGGCATGCCAGCGACCTCGGCAGCCCCACCATCGCCCAGCTCGTGCTCGCCCGGCTGCTCGAAAGCGGCGAGTACGACCGGCATATCCGGCTCGTGCGGGCCCGCCACCGGGCCCGCCGCGACGCGCTGCTGGGCGCCCTGCACGCCACCCTGCCGACAGCAACCGTGCAGGGCGTCGCCGCCGGCCTGCACCTGCTGGTCACCCTGCCTGGCAGCCAGGTGGACGACCGTGCGCTGGCCGACCAGCTCCACGCCGCCGGTGTGCTGGCCCACCCGCTGTCCTGGCACCGCCAACGCCCCGGCCCGCCGGGGCTCGTCCTGGGCTACGCCGCCCACCCACCCGACCGGCTCCGCGACGCCGCGGCGACGATCGGCCGCGTCGTGCGCCATGACGACAGATAGGTGACAGTGGCCGTGTCCTGCCAGGTCGAGGTCTTGGCCTCGGCATTCTTCGATGTTCACCGGTCAGGTCCTTCCGGGCGGCGGCTGAGCTCGGCGGCGTAGGTGGTCCGCGCCGCTGCTGGCGCGTTGCCAGACCTTATTGACACCCCGTCACGCGGCACCGTCCCGTCCGACCGGTCGCCTACCGACGCTGGTCTTGTCGAGGTGCGCTGCCGTGCGACTGCGGCCGGGACGTCGCACCAGACCTCGACCGTCGGAGGGTGCCCGCAGCGGGCCAGCCCTTCGACTGTGAACTTCAGGTCCCGGGGGCGGAACCACCAGGAATCCAGTAGCGCGTCACCGTCCATGGCCGCGGCGAGGGACCACAGCACGTCCACCGCGGTCGCTCCAAGCTTCGCCGCGGGCACGGCATCTCCCACGATTCTGCTCAACGTTTCCTTGACGACGTCCTTGCGACGCCGGCAAACACACCGTCACCCAGATCGCCGCCGTGTTCGGCGTCCCCCGCTCCACCGTCTACGGCCACCTCGACTCGGCCACCATCGGTAAGCGGCCCGCCCCCGCAAGCATCCGCGAGGTCAGTACGGCGTGATCCACGACTTGATCAGCCCGACCACCCGCAGCCTGTTCCGCTATCGCCACGGGCCTCGCCGAGCTCTGTAACCGGGGATGGGGCACTGGCCTACGATCAGGCCACCACCCGCGTCGCCCTTCATCCCTGCCACGCGCATCTCGCCGTCAACGCCGCGGTCACCTCACACCTCGTCCTCGACGTACCTGCCGATCCCGAAGCCCTCTGACACAAGACCCTGGCCTAGTACGGCAGCCGTCGTTTTGTGATCATTTGATGTGGGTTGAGGTGAGCCCCGTTTCTCGGACACCTGCGTAGCGGGATCTTATCTGGCTTATGCGGCGTCTGCAATGTTTGCGGTGGCTGTGTGGTAGAGGCTTTCGACATGTTCGGGGGTCTGGTAGCCGAGGGTGGAGTGGAGTCGCTGCCGGTTGTAGAAGACCTCGATGTACTCGGTGATCGCGGTGCGGGCGGTTCGGCGGGTTGGATAGTTTTCGCGGTGGATAAGCTCGTTTTTGAGGGTTCCGAGGAATGATTCGGCGAGACTGTTGTCCCAGCAGACACCGGTCGCTCCGGCCGAGGGGTGCACCTGGTGGTGTCGCAGGACTCGCTGGTAGGCGTCGGACAGGTATTGCGAGCCGCGGTCGGAGTGAAACGTTGCGCCTTTCTGAATGCGGGCGCGGGTGGCGGCCATCGTGAACGCGTCGATGATCAGTTCGGTGTTCATGTGAGCTGCCATCGACCAGTCGATGACTTTCCGTGAATAGCGGTCGATGACGGTGGCGAGATACAGCCATCCTTCGCCGGTGCGGATGTAGGTGATGTCACCGACGAGTGTGGTTCCTGGTCGGGTGGCGGTGAAGTCGCGGCGGACACGGTCGGTGGGGGCGGGGGCCTGGCCGGGCATGGTCGTGCGCCGGTAGGCCCTGGGCTGGCAGGCCCGCAGCCCGCCCTGGCGCATGATCCGGCGGACCAGGCGCACTGACGCCGGCGTCCCCGAGGCGCGGAGGGCAGCGGCGATCCGCCGGGCGCCGTACGTCTGCCGCGAGGCGGCGAACAACGCCCGAACTCGGGTTTCCACCGTGGCCCGTCGCCGTGTGTCCGTCGAGGAGGGCCGGCGGGTCCAGTCGTAGAAACCGGAGGCGGACACGGCAAGCCATCGGCACATGTTTCGTACTGGGTAGGAGTCCTTCTCCGCGGCGATCAGCTGATACTTGCCGATCACTGATGGCGTTGCGCGAAGAAGGCGGTCGCTTGTGAGAGGAACTCACGCTCCATCCGGAGTTCCCGGTTCTCCTTCTCCAGCTCCCGCAACCGGGCCCGCTCCGACATGGTCAGCGGCTCGTCCTCGCTGTTCTCGTGCGCGCGCCGCCAGGTCGCGACCCAGGTGCCGAGCGTGCCCTCGTTGATACCCAGATCCTTCGCGACCGCCGAGACCGGCCGACCCGAATCGATGACGAGTTTCACCAGTGTGGCGTGGCCTCCCACGGTTTGTCCCGCTCTCCCACACCGCCAGCGCCGGAACGGTCGTCACGGTCGTCACACTGTCGGAACCGGAACGGCAGGCTGCCCCGACCGACCCGCGTCCGCGCCCCGGCAGCCGGCCCAGCAGAGGCCCAGGGTCCCCTGCTTCTGACCAGCCCGGTGTCTGTACTCGCCACCGGTGGGCGCCGACCGCATCCACGCCGCTGTACCCCCGCGCACGATCCGACGCTGGTCATCCGCCCGGTGGGGGATCGGCGGGCAACCCGGCCAGTATCCGGGCCGTCATCTGTGTCGAGGGATGCTCCTGCCCCAGCACCTGCCGACACCGGGCCAGCGTGTCCACCAGCAGCACCCGCGCCTGCCCCACCCGACCCGCCGCGGCCAGGTCCACAGCCAGGTTGTGCGCCGTATCCAATGTGTCCGGATGATCCACCCCCAGGATCCGGCGTCGGCGCTTTAGCACCGTCTCCTCCAGCGCACAGGCGGCGGGCAACTCTCCCACCTCCGCCAACCGCACCGCCAGGTTGTGCGCGGAGTGCAGGGTGTCGGGATGGTCGTTGCCGAGGATCCGTTGCTGGCGGGTGTGGGTGTCCTCGTTCAGCGCCCGTGCGGCTTGCAGGTCGCCGAGGGCGGCCAGCCGGTTGGCCAGGTTGTTCGCCGAGGTCAGAGTGCGGGGGTGGTCGTCACCGAAGATCCGTTGCTGGCGGGTGTGGGTGTCCTCGTCCAGTGCTCGGGCGGCCTGATGCTCGCCGAGGGCGGCGTGGATGGCGGCGAGAGTGATGGCGGTGTCGAGGGTGTCGTGATGGTCGGGGCTCAGGAGCCGGGTGTTCTGCTGGTGGAGGCGGGTGGCCAGGGTGTGGGCGGCGGTGCGGTCCCCCCGGGCGTACAGATGCCAGCAGAACCGGTTGGCGGCACGGCGCAGCCCGTGGGGATCCTCGGTGCCCTCAAGGCTGGTCAGGGCGTGGAGCAGGTGCGGGCCGAGGGCCGCCCACCCCGGCCACGTCGCGGGGTCCCGTGGGCTGTTCGGGGTGGCGGCGGCCAGCAGGCGGGCGGTGGTGGTGGTCAGGTGGGTGTGGCGGGTGGGGGTGAGCTGGCCGGCGATGACCGTCTGGACCAGCCGGTGCACGACCAGGCTGTCGCCGCTACGGCGGGCCAGGGAGTAGTCCAGGGCGGCGCCGATCACCTCGTCGAGATCAAGGTCAGGGTGGGTGTCGGCGGCGATCGCACCCAGCGGGGGGCCGAGCAGGTCCGGGTGGGTGGTGAGCAGGCCGATCGGGATCGGTTCGGGGGCCAGCAGCGCGCACACCTCGAGTAGCTGCACGGTGGCCGGGTTGTCGTGGTGTAGCCGGTCGAGTGCGATCGCCCAGCAGGTGTCGACCCGGCCGGCGTAGAGCAGGTCGTCGCCCTTGCCGAGGAACACCTGCCGGCGGGTACGGAAGCGGGTCAGGTAGACGGCGGGTTCCAGCCGGGTGCGGGTGAGATAGCCGGCGGCCTGGGCCAACGCCAACGGCAGATCCCCTAACTCGCCGGCCAGCGCATCAGCCACGGCCGGGTTCAGGTCGGGCAGCCGGCGGGTGAGCAGGGCGATCGACTCGGCGCGGGGCAGCAGGTCCACCTCGATGGTGGCGGCCACCATGTCCCAGCCGGGATGACGGCTGGTGATCAGCACATGGCCGGGGCCGGCCGGTAGCCAGCGGCGGAGTGCGGCGGGGTCTTCGGCGTTGTCGAACACCACCAGCCAGCCCTCGCGCCGGCCCAACGCGGCCAGGACCGCGCCCGCGACCTCAACCACCGGCCCGTCGGCGGGCAGGCCCAGCGGCCTGGCCAGGGCGGCGATCTTCTCGGCGAGCAGGGCGGTCTGTTCGGCCTCCACCCACCACACCAGGCTGTAGGCGGCGGCCTGCCGGTGGGCGTGTTCCAGAACCAGCTGGGTTTTGCCGACCCCGCCCATGCCGTGCAGGGCGGTCACCGCCACCGGCCCCACCCCCAACCGGGCGCGGACCTCGTCGAGCTGGGCTTGGCGGCCGGTGAACAGCCGGTTACGACCCGGCACGTTCCATATCGCGGGTAGCCGGCCCGGGAACTCCGGCTCCACCCCCGACGCCGTCACCACCGGCCGGGACGGCCCGCCAGGAAACAGCGGCTCGACCTGTGGTTTCCCTCGCTCACCACGGGCTGCGGCCACCAGCCGGGCGAGCGCGCTGTCCCGGTCGAGACCGAACAGGTCGACACTGACCAGCTGGGCGAGCAGGCCCGGCAGGGGGCAGTCCTCGATCCTGAAGACCAGCAGTTTTCGGTCCTGGCCGGTCGGATCATCAGCCCAGGCGGCCTGCCACTCCGCCTCCGCGTACGCCGAGGACAGGTACGCCGCCGACAGCACCGCCACCGTCCGGACCGCACGCTGGGTGCCCCAGTGCATCTCGGTGACGACATGGGCCCCCGCGCTGAAGTCCCACGCCTGGATCAAGGTGGTGTAGCCGGCAGCCTCCAACTGCCAGGCCACCCACTGCGCCCACGTCTGATCAGCACTGATGTAGGAGACGAAGAAATCCACCGCCCCCGATGGTGTACCGGTCGCTGCCGGGGCCCCCGTGCCCATAGCCCTACACCCTGCCACCCCACCACGAAACGTCACAGACCCACCGTGCAACGGACAAGCCGCAGCCGCGGGTGCGCGAGACCCCTCCGGCATCTCGCACGTCGCAACAGGCCCAACCCGAACTCATGGTCTGTGGCCCGCCAGCAGCGGTGCTCGTCGACCACCGCGATGCTTCTGCGCAACACACCACCCCCGGATGGTCAACATGGCCTGCGACCATGGCACCGGGCCAGACGTCGACAGTAGGATCGCCCCTTCACGATCGGGGGATCAGTATGCGTCGCAGTCTGTTCGTCATGTTCATCGCGGCTTCTCTATGTGGCTGCACGAGCACATCAGGTGGTAGCTCGGGATCGTCGGGCATCTCGGGAACGCCGGCGGCCAACCCGCCGGCAGCGGTGAAACTCGCCAACCTCGACGGGCTCACCCACCCATCCCCGGCGCAGGTCGCCGAATACCAGCAGGCCCTCACCACCCTGGACAAGGGCTGCGGTGGCACTGACGACGCGAACGCAGCCCTGGTGTATGCCACCCGGGAGCTGGAGGTGAAGGACGGCGTCCACGACTCCGAGTTGACGATCGCGCAGGCGGTCGCCCAGACCGCCGCCACAGGTGCGGTGAAGGACTGCAAAGACCTGTTCGCCGCATTCGCGACGCTGCGCGACCCGGGCTGATCCCAGAACAACCCTGCGCTGGGTCAGCTGGCTGGCAGCCCCGAGACGCCGAGCCGATGGCCCAGAGTGATCCAGTCGGTGGCGATACCGCGTTGGGCGGCGGTGAGCGACAGGGTGCCGTTGCAGACCGCCCGGTGCGCGGCGTTCTCCACCCCGTCCTTCGGATTGGTGGACGCCGGATGCTCCGGCCACAGGTTGCGCACATCCCACGGCGCGCCGCCGAGCGCGAGAGAAACGAGATGGTCCAGCTCGTAGCCGCCCATCGCGCTGCCGGCGTAGTCGCCGTAGGCGGCGATCGCGGCGCGTTTCACCCGGGAGGTGTAGGACAGCGGCGGGCGCACGGTAGCGCTCCATCCCGACCGGCAGATCGTCTGCCGCAGCGTCGCGGGGGTGACCGCCGGGTTGACCGCCCCCGGGGTGCACACCGGGTCGGGTAGTTCCTCGCGATCCGCCGCCACGCAGCGCGACGGGTAACGCACCGACCCACCTGTTGTCGTCGAGACCGGCACCGACCCGACCGCCGGGTTCGGCTCGCCCGCGGACGTCGCCGACCCGGCCGAGGTGCAGCCCGCCAACCCGATGATCAGCACACCTGCCGCGCACCACCGCGAAACCCGCACTGCGCCGCTTCTGCCGCACCCTGGATCAGCTCCACGGCGCTGCCCTCGGCGGCCGATACGGGAGTGTCCTGCGCGGCCATCCACCCGCCGGAGCGCCGTTCCCGAGTCCGGTCCCCCGCAGTCCGGGACCGAACACGCACGAGGGCCGTAGGGGATCAGCGCGGTGATGGCAGCGACGCAGTCTGGCGAAACCGGCCGGGCTGAACAAGACGCGAATGGGTGTGACTGACGGGCGGCTGGCAGTACCCGGGACGCACCAGATCCGACCTGGTGGCCGGGTCGGCGTCCTGGCAGTCCCCCGAGCAGTAGCCGGGGGCGGCCACGATCGACACCAGAATCTCCTCCACACGCCAGCGGCAGACCGTGAGCATCGGCTTATCCTCGCCCCTCCCGCGCTCAGACCCAGGCCCTACGACATCACCACGCTCCCCCGCGCCCGCCGAACAGGCCAGGTCATCGACACCTACCCGCGGATCGGCTCGACGACGGCTGATCTGCCACGGTTGTCCTGCCGATCAGTGAGCCGAACGCCGTACCGCAGCTGCCCGCTTCGGTCTGTCCGGGGGTCCGGTAGGGGCGGAGCGGGAAACCGGGCTTGCTGTCACCTGTGTTGACAGGTCGTTGTCGATGGTCTCAGTCGGGGCTGGGTCCGGGGGGCGAGTCGGGGCGCGGGCGGTGGGTGGCACGCCAGAGGGAGCCTGCCGCGGTGATCCCGGTGAGGACGAGGAGTTCGGCGAGGACTTGTTCGAGTAGTCCTGGCCAGGGCACCCATCCCAGCGCGACGGCCGCGATGGTCATGCCCGTGAGGGCTGCTGTGCCGAGAAGGAGGTGGATCGGTGCGGGGGCGGGGCTGGAACCGACCATCGAAAACCTCTCATGCTTGTCTACATAGGGGGTCTGTGTGGTGGCGGGGCGTGGGCGGGTGGGGTTACTGCTGGGACGGGGGAGAGGACGCAGTCCGGCGGCGGGCGTTGCGGATGCCGCGGGAGGTGACCAGGCACAGCAGGAGTGCCCACCACAGCTGCCGCCATCCGCCCGCGAGCACGGCCATGTCCGCGGCCCATTCCTCGCTGTAGCGTTCTTGGTCGTCAGGGTGGTCCAAGGCCCGTACCGCGGAGGCGACAAGCCCAGCGACGACGCCTTCACTCCACGGGAGATCCCCGGCCACCCGTTCCCTCTGACGGCCCCGCCGACGCGGGCTTGCCGATCCCCGGCGCCGGTTCCAGGCCGACCATCCGCCGGATGCTCCCAGGAGCAGCATGGCTACCGCCCCCAGATACATCGCGGTGGTACCGGCGGTGTGGGCCGCGTGCACCGCCCGGTCGGCGAGCACGCGCTGCGCAAGCCGACCGTCCGCCTCCATCGGCAGAGGCGAGTGAGGATCCGGGACGAGCATGAACCGGCCCGCGCGATCAGAACCGATACGAACAACGCTGAGATCGGGCAGACGGGTGCCGTCGGTCAGGACAGCGCCCTCGGGCAGGCGGGTGCCGGCAGGCAGGACGGTGCCGGCAGGCAGGACGGTGCCGGCAGGCAGGACGGTGCCGGCAGGCAGGACGGTGCCGGCAGGCAGGACGGTGCCGGCAGGCAGGACGGTGCCGGCAGGCAGGACGGTGCCGGCAGGCAGGACGGTGCCGGCAGGCAGGACGGTGCCGGCAGGCAGGACGGTGC
>NZ_JAMQQG010000346.1 GCF_023716925.1 Frankia sp. R82
GCGCTGGCGGGCCAGCGCCTGCGTGGCGTGGTACACGCGGCGGGGGCGCTCGCCGACGGGGTGCTGGCCGGTCTGTCCCCGGAGCGTCTCGCCGTCGCCCGCCATGCCAAGGTGACAGGCGCCGAGGTGCTTGACGAGCTGACCAGGTCCGCGGACCTGGCCTTCTTCCTGCTGTTCTCCTCGGTCTCCGGCCTGCTCGGTGGCGCCGGTCAGGCCGCCTACGCCTGCGCCAACAGCGCGCTGGACGCTCTCGCTGAGCGGCGAGCGGCCCTGGGGCTGCCCGCGACCTCGGTCGCCTGGGGCCCCTGGGCGGGCGCCGGCATGACCGAGGCGCTGGACGCCCCCGGCCTGGCCCGGCTGGCGTCGGCCGGGCTGGCGCCGCTCGCCCTCACCGCCGGGCTCGCGCTGTTCGACGCCGCGCTTGCCTGCGCCGACCCGGTGGTGGTGGCCGCCGATCTGCGCCCCGCGGCCGACCTCGACCAGGCTTCAGCCCCGGATCTCCTGCGCGGCCTGGCCCGCGGACGCCCCGAGCACAAACCGGCCCTCGACCTCACCGGCCTTGACGCGCGCGGCCGCGAGCGGGCCGTGGCGGACCTGGTCCGCACCACCGCCGCGCGCGTGCTCGGCCACCCGGCGGGCAGTGCCGTCCCCGCCCGCGTGTCGTTCCACGACCTCGGGTTCGACTCGCTGACGTCGGTGGAGCTGCGCAACCGGCTGAGCGCCGCGACCGGGATCGACCTGGACGCGGGGGTGATTTTCGACCATCCGACCTCCGCCCTGCTCGCCGCGCACCTGCTCGCCGGGCTGGCCGGGCCGGCCGGCACCGAAGACGCGCGGGTCCGGGACCTGTTGGCCTCCCTGCCGCTGGACCGGCTGCGCCAGGCCGGGCTGCTCGAGCCGCTGCTCGCCCTGACCGGTGCGCGGGACACGGCGCCCGCGCGGGGCACGCCACCCGCTGCCGAGGAGCTCGACGCGCTGTCCGGCGAGGACTTGCTGCGGTGGGCGGCGAACGCCGTGGGGGAGCGATGAGCCCGGACACCGCTCAGTACGTCGAGGCGCTGCGGCAGGCGCTGCGCGAGGTCGAACGGCTGCGGCGCGAGCTGGCCGGCATTCGAGACGCCGCCGCCGAACCGATCGCCGTCATCGGAATGTCCTGCCGGTTCCCTGGTGGCTCGGACAGCCCGGAGCGGCTCTGGGAGCTGCTCGACCAGGGCCACGACGCGATCGGCCCCTTCCCGGACGACCGCGGCTGGCCCTCGGGCGGGAACGACGCGGAGCCGAGCCAGGCCGAGGCGGGTGGCTTCCTGCCCGGCGCCGCCGGCTTCGACGCGGACTTCTTCGGCATCTCCCCGCGGGAGGCCCTGGCGATGGATCCGCAGCAGCGGCTGCTGCTGGAGCTGGCGTGGACCGCGCTGGAGCAGGCGGGAACGGATCCCGACAGCCTGCGCGGCACCGAGACCGGTGTCTACGTCGGGATGAACGGCCAGGACTACCCGCTGCTGTTCGCCGCGGAGCCGTCGGAGGCGGCCGGCTTCCTGCTCACCGGAAACGCGGCCAGCGTCGCCTCCGGCCGGGTCTCCTACACCCTCGGCCTCACCGGGCCCTCGGTCACCGTGGACACCGCGTGTTCCTCCGCCCTGGTCGCGGTGCACCACGCGATGCGCGCGCTGCGCGCGCGGGAGGTCCCGCTGGCGCTCGTGGGCGCGGCCACCGTCATGTCCACCCCGGCCGCGTTCACCGAGTTCGCCCGCCAGCGCGGCCTTGCCTCCGACGGCAGGTGCAAGGCCTTCGGGGAAGCCGCGGACGGGGTCGGCTGGGGCGAGGGCGGCGCGTTCGTCGTGCTGGAACGGCTGCGGGACGCCCGCGCGTACGGCCACTCTGTCCTGGCCGTGCTGCGGGGCGCCGCGGTCAACTCCGACGGCGCCTCCAACGGGCTCACCGCGCCGAACGGCCCGGCGCAGGAACGCGTCCTGCGCCGGGCGCTGGCCGACGCAGGACTTGAGCCCGCGGACCTGGACGCCATCGAGGCCCACGGCACTGGCACCCGCCTGGGAGATCCCATCGAGGCGGCCGCGATCCTCGCCGTCCACGGCCGGGCGCGGGGCAGGCCGCTGTGGCTCGGCTCCGTCAAGTCGAACCTCGGCCACACCCAGGCCGCCGCCGGGCTCGCCGGGCTGCTCAAGCTGGTGCTGGCGCTGCGCCACGGCCGGCTGCCCCGCACGCTGCACGCCGTCCCGCCCACGGCCGCCGTCGCGTGGGACAGCACGCCCGTGCGGCTGCTGACCGAGTCCCAGCCGTGGCCAGCGGGCGACCGCCCCCGCCGGGCTGGTGTGTCCGCGTTCGGCATCAGTGGCACGAACGCGCACGTCATCGTGGAGGAGGCGCCGCCGGCGGCCACCCCCGAGGCCGAGTTGGCACCGCTGCTCAGGTCGCCGTGCCTGCTGTCCGCGAGGTCACCGGCTGCGTTGCGCGAGCAGGCCGAACGGCTGGCCGCGCTCGTGCGCGCGGACCCGGCGATCACCCCGGCTCGGCTCGGGCTGGCGCTGGCGACGGGCCGTGCCGCGCTGCGCCACCGCGCGGCCATCACCGCCGCGGACCGTGCCGGGCTGCTGGCCGGGCTGGACGACCTCGCCACGGGCGGTGCGCCGACCGGCGCCACGGTGGGAGTCGCGGGTGACGGTGACCTGGCCGTGGTGTTCACCGGGCAGGGAGCGCAACGGGTTGCCATGGGCCTGACCCTCGCCGACCACTTCCCGACCTTCGCGGAACGGTTCGCCGAGGTGTGCGCGGCGCTCGACCCGCTGCTGGACCGCCCGCTGCGCGACGTCATCGCCAACGGCGAGGGGCTTGACGACACGGCGATGGCGCAGCCCGCGCTGTTCGCGGTCGAGGTGGCGCTGTTCGGCCTGCTGGAGTCCTTCGGCCTGGCTCCGGCCGCCGTCGCGGGCCACTCGGTGGGCGAGCTGGCCGCGGTCCACGTGGCCGGTGCGCTGCCGCTGCGAGAGGCCGCCCGGGTCGTGTGCGCGAGGGGCCGGGCGATGTCCGCGCTGCCCCCCGGTGGCGCGATGCTCGCCGTGGCGGCGAGCGAGGCGCAGGTCGAGCCGCTGCTGGGTGGTGACCTCGACCTGGCCGCCGTCAACGGTCCGCACTCGGTCGTGCTCGCCGGCCGGTCGGCCGCCATCGAGCACGCCGCCCGGCTGCTGGCCGCCGGGGGCACCCGATGCCGACGGCTGGTCGTCAGCCACGCCTTCCACTCGAGGCTGGTCGAGCCCGCCCTGGCGGAGCTTGCCGCCGTCGTCTCGGGCGTGCGGTTCGCAGCCCCGCGCATCCCCGTCGTGTCGACGGCCACCGGTCAGCCGCTGACCGGCTCCGTCCTCGCCTCCCCTGACTACTGGACGACCCAGGCCCGCCGGCCGGTGCGCTTCCTGGACGCCGTCCGCGCCCTGGAGCGGCGCGGCTCGACCACGATCCTCGAGGTCGGCCCGACCCCTGCGCTCACCGCCGCGGTCACCGAGTGCCTTGCCGACCCGTCCGTCGTCTCGGCAATTCCCACCCTGCGCCCGGATCTCGACGACCCGGACGCGTTCTGCGCCGCGCTCGGCGCCCTGCTGGTACGCGGTGACCTGGAGCGGGCCGCCGTGTTCGCCGGAGCCCGGGCGGCGCCGGTCGACCTGCCGACCTACCCATTCCAGCACACCAGGTTCTGGCCGAGTATTCGGCGCGCGGCCAGCCCGCCCGAGCAGTCCGGGGACGGCCCGGTGGCGGAGGAGTCGATCGCGGCTGGCGGTCCGGGCCAGCGGGGCTCGGTCCTCGACCTCGTGCTCGGGCACGTCGCCTCGGTCCTCGGCCATCCCGCCGGCAGCGTCGATCCGCACCGCACCCTCGCCGAGCTGGGACTGACGTCACTGAGCGCGGCCGAGCTGCGCGAGCGGCTGGCCGCGGCGAGCGGCCTGCGGCTCAGCACGGCTGACCTGCTGACCGCCGGCACCCCGCACGAGCTCGCCGCCAGTCTCGTCCGCGGCGAGGACCGCACCCCGGACGGCGAGCTGCGCTCGGCGTTCGCCAGGGCCTGCGCCACCGGCGACGTCCGCGCCGGGCTCGTGCTCCTGGCCGACGCGGCCGACGCGGCGGGCGTGGGAGACGCGGCGGGCGTGGCCGCTGCTGCGGCGACGGCTGCGAGACCCAGGCCGCCCCTGGTGTTCGCCGAGGGCGACGGGCCGCTGTTGGTCTGCCTCCCCAGCATGGTCGCGCCCTCCAGCCCCTATCAGTTCGCGCGGCTGCTCGGCGCGCTGGACCAGCCCGCCTCAGTCGCCTGGCTCACGGGCTACCGGCCGGGCGAGACGCCACCGAGCACCTGGCGGGCGGCCGTCGCCGGGCAGGTCGACGCCATGCTCAAACACGTCGGCGACCGTCCCTTCGTGCTCCTCGGCTATTCGTCCGGGGGATGGCTGGCCCACGCGGCGGCCCCGGCCCTCCTCGAGCGGGGAGCCGCGCTGGCCGCCGTGGTCCTGCTCGACGTCCACCCGACCGACGGCAGCTGGGCCGCGACGACCATGCGGGAGCTGTTCCGAAGGATGGCCGCCGATCCGACCGTCGCCGACCTCGTGTCCGACGGGGAGCTGCGGGCGATGGGCCGCTACCTGTCCCTGGCCGCCGACTGGCGCCCGGCGCCGCTGCCCGTGCCGGTCGTGCACCTGCGCGCGGCGGCCGACCCGGGCGAGCGGGAGCCCCAGTGGGGTGTGGTCTCGTGGCGGACGGTTCCCGGCGATCACCTGAGTGTCCTGCGCGAGGACGCGGCCTCCACGGCCGTCGCCCTCGCCAGCTGCATGCATTCCTCGATCACACTGACCAGCACACCGACAGGGCGGCACCCATGAGCACGTCGCGACCCGGCACCAGATTCCCCGCGGACATGCTGACCCGCGAGTTTGCGCAGCAGCCCTATCCCGAGTTCGCCAGGCTCCGCGCGGACGGCAGCGTTGCCCGCGTCCCGTTGAAGACCTTCTCCACGGCCGTGCACGCCTGGCTCGTCACCCGGTACGACGACGCGCGCAGGCTGCTGGCGGACCCGCGGCTGTCCAAGGACGCCGGGCGGATCGCGGGGGTGATCCGGGCCCATGCGGTCGAGTCGAACGAGCAGGTCACCGAGAACCCGCCGAGCATGCTGTTCAGCGACCCGCCCGACCACACCCGGCTGCGCCGGCTCGTCGGCGGGGCATTCACCGCCCGCCGCGTGCAGGGCCTCGTTCCGGACATCGAGCGGTACACCGACGAGGCGCTGGCCCAGATCACCCCCGGGGAGGTGGTCGACTTCGTGGAGCAGGTCGCGCTGCCGGTCCCGATGGCCGTCATCGGCGCGCTGCTCGGCATCCCGGAGGACGCCTTCGGGGACTTCCGCGAGTGGAGCGCGCGGCTGGGCAGCGTCGGGAGCTCGCTGACCGACAAGCAGAAGGTCATCGCCGACGCGTACGGCTACGTCCGCGAGCTCATCGAACGCCGGCGCGCCGAGCCGGCCGACGACCTGATCAGCGCCCTCCTGGCCGCCGACGACGAGGCTGGCGGGCTGTCCACCACCGAGCTGCTGTCCACCGTCTTCCTCATAATGAACGCGGGCTACGAGACCACCGCCGCGATGCTCAGCAGCTCCGTGCTGCTCCTGCACCAGCACCCCGCTCTGCGCGCCGGCCTGGCCGCCGAGCCCAGCCGCGTGCCCGCGTTCGTCGAGGAGACTCTGCGCTACGAGAGCCCGCTCAACCTCAGCACCATCCGGTTCACCCAGGAGGCGATCGAGGTGGCCGGGACCGTCATCCCGGCAGGCGAAATCGTCTTCATCTCGCTGTGCGCGGCGAACCGGGACGCGGCCCGGTTCGCCGACGCGGACATCGTGCGGCCCGCCAGGGAGAGCGGCCACCTCGCCTTCGGCCATGGCATCCACCACTGCCTCGGCGCGCCGCTGGCGCGGCTCGAGGGCCGGATCGTCCTGCAGGCCCTGCTCGCCCGTCACCCGGACTGGCGGCTGGCCGTGCCCGAGCACGAGGTCGTCTGGCGCCACAGCCTGCAGTTCCGCGGCCTCGAATCACTGCCGGTCCGCTTCGGATGACCGTTCACCCGCTGGAAGGGAAGCCCATGACCGAGACAAGCCCCGTCGCCGCGTTCTTCGCCGCCTGCGACGCCGACGACCTCGGCGCCGCCGCCGACTGCTTCGCCCCGGACGGCGTGTGGATCGTCGCGTCCGGCCCGGAGCCTGGCCGCACCTACACACGGGACGAGATCCCCGCGTTTCTCAAGGAAATCGTCGGAAAGCGTGACCTGCTCGACGCGGACGGCGCTCGGATGATCTACGGAGAGCGGATAGTCGTGGCGGACCAGGAATTTCTTGAGTTTCGTTGCGAGTCGGCTGCCGGCGTGGTGCTCGACCGAGGGATCGATGTCTTCACCCTGAGTGACGGAAAGATCCTCCGCAAGGACGTCTTCCGTAAGGCCTGAGAAACCGGATCCCATCCCGAGACGGAGGCACGCCTTGTACGAGAACCTGCAGGAGATCCTCACCTCGTTTGGCGCCGATATCGACTTCGACAACCCACAACCGGGCCAGAGCGGCTGGTACAAGGCCGACCTCGTCGACCCCGGAAGCGGCCCGGTGGGGACCGTCGAGGGCGTCTACAAAGTGATCACGACGCGTGCGTCCGACGGGATGCTCATGGCACATCTCACCGAGACCATGTCGTTCGAACAGGGGGACGTGCATGTGGAGGCCTGGGCGGAGTTCCCCAACCTCAGCGATGGCAGGTGGTTGTACTGTCCGGCAGTGGGGATCAGCGGGGAGCTGACAGGCCGGCACGGCTTCCGTCAGTGGCGCCCGGTGGACCTGGGCAAGCTGGCGGAGGCAAAGGTCGTCTTCTTCGCCAGCCCGACCTCATGACGCGACTACGCCCACCCCGGACCAGAAGAAAGGGCGAGGGAATCCTCATGACCGGAGCGGTCCCCCGATGACGGAGCCGGCCACGTCAGCGGCCGTCACGATAGTCGGACAACGCCGGGCACCGGGCGACCCGTGGGAACGGCTGGCCCAGCTGCTCGACCCGGGGACCGTGAGCCCCGTCTCCCGCCTTCCCGAAAGCCGGGTGGCCGTCGCGCGCGGCCAGGTCAACGGGCTCGCCGTCCTCGCCTACTGCACCGATGGCAGGTCGCTGGGCGGGGCGCTGGGCGCCGCGGGCGCGCGGCTGATCGCCGAGACCATCGACCGCGCCGTGGCCGACGACATACCGGTTGTCGGGCTGTGGCATTCCAGCGGCGCGAACCTGGGTGACGGCGTCGAAGCCCTGGACGGCATCGGCGTGATGTTCGCCGCAATGATCGCCGCCTCCGGCCGGGTGCCGCAGGTCTCCGTGGTGCTCGGGCCGGCCGCCGGCGGTGCGGCTTACGGGCCGGCGCTCACCGACGTGATCGTGATGGCCCCGCGGGGCCGGGTGTTCGTCACCGGACCCGACGTCGTCCGCCAGGTGACCGGTGAACAGATCGACATGGACGGTCTGGGCGGGGCGGACGCGCACGGCCGCCGCTCCGGTGTGGTGCACGTCGTCGCCGAGTCCGAGGCGGACGCGTACGTGCGGGCACGCAGACTCACGACGCTGCTCGCCGGCCAGCGCGCGTTCGACCTCGCCGCGGCCACGGGCGACCGGCGCGACCCCGGGTCCCTGCTGCCAGACCGTCCCCGGCGGGCGTACGACATCCGTCCAGTTGTGCGGACCATCCTCGATCGTCCAGACGGGCTCGTCCCGGCACCCCGAACAGCCGGACCGATCGAGAGTGGGTACGAGGACTACGAGGAGCTCCAGCCGCGGTGGGCGCCGAACGTCGTCGTGGCGCTCGGTCGGCTGGGCGGCCGAACGGTGGGTGTGATCGCCAACAACCCGATACGCAAGGGCGGTTGTCTCGACTCGCTGGCCGCCGAGAAGGCGGCTCGTTTCGTACGGACGTGCGACTCGTTCGGTATACCGCTGATTGTCCTTGTGGACGTTCCCGGTTATCTGCCGGGCGTGAGCCAGGAATGGGGCGGAGTCGTGCGGCGGGGCGCCAAGCTGCTGTATGCCTTTTCCGAAGCGGTCGTGCCGCGGGTGACGGTGGTGCTGCGGAAGTCGTATGGCGGCGCCTACATCGCGATGAACTCCCGCGCGTTGGGGGCGACGAGCGTCCTTGCCTGGCCACAGGCGGAGGTCGCCGTTATGGGCGCCGAAGCCGCCGTGGGAATTCTTCACCGCCGGGCTCTCGCCACCGCGACGGACGGGGAGCGGGAAATTCTGCGGGCCCAGTTCGTCGAGGACCACGTCCGCATGACGGGGGGGTTGCCGCGGGGCGTCTCCCTCGGCGTCATCGACAAGGTGATTGAACCGATCGATACCCGACAGGAGATTGTCCGCGCTCTCGCGGGGGCGCCCAGCCGCCGAGGAAGCCACGGAAACATTCCCCTGTGACCATCATCCCGCCTCACACGTCGGACCGCGCCGGCGCCAGCGCTCGGACGGCAGCATCTGCCCCTCCAACTCGTGCCGGGTCCAGCGGCGGCTGCTGCAGGACCCGACTTGTCTGGGGACTCATCGGGGCCCTCACCGCTGACGGGCGACATCGCCGCAGCTCACAGGCCATGCAGCATTGTCATCCACAGGCTGCACATCGCCTGGACAGGATGTGCGGATCACCGCTCATCTGGGAACCCCGTAGAACTCCGCCAGGCCGGCCAGTTGCTGAGGCGTGATCATACGGTCGGCACGCTCGTAGCTTCCGAGCGCAGCCGTCCTCCAGCGGCCAGCGGAGCGTGTTTCCACTTGCTGAAGGGAAAGTCCCTGCTGGACCCGGATAGCTCGCAGTCGGATGCCGACCTCTTGGGCATATGCGCGGCTGTCGATGGACATGAGTCCTCCTTGGACTAAATGGGAATGGAGGCGAACGGTGAAAGAGGCTGGAAAATGGGGGTCGGCTGCGCAGGACATGCCTCAAGGAGGCTTGACGACCTCCATAGGCGGTCCGGTCCTCCGCGCGGTTACGTGCTGACCGTCCTGCTCTTCGCAGGGGTCAGAGACAGACGGCGCGGAGGATCCGACGCGGCAAATACGCGCGCTCGGCCGCGGGTGCGAATCAGGCCGGTGCGTGGACGTGCCGGCTGACGCGCAGGCCGATCTGTGGGGCGTTGCTGACGGCGCGCTGCGATCTAATGCGGACCGTGTGGTCCCGGACTGACGCGGGACGTGCGGAGCAGATCGTTGTCTGCGGGAGTTCAGGCCTCGCCGACGGGAATGACTCGGACCTCGAGAGTGTCCGGCTGCTCCAGGGCGAGCAGGGCGGTGGCGTAGGTGTCGAACGGCTCCCCGTAGGCCGTGTTCACGGTCTCCGCGGCCGACGCCCATGTCGGTTGGCGGCGGGACCGAGTCTGCGCCAGCACGGGGGCGGCGCCGGTCAGCACCGCGACGAATTCGACGGGCGTGTTGGTGTCGACGCCATGGCGGGCCGGGCCAGCGAGGTAGGCGTCGCCGGCGACCACGTCGTAGCCCCGGCGATCGGGGCGTGGATCCAGACGAGCAGGGTGGCGCGGTCGTTGCGCGGCAGGCCGTGGGCCTCACCGTCCGCGTGGACGTGGAGTGTTGCGTCGGGTCGGATGAACGCGATCTGTTCGGTTGGGCCGCCGACGAGGGCGTGGGCGGCGCGCTGGCTGGTTTCGTCGCAGGGGACCGGGCGGACCGGCAGCAGCGGGTCCGCCGGCAACACCAGGGCAGTGATCATGGCAGGTTACTTTCGGGAGGCGGCCCCGGCTCGGGCGGGAATGTCGGGCTGGGGTCGGTGGCGGTGAGCAGGTGAAGTAGGCGTATGCCCGGCATGTGGTCCTGGGCGGCCATCGGACGATCGAAGATGGTCGGGCTGTCGAACACGGGCTGGCCGGCGGGCCGCCGTGCGTAGTGGGTGAGGCCGAGGTCCAGGCCGTCGGCGGTGTCGTAGGCGGACCAGAGGATCGCTTCCTGCTCGCCGGGACGCAGGGAGTAGTGGGACACGGCGCGGGAGCTGATGACGCCAGGTTCCGACGGGGTGATCACCCGTGGGACGGCGAACGCGAACCGGTGCAGATGCAGGTTGCGGGCGTGCTCCGCGGCCCTGGTCTCGAAGGCCAGTCTGGCGGTGTCGTCGTGCTGATAGTCGTAGTCGGCGAGGATCTGGCGCCGGTCGCCATCGAGCACCACGATCGCGGGCGCCTGGTCGAGGCCGATGGCGCGTTGGACGCGGCCCACGACGTCGAGGACCAGCGCCCACGTGTCCTCGTTCATCCCCCCATCCCTCCTGTCGACGTGGCCAGGCCATCCCAGAGGGCTCAGCTCGCATCGGTGTCCGCGCCCGACGCGTCGGCCCGGCGTAGACCGAGACTGTCATCGAGGATCTCTCGGAGCAGCGCCATCCTGGGAAAGGTGCGCGACGGACTGATCTTGATGGTCACGATCTGTGTCGGGTCGTCGTCGAGACCGAAGGTGTAGGTGCCGTCGGGGTTGTGGGAGTAGGGAACCATCCCGCAAGAGACTCCCTCCTCCACGTCGTAGGTCGTGTAGACGATCACGTTCTGCTCGTCGAGATCCTCGCGGAGCGGGCCGGTGGAAGGCGAACGAAAACTACGTGCGTCTTCCTCGACGGCCGGCAACGGAGTGGTGATCATTGGTACGGCGAGAATCAGCCGGTCGAGGTCGATCGTCTCCAGTTCGCGGGCCAAACTCCACCTAGTGGTGATCGGCGCAAGTTCGTCGGTTATGCGGCGAGGTCGAGGCGGCTGGCGGTCTTGAGGAGATCGGCGCGG
>NZ_JAMQQG010000347.1:0-5001 GCF_023716925.1 Frankia sp. R82
CCGCCCCGCCGATCATCCACCCGCGGCCTGTCGGCGTCCCGCGGCCCGTCGGTGCCCCGCGACCGGCCGGTGCCGTGCGGTCCGCTGCCGCCCGGCGATCTGCTGGCGCCGTCCGACCTGTTGGGGTGGCGGTCGTGGCCGGCGTGGAACCGGAGTCGGAACCGGAACCGGAGTCGGAACCGGCCGGGACGCGGGAGCCAGCGGCGGAGCCGGATGCGGACGCGGCTGCTCCGGCGGGGACCGGGCTGTGCTGCATCGGGTCGCGCCAGATGTGCTCGCGGTGCGGGTTGCGGGCGGCCAGGTTCGGCAGGCTGCTCCAGGTACCGAGCGCCTCGGCGAAGGTGACGTCGTCGTCGAGACGGCGCAGCTCCTCGGCGAGCAGGTCACCGAGCCCGCCCTCGACCAGTGGGAGCACCCGGTCCGGGTAGCCGGAACGGGAGATCGTCGCCGAGTGGGCGTCGGTGCGGGTGATCGCCAGCCGGTCGCTGCCGAGTTCCACCGTGACGCTGCTGATGGCGGCCTCGCCGCCGGACTCCTCGACCGTCACCGGAACGCCGAGCCGGTTGCGCAGCCAGCCGGCGAACAGCTGGGCGCTCGGGTTCGACCGTCCGGCGCTGATCACCACGGCGGTCGGACGGTCACCGATCGCGTCGAAGGCCGCCGCGAGCAGGGTGCGCCAGGGGGACAGGCGGGTCCACGCGACGTCGGTGTCACCCGGCGCGAAGTCCGCGGCCCGCTGGTAGAGCGCGGACAGCGGGTCGGGTGCCTGAGCGACGTCGGTGACCCGCCGGTCGGCGAACACACCGAGCGGGTCGTACGCGATCCGCGTCGGCGGCTCGTCGTGCCACCAGGTGACGACCGGTGCGTCCGGGGCGAGCAGCGGCAGCACGACGGACTCGGCGTGCAGGGCGAGACGCCCGGACATGCGCATGACGATCGCCTCGCCGGGGCCGAGGCGCCCGCCGATCGACACCTCCGCGTCGAGGCGCGGGTGCGGCGCGTCGATCTGTCGGCGTACGACCAGCAGCAGACGGCACGGATGTGCCGACGCCGCCTGGGTGGCGGCAGCCTCGGCCTCACGGACGTTCTTCTCGTCCACGACGGCGACGAGTGTCAGCGCCAGACCGAAGGCGAGGGCACCGGCCGCACGCCGTTCGGCACCGAGCGCTTTGACGACATCGGATCCGGTGGTGTCCCACAGCGTGGTCACGAGGTGCTCCTCTCAGCCCGGCGACGGGCGGTCGTGGGCGGCGCGGACGCGCTCATGGGCGCCGCCAGCGGCGGTCGTCGGCGGCGAGCATCTCGTCGGCGGCCGACGGGCCCCAGCTTCCCGCCCGGTAGCGGTACGGGGTGGTGGTCGCCCAGTGTTCCTCGAGCGGGTCGATGATCCGCCACGACTCCTCGACCTCGGCGTTGTTCGGGAACAACGTCGCGTCGCCGAGCAGGACGTCGAGGATGAGCCGTTCGTAGGCCTCGGGCAGCGCCTCGGTGAACGCCTCGCCGAACAGGAAGTCCATCGCGACGTCGCGGACCTCCATCGCCGAGCCCGGAACCTTCGAACCGAACTTGAGCGTGACCCCCTCGTCGGGCTGCACCCGGATGACGAGCTGGTTGTTGCCGAGTTCGGCGGTGTCGGTCTGGTCGAAGGGCAGGTGCGGCGCCTTCTTGAACACGATCGCGATCTCGGTGACCCGCCGTGGCAGCCGCTTGCCGGTGCGCAGGTAGAACGGCACCCCCGCCCACCGTCGGGTCTCGATGCCCAGGCGCACCGCCGCGTAGGTCTCGGTGCGCGAGTCCGGCGGAATGTCCTTCTCGTCCAGGTAACCGGCGACCCGCTCGCCCGCGAGCCAGCCCTGCTCGTACTGACCACGCACCGCATAGCGGCTCAGGTCGTCCGGCAGCGACACCGCCCGCAGCACCTTGATCTTCTCGGTGCGGATGGTCTCCGCGCTGAAGCTGACCGGCTCCTCCATCGCGGTGAGCGCGAGCAGCTGCAGCAGATGGTTCTGCAGGACGTCCCGGGCGGCGCCGGTCTCGTCGTAGAACCCCGCCCGGGTGCCGATGCCGACGTCCTCGGCCATGGTGATCTGCACCGAGTCGACGAACTGCGAGTTCCAGATCGGCTCGAACAACGTGTTCGCGAACCGCAGCGCGAACAGGTTCTGCACCGTCTCCTTACCGAGATAGTGGTCGATCCGGTACACCCCGGCCGGCGTGAACACGTCGTCCACCAGCGAGTTCAGCTCGCGGGCGGAGTCGAGGTCATGCCCGAACGGCTTCTCGATGACCACCCGGCGCCACGCGTCCCCGCCGGTGCCGGCAAGCCCGGTGCGCTGCATCTGCTTGAGCACGACCGGGAACGCCGACGGCGGGACGGACAGGTAGAACGCCGCGTTGCCGCCGATGCCGTGGCTGCGGTCGAGTTCCTGCAGTGTCGAGCAGAGCGTGTCGAACGCGACGTCGTCGTCGAACGAGCCGGGGACGAACCGGATGGAGCTCTCCAGCCGGTCCCACACCTCGGCGCGAAACGGCGTGCGGGCGCCCTTCTCGGCGGACTCGCGGGCGAAGTCGGCGAAGTCGCCGTGCCCCCAGTCGCGGCGGGCGAATCCCAGCAGGACGAACCCCGGCGGCAGCAGACCGCGGTTGGCCAGGTCGTAGACGGCCGGGATCAGCTTCTTGCGGCTCAGGTCACCGGTCACACCGAACACCACCAGCGCACTGGCGTCCGGCAGCCGGGGCAGTCTGCGATCCCGCGGATCCCGCAGCGGGTTGGAGTTCACCGTGGACGCCACCCGTTCCCCCTTCGTGTTCGTCGGATGCCGGTCAGCGGGCGGCATCGCTGCGGCCGAGCTGGTGAGCCACCGTGTCGAGCAACTGCTTCCAGGAATCCTCGAACTTCTGGACGCCTTGGGCTTCGAGGGTCTCCACCACGTCGTCGAGGTCCACGCCGAGCTCGGTAAGCGCGGCGAACACGGCCCGGGCGTCGTCGTAGCGTGTCCGGATCGTCTCACCGGGTACCGTGCCGTGGTCGGCGAACGCCTGCAACGTGGCCTCGGGCATCGTGTTGACGGTGCCGGGGGCGATCAGTTCGGTGACGTAGATCGTGTCCGGCAGTGACGGGTCCTTCGTCGACGTCGACGCCCACAGCGGACGCTGCGGCTTGGCGCCCTTGGTGGCCAGCGCCGCCCAGCGGGGTGAGCCGAAGATCTTCTCGTACCGCTCGTAGGCCAGGCGCGCGTTCGCGATCGCGGCCTTGGAGTGCAGGGCCTTGGCCTCCGGCGTGCCGATCTTGTCGAGGCGGGTGTCCACCTCGGAGTCGACCCGGCTGACGAAGAACGACGCCACCGACGCAAGATCGGAGACGTCGCGCCCCGCGGCCAGGGCCTGCTCGACACCGGTCACGAAGGCGTCGATCACCGCCTCGTACCGCTCGAGGCCGAAGATCAGCGTGACGTTGACGCTGATCCCCTCGGCGATCACCCGGGTGATGGCCGGCAGGCCCGCGAGGGTGGCCGGAATCTTGATGAGCAGGTTGGGCCGGTCGACGAGCCACCACAGCGCACGGGCCTCGGCCACGGTGCGCTCGGTGTCGTGGGCCAGCCGCGGGTCGACCTCCAGGGAGACCCGGCCGTCGACCCCGCCGCTGGCGTCGTACACGCCACGCAGCACGTCACAGGCCTCGCGGACGTCGGCTGCGGTGATCGCCCGGACGGCCTCACCGACGTCGACGCCACGGACCTTCAGGTCATGCAGCTGCTCGGAGTACTGGTCGCCCGAGCCGATCGCCTTCTGGAAGATCGTCGGGTTGCTGGTCACACCGACGACGTCACGGGTGGCGACCAGATCGGCGAGATTGCCGGTCCGCAGCCGCTGGCGGCTGATGTCGTCCAACCAGACCGCCACTCCGGCGGCCGAGAGTTCGGACAGGGGGGTGCTCATCGGTGGTGTTTCCTCTCCGCGGCGATGGGTCCTTCACACGATCTCAAGCCGTTCCCGGCGTGGTGACTGCCGGGATCATCCGCGAATCCGGCCGAGGTGGCCGAACCCACACCGGCCTGGCGCCACTCGACCTGGCCGGACACGGCCCGCCGGGCAGTACCGGATGCAACCCCACGAGCAGGGCACCGCCCATCCGGTCCAACCCCTCGGGCCCTTACCCAGCCACGCCTGCGCCATCCCAGTCTGATCCCAGTCTGATCCCTCACGACGCGCCCACGTGACGCCCAGGTAGCGATAAGGCGAACAGCAGGACGAATGGCCTGGACGTGGACCGTGAGCGACACCACGCAGAGACGACCGACACGGCAACTTCCGCCTGGTCGGGTGGGTCGCAGGGCCGGCTGCCTGGTCGGATCGGGCCGGCGCGGGACTGCCCCGGGTCTGGTCGGGGCGGCTTCGGCCCCACTCCGGGCGGCCGTGGCGGGTGGTGCCCGGGCCGGACGTGAGGCAGACCGCATCCCGGGCCGGCGGATCCAGACGCGGCCGGCGCGCGTGCGCCGCGATCCGGCGGCTAGACTCCGACACGTCGTAGAACACTCTGCGCTCCGTCACCGGGGCTCCGTCCAGTGCGGGTCGTCCGCCGATTCCGCCGATCGCGAGGTCGCTCTGTCTACCGAGGCCGCCCTTCGTCGCCGGCGCGTCACCACACGCGGCCCGGTGCGGTCGGACATCTCACCGTCGGTGATCGCTGGCTCCGTGGCCGCCCAGCCCGAGCTGGGCCAGGTCCCGCACCAGACCCACCCGCAGCCCCAGAACCCGGCTGCAACCCCGGCCCCGGACCCGACGCCGACCTCGCCCCTGAGCGCGGCGCCACCGACTGCGGCGGGCAGCTCCAACGGCGTGTCCCTCGCTCCCGCGGCCGGCGGCCCGCCTGGCGGCACCGCCCCGACGACCGTCCGCCCCGGCTCGAACGGGGTGCACGCACAGCCGTCCAACGGGGTGAGTGTCACACCGTCGAACGGGGTGAGCTGGTCGAACGGGGTGAGCGTGCAGCCATCGAAC
>NZ_JAMQQG010000347.1:5101-10780 GCF_023716925.1 Frankia sp. R82
GGGGTTCACGTGAAGTCGTCCAACGGAGTGAGCGTCGCGCCGTCGAACGGGGTGCACGTGAAGCCGTCGAACGGGGTTCACGTGAAGTCGTCCAACGGAGTGAGCGTCGCGCCGTCGAACGGGGTGCACGTGAAGCCGTCGAACGGGGTGCACGTGAAGTCGTCGAACGGCGTGAGCGCGAAGCCCGCCAACGGGGTGCACGCGACGTCGTCCAACGGGGTGCACGCACAACCGTCGAACGGGGTACACGTGAAGTCGTCGAACGGCGTGAGTGTGCAGCCGTCCAACGGGGTGAGTCGGTCGAACGCAGTCGCGGCGCTTGCGGTCCCGGGCGGTTCGCTGGCGCAGCTGGCTCCCGGGGCGGGTGCGGGGGCCACGTCGGGTGTGCTGGGCGCGTTGAGTGCCAAGGCCCGTGCGTACATCGCGCTGATGAAGCTGCGCGTGGTCGAGCTGCTGCTGATCACCACGGTGCCGGCGATGATGCTCGCCGAGCGCGGCCTGCCGTCGGTGTGGCTCATCCTCGTGACGCTGGTCGCGGGCACGCTGTCCGCCGGCAGCGCGAACACGATCAACTGTTACGTCGACCGTGACATCGATCAGGTGATGGGCCGCACCCGCAAGCGCCCCCTGGTCCGCGCCGCGGTGACGCCGACCGAGGCGCTCGTCTTCGGCATTCTGACCGGCATCGTCTCGACGCTGATGTTCGGCTTCCTGGTGAACTGGCCGTCGGCGCTGCTGTCCGTCGGTGCGATCTCGTTCTACGTCTTCGTCTATACCCTTGGCCTCAAGCGCCGCACCCCGTCGAACATTGTCATCGGTGGCGCGGCCGGGTGTTTCCCGGTGCTGATCGGCTGGTCGGCGGTCACCGGTTCGCTGAGCTGGTCGGCCGCACTGCTGTTCGCGATCGTCTTCTTCTGGACGCCGCCGCACTTCTGGGCGCTCGCGATGAAGTTCCGCGACGACTACGCCGCCGCCGGAATCCCGATGCTGCCGGTCGTGGCGTCCCCCGAGACGGTGACCCGGCGCATTCTCTTCTACGCCTACGCCATGGTCGCCGTGTCGCTGGCGCTCGCGCCGGTGGCGCACATCGGGTGGCCGTATGTGGCCTGCGCGGTGCTGGTCGGCGGCTGGTTCCTGGTCGAGGCGCACCGCATCGTCCGGCGCACCACCCGCGGCGAGGACCCGCAGCCCATGCGCCTGTTCCACATGTCCATCACTTACCTCACCCTCCTGTTCATCGCGATCGCCGTCGTGGCCGTCGTCTGACGACCCTGAACTGATGACGACCCCGCTCTGAACACCTCGGGGCCGACTGGTCCCGTCCCGCGGGATCGCTCGCCTGGAGCTGCTGGACGACAGCCGGCCATGTCGCGCACGACCTGATGGCCTATGCCGGGCAGGTCGCTGGTGGGCCCACTGACGGCTATCCGCCCTTCGACCTCGTCGTCAGAGCGGAGCCGAACCCGGACGAGGTGTTGCGTGTGGTCGGCGCCTGCGCGCGCTGCTGGGTGCGGCGCTCGCCTCGGCCGATCCGGACAGCCGTGCCTGGCACTGGGGTCCGCCACCCTGCCCGCGTGTCGCGGCCCAGGTGGTGCCAGGCCCGAGGCTGCCCGGTGACCTGTGGTGGCTGAGCCCGACTGCCACCGTGTCCAGCGACCACACTTCACACCTGACTGCGGTAGCTCCCCGATTCAGGGAAAATGCCCGGGCGCGGACGTCGACCGGGGCGCTGCCGGCAGCGCCTGGGCCGGTTGTTCCTGCGGCCGGTGGGCCGGTGGCCTGGTCACAGCCAGAGTCCGGACGGTTCCGAGCAGGGCGGGCGGGCCGAGAGCCACGAGCCCGCGGACGAACGATGCGCCGTAGCCGTCGGCAACGATGCGCCGTAGCCGGTCGGCGACGAGAAAGGTCCGGTGCCCGCGATGGCGGTGCCCGAGACGTTGTGCAGCACTCTGCCGGCGAGCGGAAGAACCGCCAGCGCCCACGGAACGCTCGGGAGCAGCCAGTGTGCCCGCTTCGTCGCATCGACAATCAGGGTGAACAGGCCCTCGATCAGTGCGAACAGCGCGAAGATGACCCGTTTGGTGAACAGCCTGCCGGCGGGGGATCCGTCATGGTCGCCATCTGGCCCACCCCTCCCAGCCGGCCGGGCGGTAGCGGGGCGCAGCGTGACCGATCCGGATCTCCCTGAGCTCGGGCTATCGGCCGGACGCTGGTCAACGCGTGGCCGGCGCGGGCTGGGCGGGAATCGGCGTACCACCGGTCGTGGCGGTCGTGGCGGTCGTGGCGGTCGTGGCGGTCGTGGCGGTCGACGAGGGGCCCGGGGCCGGTTCGGCGGTGGGGGTGGCGTCCGCCTCCAGGTTGAGGGCGGGCCGGTCGGCCATGGCGAGCCACAGGTAGAGGGCGGCTACCCACATCACGGTGGCGCCGGTCATGTGCAGGGCGACCAGGCCGGACGGGATGCCGAGGAAGTACTGGGCGAAGCCGACACCGGCCTGGGCGACGATCGTGGCGAGCAGCACCAGTGATCCGCGCCGCGCGGCCGCCGGGGCCGTGGTGATCCGCACGGCGAAGGCCATCGCCGCGGCGAGGCCGGTGAGCAGCATCGCCCCGTCGGCGTGCACCTGGGCGACGTTGACGATGTCGAAGCCGAACCGGGCATGGTGGGTGGCGTCGCCACTGTGCGGACCGGTACCGGTGACGACCGTCCCGAGCACGAGCACCGCCCCGGCGGCGGCGACGAGCAGCCGTGCCAGCCACAGCAGCGCGGGTGCGACCGCCGGGGTGACCGGCCCGGCGCCCTGGCGGGCCCGCCGGTCGAGCACCACCGCGTTCCACAGCAGCACCATGGACAGCAGGAAGTGCGCGGCCACGGTGGCCGGGTGCAGCTTGGTGAGCACGGTGATCCCGCCGAGCACGGCCTGCCCCAGGTAGCCGAGCCACAGCCCGAACGACAACCGGGTGAGATCCCGGCGCCGGCCGCCGCGCAGCCGCAGCGCCATCAGCGGAGTGATCAGCACCACCACGCCGACGACCAGACCGATCAGCCGGTTGCCGAACTCGATCGCGCCGTGCAGCGCGTACTCCGAATGCGGCGTGAACGAACCGTCACCGCACTGCGGCCAGGTGGGGCACCCCAGGCCCGACCCGCTCAGGCGTACCACCCCGCCGCTGACCACGATCAGCGACAGCAGGACGACGTTCGCCGCGGTGACGATCTGGAACGCGCGGCGCCCGACGAGCGGCAACCTCCGACGTCCTGTAGAAGCTGGCACGCGTGCCATGGTAACTCCCGGTCCGACCACACTCCCCGGCCGCGCCGCCCACCCGGGCGGTCACCCGCTTCCGCGGCCCACGTCCGTCCACCACGGGGCCAGAGATCGTTCGAGGCTTGCGCCCATCCATGTGCGTCCCTCGCCGGTGTACAACCCGCAAGGACGTGTGGATCCCGGCGGCATGTGGAGGGTTGTTCGGGAAAATCGGCCCGAATTCCCGAACAACCCTCCACATGTGCCCGAACAGCCCTCGGCATCAGCAGCGGCGATTCATCTCGGCCCGCGCCACCCTTGATTGGCTACCTGGGGCGACAGTCGTGTGGCTCCTGGTGTCGATCGGATTGTGGTGGGGGCTGCTGTCGCCGGCGGAAGGGGTTACTCCCAGCGGAAGGTGCGGGCGGCGAGGGCGAGGCTGGCCACGGCCCAGACGGCGAGGACGACCAGGGGGCGCAGACCGGGACCGTCGCCGTCGGCGAGGACGTGGCGCAGGCCGTCGGACAGGGCCGCCGTCGGCAGGCCCTCAGCCACCACCCGCAGCCATCCGGGCAGCTTCGACAGGGGGAAGACCACCCCGCCGATGAGGAGCAGCAGCAGGTAGACACCGTTGGCCGCGGCGAGGGTCGCCTCGGCGCGCAGTGTGCCGGCCATCAGCAGGCCAAGGCCGGAGAAGGCGGCGGTGCCGAGCACCAGCAGCGCGAGCACCGCTGGCACCGCGGCAGCACCACCGGAGGGATCCCAGCCGAGCGCGAAGCCGACGCCGACGAGCAGGACGAGCTGCAGCACCTCGACGGCGAGAACGGCCGCGGTCTTGCCGGCGAGCAGGATCGAGCGGGGCAGGGGAGTGGCGCCGAGCCGTTTGAGCACACCGTAGGAGCGTTCGAAGCCGGTGGCGATCGCCTGCCCGGTGAACGCCGTCGACATGATCGCCAGTGCCAGGATGCCTGGTACGAGGAAGTCGACGGAACGCCCGGTGTCGTTCGGCAGCACATCCACACCGGTGAAGAAGACCAGCAGGCCGATCGGGATGATCAGGGTGAGCAGGACCGACTCGCCGCGGCGCAGGGTCAGGACGAGTTCGAGGCGGGTCTGCGCCGCGAACATCCGAGCCCGGGTCGCGGCGCCGGGTGCCGGGCGCAGGTCGAGCAGCCGCTCACCCCGCAGACCCCCGGCCACCTCGCCGGCTCCGCGGGCCTCGGCGGCGGTCAAGGGCGCAGCTCCGAGCCGGTCAGTTCCACGAAGACATCCTCCAGGGTGCGTTGCTCGACCCGCAGATCCTCGGCGAGCACGCCGTTGCCGGCACACCAGGCGGTGACCGCGGCCAGCAGCTGTGGGTCGACGGTGCCCTCGACCAGGTAATGGCCGGACGGGCCTTCCTTGGCGGCGGTGCCGTCGGGCAGGGCGAGCAGGAGTGTGGCGAGGTCCAGGCCGGCGGGGGCGCGAAAACGCAGCTGACCCTCGGCACCGCCGCGGGTCAGCTCGGCGGGGGAGCCGGCGGCGACGACCCGGCCGTGGTTGATGATCGTGACCTGGTCGGCGAGGCGCTCCGCCTCGTCCATGGCATGCGTGGTGAGCACGACCGTGACCCCGGCGGCCCGCAGCTCCTCGATCAGCTCCCAGGTGGTGCGGCGTCCGGCGACGTCCAGGCCGGCGGTGGGTTCGTCGAGGAAGACCAGCTCGGGTCGGCCGACGACGGCCAGGGCCAGGGAGAGCCGCTGCTGCTGGCCGCCGGAGAGCCGGCGGAAGGGGGTGGCGGCGGAGTCGGTGAGGCCGAGGCGGTCGAGCAGGGCGGCCGGGTCGAGCGGGTGGCGGTGGTGCGCGGCGACCAGGCGCAGCATCTCCCCGGCGCGTGCCCCGGGGTACATCCCGCCGGACTGCAGCATGATGCCGACCCGGGGACGAAGCTGCGTGGCATCGGCGATCGGGTCGCAGCCGAGGATGCGCACCTCACCCGCATCCGCGGCGCGGAAACCCTCACAGATCTCCACGGTGGTGGTCTTGCCGGCGCCGTTCGGCCCGAGCAGGGCCGTGACCGAACCGACCGGGACGGTGAAGGACAGGTCGTTCACCGCTCGGATCCGCCCGTCGGCGGTGCTGTGGGCCGTGGGCCCGGTCAGCTGCGGTGCGAGCACCGCGGGGAACTCGCCGGCACCAGGCTCGAGCGGACCACGCCGGCCGCGGCGGCCGCGACCACCGGCACCCCGTCGCCGATCCGCGCGCCCCGGCCCGGATCGGGCGGGGACGGAGCGCGCGGAATAGGTCTTCACGAGCCCCGCGACGCTGACTGCCAGGATCTCGGCCACCCGGCGATCCTACGGATCCCGCCCGGTGAAGGGGGAATTGAGCCTCGCCGGACATCGCCCGGGCTGGCCGCGGCCTGTCCGGCGGGGGAGCCGGGTCGGGCCGCGGC
>NZ_JAMQQG010000348.1 GCF_023716925.1 Frankia sp. R82
CGATGCCGGGACCTGGGTCGGGGAGCCGCTCGGCCAGGTTGACTATGTGATCTCGGCGGAGGTGAAGTCGCTGCTGCGCTTCGAGGGCCGTCACCGTCGCGACCAGTCCGGGCAGCTCGGCCGGGTCCAGCGAGGCGTCGGCGTCGCAGCAGCACACCAGCGGCGCGCGCGCCGCGAGCAGGCCCGCGTGGACCGCCGCACCATAGCCGCGCTCGGTCACCGTCACCACCTCGGCGCCGAGCGCGCGAGCCAGCTGGGCCGACCCGTCGGTGGAGCCGTTGTCGGCGACGATCGGGTGATAGCCGGCCGGCATCCGGGAGAGCACCCAGGGCAGCGCGGCCGCCTCGTTCAGACACGGCAGGACGACGTCGATCCCGCCCGGCACGTCGGCTGGGCCGGCCGGGTCCCTGGCGGTGTTCACGATGGGCATGCGCGGCACGCTAGCCACGGTTCGTGACCGGAATTCTTACGGAACGGGGATGCCTTCCGCGGGTACCGGGCCGGCCACCCGAGCGACCGGCGGAGAAGATTACGAATCCAGAACGGGAACCCGTCTCCCCCGCGGAGGATCTCCCACAGCGCCTACCGTGAGACGGTGGCTCGTGTCCTGCTCGTCGATGACGACGTCACCGTCGCCGATGTCGTCAGCCGTTATCTGCTCCGGGCCGGGTTCGAGGTCGACCGGGCCGTCGACGGCCCGGGTGCGCTCACCGCCGCCGAACGAACCCCGCCCGACCTGGTCGTCCTGGATCTGATGTTGCCGGGCCTGCCGGGTCTGGAGGTCTGCCGGCGGCTGCGCGAGCTGGGCCCCGTACCCGTGGTGATGCTCACCGCGCTCGGCGCCGAGTCGGACCGGATCCTCGGGCTGGAGACGGGCGCCGACGACTACGTGACCAAGCCGTTCTCCCCCCGCGAGCTCGTTCTGCGGGTGCGCTCGGTGCTGCGCCGCACCCAGGAGCCCCCACCCGGCCCGGTCGGCCGTCCGCGGCTACGGGCGGGCCGGCTCGCCGTCGATCTGGCCGCGCGCACGGCCACCCGGGACGGGCAGGACCTGTCCCTGACGATCCGCGAGTTCGATCTGCTCGCCTTCCTGCTGCGTCATCCGGGCGTGGCGTTCTCCCGGGCGACGCTGCTCGAACGGGTCTGGGGCTGGACCTACGGGGACAGCTCGACGGTCACGGTGCACATCCGTCGGTTGCGGGAGAAGATCGAGGATGATCCGAGGTCTCCCAGCATGCTGACCACCGTCTGGGGCGTCGGCTACCGATGTGATCCACCCGCACAGGACGTCGCCACCACGTCCACTGCGCCCGGGGAACCCGCGGAAGCCGGCTGACCGGTGGATCCGAACCTGCAGATCTGCGCGATCGCGCTCGGCTGCTCCCTCGCCGCCCCGCTGCTTGCGGCCCCGGTGCTGCGCCGCCTGCGACGGGCCTCCCTGCGGGTCTGGGCGGCGGCCGTCGTCGCCGTCTCGGTGGGCGGCATGGCGGCCGGTGTCGCGGTCACGGCCAGGGCGATGTTCCTGTCCCACCACGACCTGCACGTCGTGCTCCTGGTGGTCGCCGTGTCCGGGAGCGTGACCGCGGCCATGACGCTGTGGCTGGGTCTGCCCGTCGCCCGCGCCTCCCATGCCCTGGCCGCCGCCGCGGGCCAGCTCGGCGGCCCCGGCTATCGTCCGTCCGACCGTGAGCCGCCCAGCGCGGAGCTGGCGGTGATCGCCCGTGCGCTCGACGACTCCCATCGCCGGCTGTTGGCGGCGACCGAGCGGGAACGGGCGCTGGAGGCCAGCCGCCGTGAGCTCGTCACCTGGGTCAGTCACGACCTGCGCACCCCGGTCGCCGGGATTCGCGCCGTCGCGGAGGCGCTGGACGACGGCGTCGTCGACGACCCGGCCGTCGTGGCCGCCTACCACCGCACGATGGTGCGCAGCAGCGAACGCCTGACCGTGCTGCTCGACGAGCTGTTCGAGCTTTCCCGGCTACAGGCCGGCGCGGTCGCCCTCACGGTGGAGAACGTCCGGGTGGCCGATCTGGTCGCCGAGGCGATCGGCACGGCCGACCCGATCGCACGGGCCAAGGGCGTCCGGCTCACCGGCGACGTGGGCGACGTCGACCGCGTCGACGTGGACGTGGTCGAGTTCCAGCGCGTGCTGACGAATCTGATCGCCAACGCGATCAGGCACACCCCCAGCGACGGGACCGTCGCCGTCTCGGCGTCGGTGGCGAACGGGCGGGCCGAACTCGCCGTCCGCGACGGCTGCGGTGGTATCCCACCCGATGATCTCGGCCGGCTGTTCGACGCCGGGTATCGCGGTGAGAGCGCCCGGTCCCCGTCCGAGGACCACGACCGGGCCGGCGCGGGCCTGGGGCTGGCCATCGTCCGTGCCCTCACGGAGGCGCACGGGGGCGAGGTCAGCGTGCGCAACGTGCGCGGCGGCTGTCGGTTCGTGGTCAACCTGCCCGTGGCGAACTGATCGGTCGCCGTCTCGTCCGGCGGACATCGGTCCGGTCCGGGGCGCCGCGATGTCAGCGCTTCGTAAGATCCGGTCCGCACACCGGCAGTTAGCGTCGGTGGCGTGCGCGTCCTGGTCACCGGCGGTGCCGGATTCATCGGTTCCCACGTCGTCGATGTTCTGCTCGCCGCCGGTATCCAGGTGCGGGTCCTGGACGCGCTGCTGCCCGGCGTGCACCGCCGCACGCCCGGACCCGAAGTCCCTGGCGGACCCGGAATCCCTGGCGGACCCGGAATCCCCGGGTCTGAGGCCTTCGGATCCGCTGCTGCCGGCCTTGATCCCCGGGCCCGGTTGTGGATCGGTGACGTGCGTGATGCGGACGCTGTCCGGGCCGCGCTGGACGGCGTGGACGCGGTCTGCCACCAGGCCGCGATGGTCGGCATGGGTGTCGACCTGGCCGATCTCCCCGCCTACGCCGCACACAACGATCTCGGTACGGCCGTCCTGCTGGCCGAGATGGCCCGTGCCGGCCTGCACCGGCTGGTACTGGCGAGCTCGATGGTCGTCTACGGCGAAGGCGCCTACCGGTGCCCGGCGCACGGCCCGGTCCGCCCGCGGCCCCGGCAGGAACCCGACCTCGCCGCCGGCCGGTTCGAGCCGCGCTGCCCGACCTGCGGACAGCCCGTCGAGCCGCGGCCCGTCACCGAGGACGCACCGATGGATCCCCGATCGGTGTACGCCGCCACCAAGCTCGCGCAGGAGAATCTCGCGGCGGCCTGGGCAGCGGCCAGCGGCGGCACCGTCATCGCCCTGCGCTACCACAACGTCTACGGACCGCGCATGCCCCGCGACACCCCGTACGCCGGTGTCGCGTCCCTGTTCCGCAGTGCCCTGGAACGCGGTGAGCGCCCGGCCGTGTTCGAGGACGGCGGCCAGCTACGCGACTTCGTGCACGTCACCGACGTGGCCCGAGCCAACCTCCTCGCCCTGCGCTGGCCCGGGGCGCCGGCCCGCCGCCTGACCGCCTTCAACATCGGCAGCGGCCGTTCACACAGCGTCGGTGAGATGGCGCGGGCGCTCTGCACAGCCTTCGGCGCGGAGCCACCGACGATCACCGGAGAGTTCCGCGCCGGTGACGTCCGGCACGTGTTCGCCTCGTCGGCCCGGGCCGGCCAGGCACTCGGCTACACGGCCACCGTCGGCTTCGGCCCGGGCGTCGCCGAGTTCGCCCACGCCCCGCTGCGCGTCTGAGCGGCGTTCCAGACCAACCGCGTGGCACACGCGGGCAGCCAGGACACGGAGGAGTCGACAGTGACGAAGGCCGAGATCGCGGTGATCGGCGGAACGGGCCTGTACTCGTTTCTCGACGATGCGACCGATGTTCAGGTGGACACCCCCTACGGGGAGCCGAGCGACCGGATCGCCGTCGGCAGCCTGGCCGGCCGGGGCGTCGCGTTTCTCGCCCGGCACGGCCGTGACCACCGGTTCCCGGCCCACCGGGTGAACTACCGCGCGAACATCTGGGCGCTGCGCAGCCTCGGCGTTCGGCAGATCCTCGCGCCGGCCGCGGTGGGGGCGCTGCGCCCCGACCTCGGCCCGGGCACGTTCGTCCTGCCCGACCAGCTGGTCGACCGCACGTCCGGACGCGAGACGACCTTCTACGACTCCGGTGCCGTGCACGTGTCCTTCGCCGACCCCTACTGTCCGATCGGACGAGCGGTGGTGTCGCGGACCGGGACCGAGCTCGGTCTGCACATCGTCGACGGCGCGACCATGGTCGTCATACCGGGCCCCCGTTTCTCCACCCGGGCGGAGTCCCGCTTCTTCGCCGCCCAGGGCTGGTCCCTGGTCAACATGACCGGCCACCCGGAGGCGGTCCTGGCCCGCGAGCTCGCGCTCTGTTACACCCCGATCGCGATCGTCACCGACCACGACGCGGGTTCCGGCATCGAGTCCGCGGTCACCCAGGCCGAGGTCTTCGAGGTCTTCGCCCGCTCCGTCGGCACGCTGCGAAACCTCCTGCATCATGCGCTGGAGAGACTCCCGACCGAGCGGTCCTGCGCGTGCCGACACACCCTGGACGCCATGACACTGCCCCACGCGCTGCCCTGAGCACGCCGCCTTCTCCGGCCGACGCGAGACACCGAGACCACCATCCTCGACTTCTCCCTGGTCGAAGGTGCGTCAGGTGGACGGCGTGGGGTCCGTCCGCCAGCCGCGCCAGGTCGCAGCGCGGCCGACTCCGGCAGGTCCCAGACCAGGGGCGGAGCCGACCACGCGGCCCGTGGGCGAGGCAGGTGTAACGGGTGGCCCCTCTCCGGTGACTTCGGTGGTGACACCAGAGCACGTGGAGGGCGGGAGGCCCAGTGGCATCAGTGAAGGCGGCCGCGGTCGCGACGACGCTCGATGAGGTGAGCTCGCCGGCGGGCACGCGGCGCCGGCTGGCCCGGCGGCTGCTGCCGCTGCAGGTCGCGGTCGGGCTCTCCAGCATGGTTCTGTGGGTCCCGGTCGAGAAGCTCTTCATGACGCAGATCGGGTTCACCCCACGCACGGTCGCGGTCATGGCAGCCGCGTATGCCGCGGTCGTCCCGCTGCTGGAGGTTCCGTCGGGGGTTCTCGCCGACCGGTGGAGCCGCAGCGGGCTGATGGTGTGCGCCAGCATCGCGCTGCTCGCGAGCACGGTGCTCGGCGGTCTGAGCCACGACGTGCCGACCTACATCGCCGCGGCCCTGATCCTGGGTGTCTACTTCGCGCTCAGCTCCGGAACGGTCGACAGCATCGTGTACGACGTCGTCCTGGCGGAAACCGGGTCGAGCGAGCGGTACGAGACCTGGATCGGCCGGGTGAACATGGTCGAAAGCGGTGTGCTCGTGGTCAGCGCCCTGGCCGGCGGCGCCATCGCCGGCTGGACCTCCGCGCGGGTGACGTACTTCGCCACCCTGCCGTTCGTGGCCGCCTCGGCCGTGGCGTTCGGGCGGTTCGCCGAGCCGCGGCTGCACCGGGCGGCGGAGCCGGTCGCGCTGCGCGGCCAGATGGCCATCACCTACCGCACGATGATCCGGCAGCCGGCCGTGCGTCAGACGCTGCTGCTGGCGGCGCTGACCGCGATGCTCTCCCAGGCCGTGTTCGAGTTCGGACCGCTCTGGCTGGTCACACTGGCCGCGCCCGCGGCGCTGTTCGGCCCGTACTGGGCAATGGTGGTGTCCATGCTCGGCCTGGGTGGCTTCCTCGCGGGCCGGCTGAACCTCGACAACCGCGCGGTCGTGGCCGTCCTCGCACTCGCCGCGCCGGCTGCCACGCTCGCCCTGACCCTGACCCGGTCGCTCGCGGCCGTGATCGCCGCCCAGGCGATCCTGACCCTTCTCCTGGCGATCATCGGCATCCGGGCGGGCAGGCTGCTGCACGACGCCGTGCCCTCGACCATCCGCGCCGGTGCGTCCTCCGGGGCCGGCACGCTGTCCTGGCTGCTCTTCCTACCGTTCTCGCTCGCCTTCGGCTGGTTCGCCCACGCACACGGTGTTCGTCCGGCCGGCTGGTTCCTGACGGCTGCGGCGTCGGCGACCGCTGGACTGTTCGTCACCACGGGGCGCCGGCGCGGCCGGAAGCCGCGCCGGCGCGTGCCGTCACCGCAGTCCGTGCAACGCGGCGAGGACCTCCTCGGGGCCGACGCGCCAGCGGTAGTCGGCGGAGACCGAACGGAACCGGATCACCCCGCCGGCGTCGATCACGAAGGTGGCGGCGGCGGGGAGCTCATAGCTGTCGTCGCCGTTGACCTCCGCCAGGTCGATGCCGAGCCCCTTCTGCACGGCGGTCGGGGCGTCGTCCTGACGGAAGACCAGGCCGTAGTCACGTGCCACCCGGTTGTGGAGATCGCTGAGAACCGTGAGACCAAGCCCTTCCTTCTCGGCGAACGACAGTGAGTTGTCCGGCGTCTGCGGTGACACCGCGACCAGGGTCGCGCCGGTCGCCTCGATCTCGCCGAGCGATCCCTGGAAGGCACGCAGCTGCAGGTTGCAGTACGGGCACCAGGCGCCACGGTAGAACACCAGCACCACGGGGCCCGAGACCAACAGATCATCGAGTGCCCGGCTGGTGCCGTGGACGTCCGGCAGCACGAACCGCGGCGCGGGCGTTCCCACGGACGGGGCGGTAGCACCGACGCCGTCGGCGGCCATGGCCGCGGCGTTGGTGTCGAACGGGGCCAGCGCGTCAGCCCCGTACGCCTCATGCAGCTGGGAGCGCAGGGCCAGGGTGGCGGCGGTCAGGGATGTGGAAGCAGCCTCAGATGTGGACATGACCTCACGATAGAAAGGCAAGACGAGCCTTTCTATACGCAGAAATCTCATTTCTTTAGCTGATCGGCTCAGGACACCGTCGTGCACGATATCGTCGAACAATGGACGCCCCGGCCGACCCACTCACCGACGTGCTCCAGCTCGCCCGTGTCTCCGGCGCCGTGCTCGCCCAGCTCGTCGCACACGAACCATGGGGCGTCGAGGTCGACCCCCAGCCCGGCGCGACCTTCCACGCGATCCTCGCCGGCTCCTGCTGGCTGCGCGCCGCGGATGCCGGCCCGCTGCGGCTGATGCCCGGCGACGTCGTTCTGCTGCCGACCAACCTCGCCCACACCCTGTCCAGCGGGCCCGCCACCGCCGCCATGCCGCTCACCCAGGCGGCGAAAATCGGTCTACGCACCGACGACGGCGTCATCGAACTGCCCGGCACCGGCGCTGTCACCCGCATCCTGTGCGCCTCCTACGACTACGACCACGAGGTCGCCCAACCGCTCATGTCCCTGCTGCCGCGCGTCCTGCACCTCGCCGCCGGCGTTCCCGGCGACGACGGCGCCGTCGCCGCCACGCTCGCGCTGCTGCGCCATGAACTCAACGGTGTTCCACCCGGCTCCCGGGCCGTCGTCGCCCGACTGGTCGACGTCCTGCTCGTCCATGTCGTCCGTGCCTGGCTGCGCACCCGACCGGCCGGCGACGGCTCGTGGCTGCGCGCCCTGCACGACCCGGTCACCGCCCGAGCGCTCGCTCTGCTCCACGAGACACCGGCACGCGCCTGGACCATCGAGAACCTCGCGGCCGAGGTGCACATCTCCCGAGCCACGCTGACCCGCCGCTTCACGACCCTCGTCGGCGAACCGCCGCTGACCTACCTCACTCGATGGCGGATGGACCTCGCCGCCCAACGGCTACGCGAGACCGACGAGTCCGTCGCCACCATCGGGACCGCCGTCGGCTACACCAGCGAACACGCCTTCTCCCGCGCGTTCCACCGCGCCCGAGGGCAACCGCCACATCGCTACCGGATCAACGCACGAACCAGCACGACGAAAAACACCTAAGTGCGTCCAGGCGAGGGTGCGGCTGGTGGTCATACCGCTACCATCCCAGGCAAGGCCGAAGGCGTCGCCGGTCCGGTAAGGCAGCACCCGGGGATGCGCCAGGTCGTTGCCGCCGCCGCTGCCGCTGCCGCTGCCGCTGCCTGACCATCTCGCCGCAGACCTGACCCGAAAACAGATCAACCGCCAGCCCGCCCTCGGCGATCTGATCAACGAATACGAACGAGCTATCCAAAAGGCCAGGTCAACACCGGTGCCGGGTTCTGGCACCACGCACCTCGCAGACGCGTCCCACCCATCCCGGCATATGGCAGGACGTAGCCAGCACGACTCGCGCTGTCATGTTGATGGCGAGTTCGAGATGGAAACCGACTGCGGTGGATACTGTACGGGCACACCTGACGGGAATCCGAAGTAGCTCCTGGCACTTTTCTGCCGCAGCGGTCGGGGGAGGGGGCATATTGGCCGGCTCCGGTGCGGGACGCTCCCGGAGAGGGCGGTCATCGCTCCGCCGGCGGGTTGCCCCCTACAGCGCCGAGCAGCGCATGTCACTGACGATTCTGGAGTACGAGAAGGTCAAGGAGGAGATGCTCTTCGCCATCACCGCCCAGCAGACCACTCTCAACTATGGAATAGCAGCAATGGCGATTGTTTTCACCGGGGTCCTGAGCACCTGGTCGAATGCTCCGCTGCGAACAAGCATCCTGAGCCTGGCTCCGATCTTCGTAGCCGGAATCTGGTTCATCTGGCTCGGTGAACTAATCAGGATGGCACGGGCAGCACGGTTCCTCTGGGAACTCGAACGACTACTCAACAAGGGTAGAGAAGGTAGGGCGACTTCCTATTCCGACCTTTCTCCCGAGAATGTACTGCACTGGGAAGGATGGGTGCGAGGAGCCAACCGCTGGCACCGTAGCCTCCATCTTGGCCTGTCCTATATCGTGTCAACCTGCCTTGTCTTCGGTATCGGGCTCGTCTCTTCGGTTCTCGGCGTTGTGTTTTCTTTTACCGAGCATGTAAGTCCGGCTCTGCGTGGGCTCACTCTCCCGTCGGCCGCATTCTTCGGCGGGCTCGCCGTCACAGGTGCGGTAATGCTACTCAAGAACCCAGTTCTCCAGCGAGGGCGACCCGACGATCCGCCATCCAGATGATCTGCCATTCGGCCCCAGCCCCTTCGGCGTGATGCCGACGGGCCCACCTTCGTCCGTGCGCGATCGCCCAGATAACCCTGCCGGCACACCACACTCCAGACCACGAAGGGTCACATCCAGCGGCGTGGTGTACGGGGAGTGACTCCGCGTGATCCTAATTGAAGTTTATGTGGTGAGGGCTTCGGGTGTCACGCTGATCTCGGGTGTGTCGGACGGGTTGTTCGTGGCGTCGACTTTCGCGAGGATTTCCAGGCCGAAGTAGCGGTGGGTCTCGATCCATTCGTCGTGTTGTTCGGCGAGTACGGCTCCGACGAGACGTATGATGGCGTCGCGGTTGGGGAAGATACCGACGACGTCGGTGCGCCGGCGGATTTCCTTGTTCAGCCTTTCCTGCGGGTTGGAGGACCAGATCTGCCGCCAGACCTCCCGCGGGTAGGTGGTGAACGCGAGCAGGTCGGCTTTCGCGCTCGAGAGATGGTCGGCGGCCTTGGGGAGTTTCTCGGTGAGGGCTTCGACGACCCGGTCGAACTGCACGCTGACCTCGTTCGCGTCGGCCTGATCGAAGACGGTTCTGACCAGGGTGGCGACCCACGGCTGCGACGACTTCGGTGTCATCGTGAGCAGATCCCGCAGATCATGGGTCCGGCAGCGCTGCCACGACGCTCCCGGCAGCGTGGAGCCGATCGCGTTGACCAGTCCCCGGTGGGCATCGGAGGTCACCAGCCGTACCCCGGACAGGCCGCGGGCGACCAGGCCTCGGAAGAACGCCAGCCAGCCGGCGCCGTCCTCGCTGCTCACGACGTCGAGGCCGAGGATCTCCCGATGGCCGTCGCCGTTGACACCGACCGCGAGCAGGCAGTGCACATTGATCACCCAGCCGTCCTCTCGGACCTTCATCGTGAGCGCGTCGGTCTGGACGAACCGGTACGGGCCGGCGTCCAGTGGTCGGGAGCGGAACGCTTCGACCTGGGCGTCGAGATGCTTCGCCAACACCGATACCTGCGATGTCGAAATATGATCCACCCCGAGCTGTTCGACGAGCTTGTCGACCCGGCGGGTCGATACCCCCAGCAGATAGGAGGTCGCGACCACCGAGATCAACGCCTGCTCGGCGCGACGACGACGCGTCAACAGCCATTCCGGAAAATAGGATCCCTACCGCAGTTTCGGTACCGCCAGGTCGATCGTCCCGGCCCGGGTGTCCCACTCCCGCGCCCGATAGCCGTTCCGCCGGTTCACCCGCTCAGGTGAAATCTCCCCATATTCCGCATTGCAGATCCCGTCCACCTCGGCGCCCATCAACGCCTCCGCGAACGCCTTCACCATCGAGCCCAGCAGGTCCGGACTCGCTGCCATCAGCTCCTTGCCGAACCCCTCGGCATCAGCCACAGTCGGACGCACGGCCATCGCGTATCTCCTCGTCGAGTTCTTGGCGGTTCTCGAAAAGGATCACGCGATGGTCGCTCTACATTACGGACCGCCACTCCGAAAAGTCGCTAAACGATCACGATCCGTACACCACGTCCGTGGACGCCATTGATCTCCATGGTCGTCCACCTGCGTCCGCCGGCTTGGCTACATGATTGGCTACACGGCGCATCGCCGAAAGCCGGGGCGCTGGCTGGCCTTGGAGCAGCACCCTGGCCTCGCGTCACCGTCGAGACCTCGCCAGTTGATCGAGAATCTCAGCGGCACCGCATCCGGTCGCGACCGCCGAGGAACGCGGAAGCTCCGGTGCGTGCACTCACCGAGGAAGAGGCCCGGCGGGTCCTCGCGGTTGCCCTCG
>NZ_JAMQQG010000349.1 GCF_023716925.1 Frankia sp. R82
GAGCGGGTCTCGGCGACCCGCCGGGCCGCGACCGCGCGGCTCGCCGCCGGCGCCTGCCCACGGGGACGCGCCCGGGCCACCCGGGTACCCCAGCGGGTCACCGGACTCCCCCGGCCCGCCGTAGCCGCGTGAACCATCAGGCCCACCAGGCCCACCTGAACCGCTCAGCACACCGTGACCGCCGGGAGCACCCAGCCCGCCCGGTCCACTCGGGGCTCCCGGATCGCGGCCGGTGCCGGACAGACCGTCGGGCGCGAACCCGCCCCGGCCGCCGCTGCGGGCCCGCCGGCTGGGCAGGGCGGGAAACTCCGGCCCGGAGCCAGCGACGCCGGGCTCCGCCGGGAACCCGCCTGAGGCACCCGGCTGACCGGACGCGGGCGCGGACCGGGGCTCGTCGAGCTCACCGAGGGGATCGGCGGGGTTGAACGGCCGCTCCTCGGTGGGCTGATCGCCGGCACGCTCGGAGACGAACCAGCTCGACCGGACGGTGGCGAACACCGGCAGGTCGTCCAGCAGCGTCTCGTCCGATCCACGGGTCGCCGCCGACGGGTCCGCCTCGCCGGTCGGGTCGCCACCGAGCGCCCGGTGGCCGGTCGGCCAGCCCGATTCGGGATCGGGCGCGCCGAGCGGGGAGCCCGCGGGGGGATCCTGACGCTTCTGCGGCTGGCTCTGCCGGGGTGACGCCATGAACGGCCCGGTCGGGGCGAGCGTGGGGCCACTGGAATGCGCCGACGTGTCGAACGGGTGGCTCGGGTCGAGGCCGTCAGCCGGCCCATCGGCGTCAGGGCCACCGACGTCGGAGCCGTCGGATTCGGCCGTATCGACCCCACGTACCTCGGCGCCACGTACCTCGACCCCACGTACCTCGGCGCCATGCGGCTCCGGATCACGCGACTCCGGATCAGCCGACTCCGGATCGCGCTGGTCGGCGTCTATCCCGCGCAGGGGGCGGTCGAGGTCGCGCGCCGTCGCCGACCGGCCCCGGGCGTCGCGCAGACCACCCGCGCCACGGGTCGGGCGAGCGGAGCGGGTCGGACCGGGAAAGCCGTCCTCGTCCAGGGCCGAACCGTCCAGCGCGGGCACGGCCGGGGCGGGCAGCGCCCGGACCGTGGCGCCGCCGCCCGCCGCCCGGCTGTCCTCCGGGTCCTCCACCTGCCGCAGCAGGCTGGTGGGCACCAGGACGATCGACATCGTCCCGCCGTACGGCGAGGGCCGCAGCCGCACCGAGACGCTGTGCCGGTCGGCCAGCCGGCCGACCACGAACAGACCGAGCCGCTCGCTGGTCGACAGGTCGAACGGCGGCGGGTTGGCCAGGCGGTCGTTGAGCGTGTGAAACTCCTCCGGGCTCATCCCAAGACCGCGGTCCTCGACCTCGATGACGAAGCCGTTGGACACCTCGTGTCCGCTGACCTGAACCGGGGTGTGCGGCGGAGAGAAGGAGGTGGCATTTTCAATGAGTTCGGCGAGCATGTGAATGATGTCACCCACGGCATGGCCACTGATGGCGCCGCCGTCGATCGGCATCACCCGAACCCGGGTGTAGTCCTCAACCTCGGCGACCGCGCCGCGCACCACGTCCTTGATGGCAACCGGACGACGCCAGCCACGGGCCGGTTTGGAACCGGACAGAACGATGAGGTCCTCGGCGTGGCGGCGCATACGGGTGGCGAGATGGTCGAGGCGGAACAGCTCCTCGAGCTCGTCGGGGTCGGTCTCCTTGCGCTCCATGGCGTCAATGATCTTCAGCTGACGGTGGATCAGGGCCTGGCTTCGACGGGCAAGGTTGAGGAACGTATCCCCGATGCTCTTGCGCATCGCGGCCTGTTCCACCGCCGTGCGCACGGCGACGGCATGCACGGTGGAGAAGGCATCGGCCAGCTGGCCGATCTCATCCGTGCTGTGCACACCGACCGGGAAAACTTCTGCGTCCATATCGACCTGCTCGCCTCGGTGAAGGCGGTCCACGACCCCCGGCAGTCGCTCGTTGGCGACCTCGAGAGCGCCCTGGCGCAGTCGGCGAAGGTGACGGATCATCGGGCTCGCGACGAGCAACGAAATCACGACGGACACAATGAGGATCACCAGCACGGCGGTTCCGCCGAACAGTGCGCCCTGCGTCGCCGAGCGGGACAGCTGGCGGCTGGTGCCACCCAGGTCGGTGGCAATACGCGTTTCGACCTGGTGCATGGCGTCAATCTTCTTGCCGACCGTACCGAGCCAGGTTCCCTGGGTGATGGTCACCGGCTGCTGGCGCTGCACCGTGGCGACCGTCTCGTCCCGCATGGCGGTGGCCGCCGCGATCGTGCGCCCGACCGTGACGTTGTAGAAGGCCTGTTCCTCGGGCGTCGCCGTGGTGCGGAACTGCTGCAGCCACGCGTCCTCGGAGCCGGCCGAGGACTGGATCAGCTGCAGCGTCGTGGCGTCGGTCTGCCCGAGAATGATCACACGGGCGACGGCACCACGCTGCTGGGCGGCCTGCTCCTTGGCCTGCGAGATGGCGACCAGGGTGGTGGCGCCGTTGACCAGTCGAGCGTCGTGGCTGCCCGCGGCGACACGGCCGTTGAGCGAGAGCAGGTCCCGCACGAGCTCGTTGTAGTAGTCGTTGTTCTGGTCCACCTGGGCCTGGTGGGTGTCGATCGCCTTGCGCTGGGCGGGCAGTCGGCCCAGGCGGGCGGAAATCGAGTCAAGCGTGCTCGCCAGGGTGTCCCGGGCACCTGCCGGCAGGTCCGTCTCGCCGGTGCGATAGGTCTCCAGCGCCTGGTCGACCGGGCCGCGGGCGGTGGTCGCCGCCTCCCCCTGGGGGGCGGCGAGGTAGGACGAACCAACAAAGGAGTTAGTGGCGAAACGTTCGACCTGCAGCGCCGCTACCAGGCTGTTTGCTTTGATCGCAAAGGCGGCGAGTGCCTTCGTTCGGTTCGCGGCCCGGACGTTGTCGACGTTCCCCCGCACCTGTATCACGCTCAGTACCGCCAACGCGGCCAGGGGGACGACGAGAATCACCACGAGCTTCGAGCGGATGGGCCAATTCTGGAGCATCCGGTCCTCTCGTCCGGCACCCGGCAGGTGGGCGCCTCGTGTGCGGGGGGTGAGTGGTTCGAGTTCAGTGGGACATGTCCCCGAAGGACCACACACGGGCGCGATCGGCGGCCGGATTCGCAGGCACGGAGCCGTTCGTCGGAGTGCTTTTTACGGGGCTCGGGCAACTCTAGCGAAGCATTCCGAGTCCCTCGTTAGGGGCATCCCTTGTCGACAGAAAGGCAATGGTGCGTTGCAGGCCGTGACGACTATTCGGCACGCCGATGATGTGACATCGGTGACCACTGAATGAATTCGGGGTAGCCGCAGGCAGACAGCGTCGGAGCACTGAAACGAACCCGACCTGGCCGTAACTGACCCCAGCCGACCCGAGCTGACACGCTGGCCGCCACACAAAGCGGCGGACTTCCACGCGACAGCAACAACGTGCGAACACCGGGATTGCCGGTAACCCATCGACCGGTCCCGGGACACACAGCCGGCCACCGAAACGCACCCGGAACATCCCACCCGGGCTCTTTGCTCGCTGCGAAGAGACGGTTCGCTGTCGCCCGGGTACGGCCTCGCCCGCACCCCACCTGGTCCACGAGTGACAAGGCCACGAGTGACAAGGCCACGAGCGGCCGGGCCCAGGAACACTGCCCCGATGGGCCGACGGACCGCCCGGTCGTCCGTCGATACCCGCCCGGGCGACCTTTCAATCCGCCCGGGACGATTCAGGCGGTTGGCTGGGTGGGGCGCACCCGGTGCACCAACGTCGACTGGCCGACGGTGGCCACCAGCGCGCCGGTGGCGTCGTACACCTCGGCCCGCAGCTGCGCGACATGGCGCACGACCGCCTCCACCCGCACGTCCAGCAGGATCCATTCCCCGCTTGGGGCGGCGACGACACGCAGCTGGTTGTCCAGGCTCGTGCCGTAGGTGATGTCGCCGAGCGCCTCGATCAGCCCGACCGGGGCGAAGTCGCCGAGGACCGCCAGCACCGGCGCGGTGAGCTCGGCGCCGGCGAGCACCCGACCGGACGGGCCCGGGGTGCGCATCCGCAGCCACAGGGCGCTGCGCCCGTGCCCGGGGGTGCCGTCCAACGTGGTGCGCTGCGGACGGGCCCACCGCTGCTCGACCAGCGACATCACGCCGCCGCGGTCGAAGGTCAGCCAGTCCGGGAAGGTACGCAGCGGGCAGTCCAGCGGCGGCGGGGCCCAGTCGGCCGCGGGCGCGAACCGGGTGACGGCACCACTGGGGCGTCCGAACGATCCGGTGGTGACGAACACGACCCGGTCGTTCACCGTGGCGCGCACCACGGCCTGGGACAACCCGCTGTACGGCTCGAGGGTGAGGTCCACGGTCTCACCGGCCTGCACCGGGCCGAGGAAGTGCGTCTGGGCCCACAGGCACTCCCGCCCGCCGCAACGGCGCACCAGCTCGACCGCGGCGGCCAGGCCGAAGCCGCCCCACAATGTGCCCCGCGTGTTGCGCAGGTGGCGGGCGGCGACGAACCGGCCGTGGCGGGCCGATGGATCGACCGTCAACGCGAGCAGTTCGCCGACCGCGGTCGGCACCGGGTCACCCCCGGGCGGCGTCCGCGGTCGCGGCTGGGAATCGAGCCCGGTGCTCATCGGCCGGGTGGCCTGGGCCGGCCCGGCCGCAGGCGGCGCCACCGGGGAGAACACGGCGCCGGGTTCGCTCGGGTCTGTCACGGTCCCCATCCTGGCAGGATGAGCCGCTCGGACGGATCCTTCGGCGCGGCAGCTTCTCCCGTCCGGGCGGGACGCTGTCCGGTCCTGCGCCCGGGCCCGTCGACGAGGCATGGTGCTCGTGACCGACCGGTGGACCGACCGGCCATGGTGAGGAGAGCTCGTGAGCGATCACATCCACGTGGACGTCGACGCCGGCGTCCTGACGCTGCGCATCGCCCGTCCCGACAAGCGCAACGCGATCACCCAGGAGATGTACGGCGCGCTTGCCGAGGCGTTCGCCCGCGCCGAGCGCGAGGACACGATCCGCCTCATCCGGCTGGGTGGCCAGGGCGGGACGTTCACCGCGGGAAACGATCTGGCGGACTTCCTGGCCGCCGGGGCGCTGCGGACCGACGGCCCGACGATGACGTTCCTGCGCGCCGTGGCGACCGGGACGAAGCTGCTGGTCGCCGAGGTCGACGGCCCGGCGATCGGGATCGGGACGACCGTTCTGCTGCACTGCGACCTGGTGTACGCCAGCGCCCGCAGTGTGTTCGCCCTGCCGTTCGTTCCGCTCGGCGTCGTGCCGGAGTTCGGCTCGAGCCTGCTGCTGCCCCGCCGGGTGGGGCCGGCGGCCGCCGCGCGGCTGCTCTACTTCGGGGAGCCGTTCGACGCGACGCAGGCGTCCCGGCTGGGTCTGGTCACCGAGGTGCTGCCCGACGCCGACGCGTTGCGGGCCCGCGTCGATGACCGGATCGCGGCGCTGCTCGCCCAGCCGGCGCAGGCGCTGGCCGCCACCCGCGCGCTGCTGCACGACTCCGCCGGGCCGCAGGTGCTGGCGCGCATCGAGGACGAGGCGGTGCAGTTCGCCCGCCAGCTCGAGTCGGCGCAGACCCGTGCGGCGATCGCGGCCCGGCTGCCGGGCGGGTCTGGCGGACGGGGAAAGCCAGGCCGGTCGGGCGAGCCGGAAGTGCCAGGAGAACCGGGACGGTCGGGGCGATGACCGTGACCGCATAGGCTGTCGGAGCATGCGATGATCAGCGCCGGGGCGGCCCGGTACCCCGCGGACGCATGCCAGACACGACACGCGCCAGGTACGACACGCGCCAGGTACGAGGGGCGGTGGTGGATGAGCGACCCGGCGGAGACCGCTTTTCCCCGCGGGACGGCGGACGAGCCCGGACTGCGCCAGGCGCTGCGCCGGATGCGGCTGATCGCCACCGGTCTGCTCGCCGTGGTGATCGCCCTCTATCTGGCCGCCCAGGGCTGGCACAACCACGGTGGCCCCGGCTGGACCGGATATGTCGCCGCTGCCGCCGAGGCGGGGGTCGTCGGCGCGCTCGCGGACTGGTTCGCGGTGACCGCGCTGTTTCGCCACCCGCTCGGCCTGCCGATCCCGCACACAGCGATCATCCCGCATCGCAAGGACGCCCTCGGACGCGGCCTGGAGACCTTCGTCAGCACCCATTTCCTCGCCCCCGACATCGTGCGCGACAAGGTCGACGGCATCGGGGTCTCCGCCCGGGTGGGGGCCTGGCTGCGCCAGCCGGACCACGCCGAGCGAGTCGTCGCCGAGGCCGCCGGGCGGCTGTCCACGGTGATCGCCGGAACGAACGACGACCTGGTCCGCGAGATCGTGGACCGGGCCGTGGTGCCGCGCCTGGTAGAACGGCCCTGGGCGGGCACCCTCGGCGCGATCCTGCAGCGCGTCGTGGACGCCCGGATGCACGATCGACTCGTCGATCTGATCCTCGCCGAGGTCGAACACTGGCTGCAGATGAACCCCGAGACCTTTAGCCGGTTGATCCTGGACCAGGCCCCGACCTGGACCCCGCAGTGGCTGGACGAGGCCGTCGCGGCCAAGGCGTACGACAAGGCGTTGGAGGCACTGGCGCAGATCCGGGCCGATCCGGCGCACCGGGTCCGCCAGACCCTCGACCGGTTCCTCGCCGATCAGGCCACCCGGCTGCGTACCGATCCGCGCCTGGGTGAGCAGGTGGAGCAGATGAAGCAGCGCTGGCTCGCCCGCCCCGAGGTCGGCCAGGCCGTCGCGACGATCTGGGCGACCGCCCGGGCGATCCTGCTGGATCTGGTCACCGATCCGGACAGCACCGCCCGGGTCCGCGCCCGCACCGAACTCGCCGCGTTCGGCGCCCGCCTCGTGGACGACCGCGAGCTGGCCCGCACCGTCGACCAGGGTGCCGCCGACCTCGCTGCCCGGGCCGTCGCCCGGTACAAGGGGGACATCGCGGCGATCATCGGGGACACGGTGGCGAGCTGGGAACCCGCCGAGACCTCCCGGCGGATCGAGCTGCACGTCGGCCGCGATCTGCAGTTCATCCGGATCAACGGCACGGTCGTCGGCGCGCTGGTCGGCCTGGTGATCCATACCCTCACCCAGTTGCTGCTGTGACATCCGACACTCCTCCCGCCGCTGGGGCGCCCTCCGCTTCCGAGGCGTCCCCCGGTTCCGAGGCGCCCTCCGGTTCCGAGGCGCTCCCCGGTTCCGAGGCGCCCTCCGGTTCGGGGGACCACGGCTGTCCGGCCCCACCCGCCAGTGCCGTCGGACCCCTCACAACGGGCCGGGTGGCCTACTCCGAGCCCGCCCCGCACCGACCCGAACAGCTCAGGCGGGCCCGGTCCGTTCGGGCCATGCACTCCATGACTCACGCCACATCCCGCCCCACGATCCACCCGAGCCGCCCCCCGGCCCGGGTACCCATCCGGCTACCCGGGCGACCTCCCGTGTGGTCCGTCCCCGCGCTGCCCCGCCCGGACGGGGGATGGGGACGGGCCACCCTGGGCGGGCTCGGGCTCGCCGGGCTGATCCTCTTGATCTGGCTGGGAATGATCAGCCGGATCGGGCATTTCGACGTGGACGTGTTTCTGCGGGCCGGGGCGGCCGTCCGCGCGGGCCACACGCCGTACCCCGAGCCGGGAACCGCCGCGGTGTCCTCCGGTTCCGCCTTCGTCTACCCGTATCTCACCGTCTGGCCGTTCGTCCCGCTGTCGGCCCTCTCCCACGCCGCCGACCTGTTCGTGGCCGCCTCCGTGCTGGCGGTCCTGGCCGGGACGCGGGTTTCCGGGGTGCGGCTTTCCGGGGTGCGGGATCTGCGGATCCATGCGCTGGTGCTGGCCGCCTCCACGACGGTCATCGGCCTGCAGATGGGCACCCTCAACGCCCTGCTGTTCGCGGGGCTGGCGCTGGCCTGGCGGACCCGGGACCATCCGCTGGCGTGTGGGACGGTCGTCGCCCTCGCCATCTACAGCAAGGTGTTCCTGGCCCCGGTGCTGGTGTGGCTGGTGCTGGCCCGACGGTGGCGGGCGGCCGGGGTGGCCGGGGTGGTGCTCGCCACGCTGGTCGGCGTCAGCGCGCTGACGAGTCCCCTCGACCTGACCGACTACTTCGCGTTGCTGGACCAGCTCGGCCGCGCGGAGGCACAGGCGGGAATCAGTCTGACCGGGCTGCTGAACGGGGTGGGGCTGGCGACCACGACCGCCGCGACGTTGGCCCGGGGGGCGGCGCTGGCGGTGCTGGCCGGCTGTTGGTGGGCGGCGCGGCGCGGCCACGACGAGCGGCTCGCCTACACCGGCGGGGTCGTCGCGGCGCTGCTCGCGTCGCCCGTCGTGTGGTGCCACTACCTGTTGCTGCTGGTCGCGCCGCTGCTGGCGCTCAGCGGACCCGCCGGGGCGCCGCCTCCGCGGCACCGCGGCGCCCGGGACCGTCGGCCCGTCGCCCCCGGGCCGATCGCTCTGTTCGCGACCGGATCGTGGCTGCTCGTCACCCCGCACCGCACCACCGGAGCGGACCTGGTCGTGGCCGCCCTGCTCGGCGCCCCGTTGGTGCTGTCCTGCCTGCTGCGCCCCGGTCCCGGCGGGACCTTCGGCGCCGGGCTCAGGCCGATGCGCCCGGACGTGACCCTGGTCGCGTCCTGGCCGACCCGCACCGTCGTTGTCGGGGTGGTCGTCCTCGGGCTGGCCGCGGTGCACGCGGCCGGTGCACCGGCCATCGGCCCGTACGCCGCCTGCGTCGGAATCGGTGTCCTGCTGGCCTTTGCGGTCCGTAGTACCAGCCCAGCCAGCGTCTACGACCCGTCCGGCAGCGTCGTTCGAGCCGAGGCCGGACCGGGCTCCGCCGATCGGGGCCGACCGAAGGATCGCCCCGTCGTGCACGGTCGAACTGGCGCACCGTGACCGGGCGGACCACCACTCACGGGGATGCACCGAATCGTTGCACCCTGCCGACGGGCCCCGCACATCGGATCGCCGAGGTACCGTGAAACACGATGACGGCCTGAGCGGCTGTCCGCGCCCGGCTACATGGTCGGGTGTGCGAGGTCGGTGCGAGCGCCATAGCGGGGATTTCCCGCCGTTGGGTCCGGTCGCGGAGCCGGCCGTACCCCGGCCGCCGGACGATACAACGGGCTTGTGCGGACCTTCGCACGTGTCCTACTGATCTCATGGTGGCCCTGACCTGATCGGCGGATCCCTCTGTCTCAGCATGGAAACTCCCAGTCGCTTGCTGCCCACCGCCAGCCGCGCCCGCCCCGGGGCCGCGGTACAACCGGCGGTGCCGGTCGCGGTTCCGGCCGCGGACCCCGGTACGGCGGCACCCGCTTCGGCGGTCCGGCGCGTCCGGCCGCTCCTGCCCTGACCACCCGTGACCCCCGTCCCCCGGCGGAGACCTTCGAGGCCGCCGGTCTGCCCAAGCGGCTGATCAGGGCCCTGGCCGAGCGCAACATCGCCGCGCCGTTCCCGGTGCAGGCGGCGACTCTGCCGGATGTGCTCGCCGGGGAGAACGTTCTCGGCCGGGCCCGCACCGGCTCCGGCAAGACCCTCGCCTTCGGCCTGCCAATCCTCGGCCGCCTGGCCGAAGGCGGCCCGGCGACCCCGCGCCGGCCCCGCGCCCTGGTGCTGGTGCCCACCCGCGAGCTCGCCCAGCAGGTCAACGACGCCCTCGAGCCGCTGACCCGGGCCCTGAACCTGCGGATGGCCCCCGTCTACGGCGGGACGTCCATCAGTCGGCAGATGTCGGTGCTTCGCCGCGGGGTCCACCTGGTCGTGGCCACCCCGGGGCGGCTGACCGACCTCGTCGAGCGGGGTGCCTGCGAGCTCGGCGAGATCGAGATGACCGTGCTCGACGAGGCCGACTTCATGTGCGACCTCGGCTTCCTGCCCGCGGTGCGGGCACTGCTGGACGCCACCCCCGGTGGCGGGCAGCGGCTGCTGTTCTCCGCGACCCTCGACCGTGAGGTCGAGGTGCTCGTGCGCGACTACCTGCCCGACCCGGTGCTCGTCGCGATCGACTCGGAGACCTCGCAGGTCACCACGCTCGTCCGGCACGCCCTCGAGGCTCCCGACCGGACCGCGCAGGTCGAGCTGGTCACCGCGCTTGCCGGCGGTTCCGGGCGCACCCTGGTGTTCGTGCGCACCCAGCGCGACGCCGACCGGATCTCCGAGTCGCTGTGCCGCGCCGGCGTCCCGGCCGAGCCGCTGCACGGGGGCATGCCCCAGGGCGCGCGGACCCGCGCACTGGCCGGGTTCACCGACGGGTTCTACCGGGTGCTGGTTGCCACCGACGTCGCCGCCCGCGGCATCCACGTCGACGGCATCCGGCTCGTCGTGCACCTCGGCCCGCCCGAGGACGCCAAGACCTACCAGCACCGCGGCGGGCGTACCGCGCGGGCCGGCGCCGACGGCGCCGACGTGCTGGTCACCCTGCCCGCCGAGCGGGGCAAGGTGCGCGGGCTGCTGCGGGCGGTCGGAGTCGAGGCACGCCCGGTGCCGACCAAGCCCGACGACCCGGTGATCCTGGAGCTGGCCGGCCCGCCGGCGCCCCGGGTCAGCCCGGACGCCATCCCGAAGGCTCGGGCGGCCAGCGCCAGTGC
>NZ_JAMQQG010000350.1 GCF_023716925.1 Frankia sp. R82
AGATGGGCGGGCGCCTGGGCATCGCCGTCACCGGGCTGCCCTGGGAACTGCTGGCCACCGGCCTGCCGGTCGGGCCCGACCTGGTCGTGGCCACCACTCCCGCCGGTGCCACCGACCCGCTGGCGCGCCGCCGCTGGCCGGCCACCTGCCCGCTGGTCGAACTGCTCTACCACCCCTGGCCGACGGAGCTGGCGGCCACCGCCTACCGGGCCGGCGCCCGCGTCGCCGGCGGCCTGGAGATCCTCGCCGGACAGGCCGTCGGGCAGGTGGAGCACTTCACCGGCCAGGTCGTCCCCGCCGGCGTCCTGTTCACCGCCGGCCAGGCGGCTCTTGACCGCCGCGCCGCGGCGCCGCCGTCGTCCGGCGACCACACCGGCTGACCCGCCGGGCAGCGGGCAGCGGGCGGGGAGGTCGGCGTGTGGGAGATCGGATGGAGCGTCGCGATCACGCTGGTGGCGCTCGCCGTCGCCATCGGCTGCGGGCCGCGGGTGGTCGCCGCGTTCCCGGCGCCGGCACCCGAACAACCCCGCCGGGACGCCCCCGGTGCCCGGCCGCTCGCGGCGGCGACGGCGGTGACGGTCGCTGCCGTGGTCACGGCGTTGCACCGGCATCCGTCCTGGGTGCCCGCCTATGCCTGGCTGGCGGTGCTCGGTGTGTGGCTGGCCGTGATCGACCTGCGGGTGCACCGACTGCCCGATCCGCTGGTGCTGCCGTCCTATCCGGTGGTCGCCCTGCTGCTCGGGCTCGCCGCCCTGGTGGACGACACGCCCGGGCGACTGCTGCGGGCCGGTGTGGCGGGGCTGGTGTGCTGGACGGTGTTCCTGGTGCTGCACCGGCTGCCCGGCGATGGTTTCGGCCGTGGCGACGTGAAGCTCGCCGGGCTGCTGGGGCTCGCACTGGGCTGGCTGGGCTGGCCGAGCGTGCTGCTCGGCATGGTCGCCGGGGTCGCCCTGGGGGGAGTCGTCGTGCTCGGGTTGCTCGTCACCCGCCGGGTGCACCGGCGCGACCGGCTGGCCTACGGCCCGTTCCTGCTCGGCGGTGCGCTGCTCGCCGTCCTCACCTGAGGGGCCAGGCGAGCTTGGTCATGCGGGGCGTGTCCAGGCCGTCCGACGTGCAAGACTGGTTGTCATGGTGCGTTGGTTGACGGCGGGGGAATCCCACGGTCCGGCCCTGGTGGCCACGGTCGAGGGGCTACCGGCGGGGATTCGGCTGACCAGTGCGGACATCGGGGCGGAACTGGCCCGTCGGCGGCTCGGGCATGGCCGGGGTGCCCGGATGAGCTTCGAGCGTGACGCGATCGAGCTGCTCGGGGGGCTGCGGCACGGGGTCTCCCTCGGCGGTCCGATCAGCCTGGTGGTGCGCAACACCGAGTGGCCGAAGTGGGAACAGGTGATGGCGCCCGACCCGGTCGACCCGGCCACCCTCGCGGGCCTGGGCCGTAACGCGCCGCTGACCCGGCCCCGGCCCGGCCATGCCGATCTCGCCGGCATGCAGAAGTACGGCTTCGACGACGCCCGTCCCGTCCTGGAGCGGGCCAGCGCCCGGGAGACCGCGGCGCGGGTCGCGCTCGGCACCGCGGCCAAGGCGCTGCTGCGCCAGGCGTACGGCATCGAGGTGCTCTCCCACGTCGTGGCGATCGGCGCCGTCGAGGTGCCCCCGGGCACGCCCGCGCCGACCTCCCTCGAGGCGGTGGACGCGGACCCGGTGCGCTGCGCCGACAGCGCGACGAGCGCGCGGATGGTCGCCGAGATCGACGCCGCCCACGCCGACTCCGACACGCTCGGCGGCATCGTCGAGGTACTCGCCTACGGCTGCCCACCGGGGCTGGGCAGCTACGTCCACGGCGACCGTCGCCTCGACGCGCGCCTGGCCGCCGAGCTGATGGGCATCCAGGCGATCAAGGGGGTCGAGTTCGGGGACGGTTTCACCACCGCCCGTCGGCGCGGCTCCGTCGCCCACGACGAGATCGAGCCGATCAGCGGCACCGGTCGGCACGCGGTGCCGCAGGTCCGCCGGATCACTGACCGGGCCGGCGGGATCGAGGGTGGGATGACCACCGGGGAGCCGCTGCGGGTCCGGATCGCGATGAAGCCGATCTCCTCGCTGACCCGGCCGCTGTCCACCATCGACGTGGCGACCGGCGAGCCCGCCGTCGCGATCAACCAGCGCTCGGACGTGTGCGCGGTGCCCGCCGCGGGGGTGGTCGCCGAGGCGATGGTCGCCCTCGTGCTGGCCGGCGCCGCGCTGGAGAAGTTCGGCGGAGACTCGGTCGAGGAGAGCCGACGTAACTGCGAGGCCTACCTGAAGGCGCTGCCCGTCCACTGACGGCAGCCCGTGCCAGCGCGGCACCGGTGGGCGACCAGCACGTAATCAGCGGCCGGCCGGCCCACGACGAGAGCGGCCGGTACCGATGACACTTTGCAGACGGCCGGACGAGACCGGCGGACGAGGAAACACGATCATGGTTGGGGACACGGTGGCGACGACGCCACCGTCACAGGAGCCGCGGGTGGTCCTGGTCGGGCCGCCGGGGGCGGGCAAGACCACGGTGGGCACCCGGCTCGCGAGGCGTTGGAACGTCACGTTGCGCGACACCGACGCGGATGTGGAAGCCGCCGAGGGGCGCAGTGTCTCGGACATCTTCGTCGACTCCGGCGAACAGTACTTCCGCGCCGCAGAGCATCGGGCGGTCGCCGCGGCGCTCGCCGAACACACCGGGGTGGTCGCCCTCGGCGGGGGTGCGGTCCTCGACCCGGCCACCCGCGGGCTGCTGGCCGGCCACCGGGTCGCCTACCTGCGGGTGGGCCTGTCGGACGCGGTACGCCGGGTGGGTCTGGCCCGGGACCGCCCGCTGCTGGTCGAAGGCCCACGCACCCGCCTCGCGGCCCTGCTGCGCGAGCGGGAGCCGTTCTACACGCAGGTTGCGGCGGTCGTCGTCGACACCGCCGGCCGGGAGCCTGACGAGGTCGCCGACCTGGTCGTCGCGGCCCTGGCGGACGCGGACGCCGTCGGAAGTGGGCAGGTGCAGTCGTGAGCATGCCGGTGAGGGTGGCCGACGTGGCCGATGTCGTACGGATTCCGGTGCGACCGCAGGGGGATCGGCCCTACGACGTGGTTCTCGGTGACGGGGTGCTCGGCGGTCTGGCCGAGACCGTCGCCGGGCGCACCCGGGCGGTTCTGATCCATCCGGTCGCCCTGCGGGCCGTCGCCGCCCGCGTCGTCGAGGATCTGCGGGTGCAGGCCGGGCTGGAGGTGCACACCATCGAGGTGCCCGACGGCGAACAGGCCAAGCGGTTGCCGGTCGCCGGCGAGTGCTGGGACGTGCTCGGCCGGGCCGGGCTGACCCGCGACGACGTGGTCATCGGGCTCGGTGGCGGCACCGTGACGGACCTGGCCGGATTCGTCGCGGCCAGCTGGCTGCGTGGCGTCGACGTGGTGCAGGTCCCGACCACCGTGCTCGGCATGGTCGACGCGGCGGTGGGCGGCAAGACCGGCATCGACGTGGCCGCCGGGAAGAACCTGGTCGGTGCGTTCCACCAGCCGCTGACGGTGCTGTGCGACCTCGCGACTCTCGCCTCGCTGCCCGCCGTCGAGGTGCGCGCCGGGCTCGCCGAGGTGGTCAAGACCGGCTTCATCGCCGACGGCGCCATCCTCGACCTGCTCGAGGACGATCCGAGCGGCCTCGCCCACCTGCCCGAGCTGATCGAACGCTCCATCCGGGTGAAGGCGGACGTCGTCTCCGGGGACCCGCGCGAGGCCGGGCGGCGCGAGGTGCTCAACTACGGTCACACCCTCGGCCATGCGATCGAGAAGGTGGAGCACTTCAGCTGGCGCCACGGCGAGGCGATCTCGGTGGGCATGGTGTTCGCGGCGGAGCTGTCCCGGCTCGCGGTCGGCCTCGACGAGGCCACCGCCGCCCGCCACCACACCCTGCTCACCCGCATCGGCCTGCCCGTCACCTACGACGGCACGCGCTGGCCGGCGCTGCTCGACGCGATGCGGATCGACAAGAAGTCCCGCGGTCGACGGCTGCGTTTCATCGGGCTGGCCGCCCGTGGCGAGACGATCGTCGTGGACGATCCGGATCCCGCCCTGCTCGCTGCGGCGTACCGCAGCGTCGCTCGGTAGACTTACCCGCGGACCGGCAGATCGCCGCCGCGTGAAGGGTCCGGCGCAGGGGTCCGGCGCAGGGGTCCGCTCCAGGGGGTCCGGCCTGTGTTCGCGGCCGGCGCGGCCCGTGGGGCCGGGCGGGGCGGGTGTGCCTGGCACCGGGCGGCCTTCGTGACAGCCCGGACTCAGCCGTGCCAGGGCTTTGAGGGTTTACGGGGTCTCGTGGTGACGAGGCGTCCGCACAACGACGATCCGCCGTCGGAGTACGGCAACCGAACGGAGAAGGCGCGCAGTGGCGACCACCAACGACCTGAAGAACGGCATGACGCTCGACCTCGACGGAGTGCTCTGGAACGTCGTGGGCTTCCAGCACGTCAAGCCGGGTAAGGGCGGTGCGTTCGTCCGCACGACCCTGAAGAACGTGCTCACCGGCAAGGTCGTCGACCGTACGTTCAACGCCGGCCTCAAGGTCGACGTCGCGACGGTCGACCGTCGCGAGATGACCTACCTGTACCGCGACGGGGCCGACTTCGTCTTCATGGACAGCGAGTCCTACGACCAGATCCCCATCCCGCCGGACGTCGTCGGCTCCGTCGCCGACTACATGCTGGAGAACACCGTCGCCACCGTCGCGCTGCACGAGGGCGCGCCGCTCTACGTGGAACTGCCGGCGAGCGTCGAGCTGACCATCGCGCAGACCGACCCCGGCGTGCAGGGCGACCGATCCACCGGCGGAACGAAGCCCGCCACCCTCGAGACCGGCGCGACCATCAACGTCCCGCTGTTCATCACCACCGGTGAAAAGGTCAAGGTCGACACCCGCGACGGCCGCTATCTGGGCCGGGTGACGAGCTGAGCGCCCGTTCGAAGGCCCGCCGCCGCGCGCTCGACATCCTGTTCGAGGCCGATGTGCGCGGTGCCCACGTGCCCGAGATCCTCGCCGCCCGCAAGGTGCGCGCCGACCCACCGGTCTCCGAGTACACCGAGGGTCTGGTCGCCGGGGTCGTCGAGCACTGGCGCGAGATCAACGACCGGATCGCCCGGCACGCCGAGGGCTGGACGGTCGAGCGGATGCCTCCCGTGGACCGCAACATCCTGCGCATCGCCGTGCTGGAGCTGGGCTGGCGTCCCGACGTCCCCGAGCGGGTCGTGATCGACGAGGCCGTCGAGCTGGCGAAGTCCCTGTCCACCGAGCGCTCCCCGACCTTCGTGAACGGTTTGCTGGGCAGCCTGCTCGACGCGGGCGACGCCGCCGTGCGCCCCGCCGTCACGACCCCGGTGTCGGCACCCGGGTCGGTGTCGGCACCCTCCTCGGCGGCATCGGTGCCTGACTCGGCACCGTGACCTGCGCTTTCAGCTAGTCAGCGGGTCCGGGCAGCTCGTACCGGCCCGTCCGGGTGATCCCTTTGTCTGCGGCTGGCGCCTTGATGTCCGTCCTGTTCCCGATGGAACAGGACGGGGGAGGTGGCTACGGCCAGCCACGAGGTGGGCGCGGGCGAGGGGGTACCGACCCGGTACGCCGTCGGGGTGACGGCGTACCGGGGTATCCCCGGCCGAGACGTACCGGGATATCCCCGGCAGGGCTGGTGGTGCGGATGTACCCGGTCCGGTGGCGAATCTGGTCGATCAGTCGCCGGTGGGGCCGTTGTCCCGTCGGTTGAAGCTGGTCGTGCCACGGACGAAACCGCAGGTCGCGGTACCGACGGGAGAGTGCTGCGGTGCTGTGGTGCCGAAACTGCTGGAAGAGCCGCGACGCAACCGCGATCGTTGCGAATCTGGGCAGCCGCGCCGGCGGTGCGCACCGGGATGGAACCGGACGGAGCGGGTCGAGCGGTGGGACGCGGGCGGTCAGCGCCGCCCGGCAGGCCTCAGACGTCGGAGGCGGTCGCGTCCGCACCCTGTTCCGGGGACAGGACGCCCCAGGAGACGAGCTGCTCGGTGAGCTTGCTCGGGGAGGTGTCGTAGATCACCGCGAGGGAACGCAGGTCCTCGTAGCGGATGGAGAGCACCCGACCGTTGTAGTCGCCGCGCTGGCTCTGGATGGTCGCCGCGTAGCGGGCGAGCGGGCCGCCCTGCTCCTTGGGGACCTGGGAAAGACGCTCGAGGTCAAGCACGATCCGCGGGGACTGCTCCAGCGGAGCGACGGTGGAACCCTCGGGCAGCAGCTCTCCGACGGGAACGCCGTAGAACTCCGCGAGCTCCGAGAGACGCTGTACGGTGACGGCGCGGTCCCCACGTTCGTAGGAACCGACGACGACGGCTTTCCACCGACCGTGCGACTTCTCCTCGACGCCATGAAGCGAGAGCCCCTGCTGGGTGCGTATTGCGCGCAGCCGAGCACCGAGCGCCTTCGCATAGTCGGACATCGGAGTGCCCACTCCTGTCGTGGTTGATCATTGGTACCGGGGCTAGTGCCTCCGGCGGTTACCGATAGTAGTGCCCACCGGGTTGAGGCTCGACACCCGGGGGGTCGTGTCGCTTCTTTCTTTGTACCACTTTCTGTAGCCCTCCGGTTGCGCCCTCTACCTGCCTGGCGGGAACTTCCGCGCATCGTCGTATCGGCGAGTGCACGAGACACCACGGTAACTGGCAGTCACAGATTCGCGATGATAGTTGGCGTTGCAACGATGCGCGAGGGGTACCTGCGAGCGGCTGGCCGGGTACCCCGAACGCGTGCGGCCTCGTCTGGCCGCAGTGCCTCACGCGCCCGGAGTGCCCTGGTAACGTCGCTGGGACCGCTCCTTTAAGGACCGTCCCGTGAGGCGGGGAAGGAGGGATGCCGCGTGGCCGCAGCCGCCACGGGTGACCCCGTGTCGCGCCGTCCAGGCACTGCCAGGACAGTACTGTCCGCCGACGACATCACTCGAATCGTCAGCCGGATGGCGCATCAGATTCTCGAGAAGACCACCGGTGGTGCCGGCGTGGTGCTTCTCGGTATACCCACCCGCGGGGTACCCCTCGCGCACCGGCTGGTACGCCGCGTACACGCCGTCGAAGGTGTGGATCTTCCGGTCGGCTCGCTGGACCCCACCATGTACCGCGACGATCTTCGTTTGCGCGGAGTTCGGCCACTCGAGGTGACCGAGATTCCGGAGGGCGGCGTCGACGGCAAGGTGGTCATCCTGGTCGACGACGTTCTGTTCTCCGGGCGCACCGTGCGCGCCGCGCTCGACGCCCTGGCCGCCTACGGGCGTCCGCGGGCGGTGCAGCTGGCCGTTCTCGTCGACCGCGGGCACCGGGAGCTGCCGATCCGGGCCGACTACGTCGGGAAGAACATGCCGACGTCGCGCCGGGAACTGGTGGCGGTGCGGCTGCGGGAGGTCGACGACGTCGACGGCGTGCTGATTCTGCCGCCCGCAGCCGCCCCGACCAGCGCCGACGAGCAGACGGGACGGGACCACGCATGACGCGGTGGCCAGGTGGGACGGGTCCGGGCGGGACAGCGGTCGGAGGCGGGGCGTGAACAGACACCTGCTGTCCACCGAGGACCTCGGTCGGGACGACGCGCTGCTGATCCTCGACACCGCCGAGCGGATGGCCCGGGTCGCCGAGGCGTCCGTGCGCAAGCTGCCCACCCTGCGCGGGCGGACCGTCGTCAACCTGTTCTTCGAGGATTCCACCCGTACCCGCACGTCCTTCGAGGTCGCCGCCAAGAGACTGTCGGCCGATGTGATCAATTTTTCGGCGCGCGGGTCAAGCGTGTCGAAGGGCGAAAGCCTGAAGGACACCGCGCAGACCCTGGAGGCGATGGGCGCCGACGCCGTCGTCTGCCGGCACGGGGCCAGTGGTGCGCCGCACCGGCTGGCGTCCTGGGTGCGGGGCAGCGTGGTCAACGCCGGCGACGGCACCCACGAGCATCCGACCCAGGCACTGCTGGACGCGTTCACGATGCGCCGCCGGCTCGGCCGGATCGAGGGGCTGCGGGTCACCATCGTCGGTGACGTGCTGCATTCCCGGGTGGCGCGGTCCAACGTCTGGCTGTTGGCCACGCTCGGTGCCAGTGTGACGGTGGTGGCTCCGCCGACGCTGTTGCCGCTGGGTGTCTCCTCGTGGCCGGTCGAGGTGTCGTACAACCTCGATGCCGTTCTGCCCAAGAGTGATGTGGTGATGATGTTGCGGGTGCAGCGGGAACGGATGTCCGCGGCCTTCTTCCCGACCGAACGTGAGTACAGCCGTCGTTACGGCCTGGACGTCGACCGGGCCGCGAACCTGCCGGAGCATGCTCTGGTCATGCATCCGGGGCCGATGGTGCGGGGGATGGAGATCGCGTCACAGGTCGCCGACTCCGCCCGCTCGACGGTGGTCGAGCAGGTCGCGAACGGGGTGAGTGTGCGGATGGCCGTGTTGTATCTGCTGCTGGGTGGTTCCGGGGAGGTCTCATGAGCACGTCGGGGGACGCGTGGGTGCTGCGGCGGGTGCGTCCGCTCGGCGGCGAGCCGGTCGACGTGCTGCTGGCCGACGGGGTGATCGCGGCCTGGCGGCCGCCCGGCTCGACCGGGCCCGACACCGAGGGCCTGCCGCCGGGCACCGCGATCCTGGACACCGACGGGCTGATCCTGCTGCCCGGTCTGGTCGATCTGCACACCCATCTGCGCGAACCGGGCCGCGAGGACGCCGAGACGGTCGAGTCCGGTACTCGGGCGGCGGCGCTCGGCGGCTTCACCACGGTGTTCGCGATGGCCAACACCAACCCGGTGGCCGACACCGCCGGTGTGGTCGAACAGGTCTACCGGCTCGGGGTCGACGCCGGTCACTGCGACGTGCGCCCGGTCGGCGCGGTCACCGTCGGCCTGGACGGGCAGCGCCTGGCCGAACTCGGTGCGATGGCCGGATCCGCCGCGGGCGTGCGGGTGTTCTCCGACGACGGACACTGCGTGTCCGACGCGCAGCTCATGCGCCGGGCGCTGGAGTACGTCAAGGCCTTCGACGGTGTCGTCGCCCAGCACGCCGAGGAGCCACGGCTGACCGAGGGCGCCCAGATGAACGAGGGTGTGGTGGCCGCACGCCTGGGCCTGCCGGGGTGGCCGGCGGTCGCCGAGGAGGCGATCATCGCCCGGGACGCGCTGCTCGCCGGGCACGTCGACTCCCGGCTGCACATCTGCCACGTCTCCACCGCCGGCTCGGTGGAGATCATCCGCTGGGCGAAGGCGAAGGGCTGGCGGGTCACTGCCGAGGTCACCCCGCACCACCTGCTGCTCACCGACGATCTGGCGAGCAGCTACGACCCGGTCTTCAAGGTCAACCCGCCGCTGCGCACCGCGGCCGACGTGGCGGCGCTGCGCGCGGGCCTGGCCGACGGCACCATCGACTGCGTGGCCACCGACCACGCCCCGCACGCCGCCCAGGACAAGGAGACCGAGTGGGCCGCGGCCCGGCCCGGCATGCTCGGTCTGCAGACGGCCCTGTCGGTGGTGATCGAGACGATGGTCGTCGGCGGACGGCTGGACTGGGCCGGCGTCGCCGACCGGATGGCGCTGGCCCCGGCCCGCATCGGCGGCCTGCCCGGACCCGCCCCCGACGCGAACGCAGCGGTGGCGGTGGGCGCGCCCGCGACGCTGACGCTGCTCGACCCGACGCCGTGGCAGGTTGTCGACCCGAACGCCCTGGCCAGCCGTAGCCGCAACACCCCGTATGCGGGCCGGTCCCTGCCGGGTGCCGTGCGCGCGACGTTTCTGCGTGGGCGGCCCACCGTGCTGGACGGGAAGATCGTATGAGCGGATCGTTGCCGACCACCGGGTCGTTCGTGCTGGCGGCGGGCTCCGCCCAGGCTCGGCTGGGCCTGCGGGTGCTGCTGGTCGTCGGCCTGTTGCTGGTGCTCGTGGCCGTGATCGGCACCCTGGCCCGGGTCTGGCGCAACCGCGCCGAGCGGGACGAGGAGAACCTGCCCGATCTGCCCGAGCCGCCGGCCGAACCCGGTACGGTACTTGCCGCCCCGCTGCGGGGGACGTACCTGGGCACGGTCGATGCCGGCCACTGGCTGGAGTGGGTCTCCGCCCGCGGGCTCGGTGGCGGTATCGGCGGGTATCTGAGCGTCTACGAGACGGGTGTTCGGGTCGACCGCGGCAACGAGACGTTCTGGATCCCGCGCGAGGCGGTGCGTGGCGCGCGGCTGGAGCGGGCCCACGCCGGCAAGGTCGCGGCGCCGGGCCGGCTCATCGTCGTGGCCTGGTCGTATGACGGGCACGAGCTGGAGACGGGCTTTCGCGGGGAGGACCGGGCCCGCCAGCCCAAGGTCGTGCGGGCCGTGCACGAACTGATCGGCCCACCGCCGCCGCATCTGGCCGCCGGTGACGTCACCTCACCGCACGCGCTACCCCGGGTCCGGCCCCGGCTGCGTCCGCGTTCGATGGTGCCCGGCCCCGCGGCCGGGACGGCGCGGGTCGGTTCGGGCCAGCCCACCGAGGAGATGCCGGCCATCCGCGCCGGACTGCGCCGTCGCCGCGGCCCGGCC
>NZ_JAMQQG010000351.1 GCF_023716925.1 Frankia sp. R82
GCGCACCCGCGGCGCCGGTGCCGCGGCAGCTGCCACCGGCCTGGCCATCGCCGCCGACTCCGGCTCGGACGTGCCCGTCGGCGCCGACCTGGACGCGGGCACCGACGGTGGGCTGCTGCTCGACGCCAGCACGCCGGCCGTCACCACCCGTGTCTCCGCGGGCGCCGTGGGCACCGATGAGCTGGTCAGCACCGACGGCTCGGACGGCACGCAGCTCGTGTCGAGCCTGGCCGGCGAGTCCGGTTCGGCCGGCGACCCGACCCGGCGCCGTCGCCGCCGCCGCAGCAACCACAGCCGCGTAGCCGGCTCCCTGCTCGGCGAGTCCGCCGACACCGTCGACGACACCACCCCGCGCGCCGAGTCCGCCTGACCCGGGGCACTCGCCGCGCACCACACACCCTGCGGAGCTCCATCCCGGAGCTCCCCGCACCACCAGCACCCGAGCCTGCCTCGTCGCGAGCGGCCGTGCCCCACGCCGCTCCCGCCGCCGGCTTCGCCTTCGGTCTGCCGCCTGCGCCCGGTCGGGGTACTCAGCCCCCGGCGCGCAGATGCAGGCCCAGGCGGACCCAGCTCACCCGGTGACAGTTCGGGCAGCGCACCAGCGAGAAGTGCCCCGCCCGAACCACCGGCAGATGCACACTGGGCGTCAGGACCCGGAGCGACTGCAGGGCGCCCAGCAGCCGGGTCCCGCCGCAGCGTGAACATTCGACCCTCAGGCCCGCGCTGCGCGCCGCCGTCGGTCGTCCCCCGCTGTACAGCACACGCTTGCCGTGCGCGTCGCGCCCCACCGACGGACCCGACGGCACCTCCGGCTGCTCCGACTCCCCAGGCGCCCGGTACTCCCGTCGTCGCAACCGATCGAAGCCGGCTGCAGCCCCCGCCTGCGTGCCCCCGTCCGCACCCGCCCACGGCACGGGTCCGCCCAGATCTGTGCTCATCAGCCGCAGCCCGGTACGCCGATGGGCACTACCACGGCGGCAGCGGCGGTCGCCGCCACCGAGGCCCGCTCCTTCGCGCGACCGGTCGACAACGGCGAGCGGCGGGCGGGAATCTCGTCGCCCGCGGCCAGACCGAGGATCGCCCGGGCATGCCGGCGATACGCGTCGGCGCCCTTGGACCGGCCGGCCGTCGCGAGAATCGACCGTCCCGTCCCCGGCGCCTCGGCGAACCGCACCGACCGTGCGATCGGCGGAGCGAGCACGTCGACGTGGTAGCGCGCCACCACATCCGCGAGCACCGCCCGGCTGTGCGCCGTCCGTGCGTCGAACAGGGTCGGCAGCACCCCGCGCACCCGCAACCGCGGATTCGTCAGCCGCCGCACGTCCTGCACCGTGTCCAGCAGTTGCCCGACGCCACGATGTGACAACGTCTCGCACTGCAACGGCACGATCACCTCGTCCGCCGCGGTCAGCCCGTTGATCGTCAACACGCCCAGGGACGGCGGGCAGTCGATCAGGATGACGTCGTAGGAGTCGAGCAGCTCCGCGAGGGCGAGCCGCAGTGCATGCTCGCGTCCGGTGCGCGACAGCAGCACCGCCTCACTGCCCGCAAGCTCGATCGTCGCCGGCAACAGATCGGTCCCGTCCGCAGTGGTGGTGACGACGATGCCCGCGGACAGTCGTCCCAGCAGCACGTCGTGCACGGACAGCTCGAGAATGTCGGGATCGAGCCCAAGCGAGAACGTCAGACAGGCCTGCGGGTCGAGATCGACCAGCAGGACACGGCGGCCGAGCTCGGTCAGTGCGGCACCAAGACTGGCCACCGAAGTGGTCTTGGCTACGCCGCCTTTCTGGTTCGCCACCGCAAGTACATGGGCCACGCCGATCAGTGTGTACGGGTAACCGGGTGGTCACAACATCTAGCCGCCGTGAGTCCTCGGCGGACCGTACCGCTCCAAACCGCACCACCGGCCCGAACGCGCCGTTACGCCAGCCTTCTCTCCCGATGACTCGTGCCCACAAAAACGCACAAACCTCCGCCACCAACGAGTAGGCCGTCCGCTGCAGACGAGCGCCACGTCGGGGGTTACCCGGCGATGCCACGCACCGGCGCCCACGCAGTGGTGCCACCCGGGAGGGCGGCGGTGGCCCTGCGGCGCAGTCGCCGATACGGGCCGCCGCTAGAGTGCGCGGACGTGACAGGACTTCCGCGGGTCGCCGTCCTCGGCCTCGACGCCGCCACCACCGCTGCCGCCGTGGCGCTCGTCGACGGCGGCCTGGAGATCACCGTCTTCGCGTCCGCGCCGATCCCCTCGGCGGACGTCGCCACGCTGACCGCCTACGGCTGCGCCGACCGGCTCGTGGCGGTCCGAGCCACGACCCTGCGTCTGACCGCCGCCGCCGCGACCGCACCGCCCTATGTCATCGACGGCACGGTCATCGACGGCACGGTCATCGACGGCACGGTCATCGACGGCACGCCCGCCGACCAGAACCCGCCGGCCGACAGCGCGCAGCCGTTGGGGACGTTCGACGCGGTGGTACTGAACGCGCACACCGAGGGGCTCCTGCCGGCCACGTCCATCGCGGCGGAGTCGACCCGCTTCGGCGGCGTGTTCGACCCGCAGGTCGCCTGGGTGTTCCACGTCGGCGGCCCGGTGGAGCTCGCGACCGCACAGGGGCGATGGATCGGCGAGTACCTGCGCGGTCGCTACGCCCTGCCCGACGACCCGCAGTCGGGTGCCGGGGCGCTCCCGGTGGTCCGGGGACGGCCGTGGCGCAAGGGCATCCGCTCGGCCCTTGCCGAGGTCGACCGGGAGCTGCAGGCGGGCCACGCCCGCGCTGCCACGGCCGGTTACCCGCTCCCCACCCCGGCAGACTGGCTGCTCACCACTGCTGCCGCTCCCGCTACGTCAGGCGGGTGAGGCGGTCCGCGGCTGCCTGCAGGGTTTCGTGTCGCTTGGGGTAACCGAAGCGGATGATGTGCCGGCCGTCGGCGGGGTTGGCGAAAAACGACGAGCCGGGCACCGCGGCGACGCCGATCTCGGTGATGAGGCGGCGGACGAGGGCGACGTCATCGCCGGCCGGATCGATGCCGCGGGTGTCGCACATCACATAGTAGGCGCCGTCCGGTGGTCGGAAGGTGAAGCCGGTCGCGGTCAGTGACGCGCCCAGCAGGTCACGGCGAGCCCGGTACTGCTCGGCGAGACCGGTGTAGTACTCGGCGGGCAACCGCATGGCGGCCACCCCGCCGGCCTGCAGCGGGGCGGCGGCGCCGACGGTGAGGAAGTCGTGCACCTTGCGGATCGCCGAGGTGTAGGCGGGTGGGGCGATCGTCCAGCCGACCCGCCAGCCGGTGACGGCATACGTCTTGGACAGCGCGTTGATGGTGACGGTGCGGTCCTCCAGTCCCGGGACGGTCGCCGGGGGGATGTGGCCGCCGGGGCCGAGGTACTGGATGTGCTCGTAGATCTCGTCGGTGAACACGAGCACGTCGTGGCGCTGGCAGAGTTCGGCGACGAGCTCGAGCTCCGCGCGGCGCAGCACCTTGCCGGTCGGGTTGTGCGGGGTGTTGAGGATGATGGCGCGGGTGCGGTCGCTGAAGGCGGCGCGCAGCTCGGCCGGGTCGATCGACCAGTCGGGGGCGTGCAGGGTGACCAGTTTCGGCACCGCGCCGGACAGGATCGTGTCGGGGCCGTAGTTTTCGTAGAACGGCTCGAACATGATGACCTCGTCGCCCGGGTCGACCAGCGCCAGCATCGTGGCGATCATCGCCTCGGTGGAGCCGCAGGTCACGCAGACCTCCCGTTCCGGGTCGACCGTCCACCCCGGATAGGTGCGGGCGACCTTCGCCGCGATCTCGGCGCGGAACTCCGCGGCACCCCAGGTGATCGCGTACTGGTTGACGTCCGCGTCGATGGCGGCCTTCGCCGCGTCCTTGAGCTCCTGTGGGCAGGAGAAGTCGGGGAATCCCTGCGCCAGGTTCACCGCGCCGTGGACAAGGGCAAGCCGGGTCATCTCCCGGATGACGGACTCGGTGAAGGTCGTCGCCTTCGCGGAGATCCGCGGCTGGTTCGCGGGCGCCGGCGGCGGCGCGGATACGGTGGTCTGCTCGGCCATCGGCCCATCGTGGCATCCCACCCGCCCACCGGACGGCCGCATGCTCCGTACCCCACCGAGTGTTCCGCGGAACCGCCGGCCACTCTGCCCGTCTGCCCTGCCAGCCTGGCCAGCCGGGACCGCCGTGGGTGTTCCGCGGAACCGCCTTCACCCGCCGACGGCCTGGTCAGACGTCCGTCGCGTCCCACCCACCGGCGCCCACGCCACCGGCACCGACCTCACCCCCGGAATCCACCTCGCCGAGGGCGTCCCAGGGCTGACGGTCGGGGGCGGCGGCCTGACCCTCGGGGCACAGCGCACGGAAGTCACACCACGAGCACAACCCGCTGGTGCGAGGCGGGAAGGCGCGTTCGGCATCGCCACCGGACCGCAGCGCCTCCGTCGCCGCGACCGCGTCGGCGGCCACCGACTCGGCCCGGCGCACATGCCGGGCGATCGACTCCTCGGTGTGCTCCGCGACGGCGACCCGCCCGCTCGGAACGTGATGCAGCTCCACCCGCCGGCAGGGTCGGCGCAGCATCCGCCCGGCGGCCATGGCGTAGAGCGCGAGCGCCGGAGAGCTGCGCGCATCGGCCTCCGTGGACGGCCGGCGGCCCGTCTTGTAGTCGACGATGACAAGCTCGCCGTCACGGTCGTCGAGCCGGTCGACCCGCCCGGAGAACGCCAGCCCCTCGGTGCGGGCGGCGACCGAACGCTCCACCCCCCGCGGCTCGGCCGCCGGATCGAGCCCCGTGACGTAGGCGGCGGCCATCTCGGCCGCCCGCTCCCGCCAGGCCACCGACTGCTCGCCGTCACGGAACCCGTCGGCGACCCACAGCAGCCGGACCAGCTGCGCCGCCCGCACCGGCGTGCGCTCGACGACCGGCTCCTCCCACCACCGGCGCAGCGCGTTGTGCAGGCTCACCCCGAACGAGGTGTGCGCCCAGGCCGGCCCCCGTGGCGGCCGGGGTCTGTCCAGGTAGATCATCCGGTACCGGCGAGGGCAGTCCTCGAACGCGGCCAGCCGCGACGGCGTACAGGCGAACAGCCTGCGGGGCATGCCGGCGAGCTCCATCTGTGCCATCACCGGATCATCCCACCCCCCGCCGACAGTTCGATCCGCGTCCGGGGCGGCGAGCCGCGCAGGAGCCCACAGTCACGGCGGTGGCGGACCGGATGGCCTCGACCGCGGCCTCCCGGGCGCGTGCGTCCGTTTCCTACGATCAACCCCGTTCGGATCCGCCGAAACAGCTCGACACGTTCGCGGCGCACAAGGCGAAACCGCCAGTGCCTGTGGATTGAGGACGCAAGGGCGGTCAGCCGGTTCCCGCAGGTCGGGGTGCGTTGTTGATGACCATGTCGATGAAGTCCAGCGCTTCGGTCCGTCGGGTGAGGGGGGTGCGGTAGAGGGACCGGCGATGATCGGCACGCCGGACGCGCAGGCATTCGTCGATGATGCGATGCCACTGTGGATCGAAAGCAGTCCGTGCGTGTTCTCCTGCCGCCCTCTTGGAGATGATCTCACCGGTGACGAGCGTGTGGTGGAGCCGGCTGACACCGAGCACGCCCCAGGCCAGCCCCCGCGAGGTGAGGCAGGTCAGGCCGGCGGGTGTGGGTAGACGGGAGCTGCGCCGCCACCACTGCCGCCAGTAGCCGTCGAGGTTGCCGCGCGTCCAGCGAGCGAGGTCCCGCGGATTGGCCGCGATCTCGATCTCGGCAGGTCCGGGGCCGCGGACTGCCATGCCGTGGCGGGCCAGGCTGTGCCAGGTGACCGGATGGCGCTGGTGGTCGCAGCGCGGATGACAGTGCCGGCCGTGGGCGTGGGGTCCTGGCGATGCCTGTGCCGGATCCCGAGTGAGGTCGAGCCACGTGGTGTAGATCCCGTCGAGAAGCGGGCGGCGGGACAGCCGGGCGTGCAGGCGGGTCAACGCCGCTACCTGCTGGTCTGTCGGGGTCGTGGTGGTGACAGCGACGAAGTCGACGTCACTGGCCCCCGGACGGAAATCGTCCAGGGCCGCGGACCCGATCACGTAGAGGCCATCCACCAGATCGGGATCCACGGCATCGACCGCCAGCAGGTAGGCGTCCACGGCATCACGTACCGCAGCAGGAAGCGTCATGACCCGCGATTGTCCGCCCGTGCTGACGTGCCCTCCGGGCGGGACTCACGCGGCTGGTGCTCTCCAGTGTTCTCCGGCCACCATCCAATGTCGCCCTGCCCCGCGAGGCTGGTCTCGGCGGCCAACCTCGCCGCTGTCACGGGCCGTCGCCGCGGCCGAGGACCTGGTGGGGCCGATGGGTCCTTCTACAGGGACGAAACAGACAAAATTGCGCTTTGCACCCTGCAGAAGGACCACGTTGATCGACACGCCCGGGATTGTCTCGGCTTGCAGGGCCATGTTGGTCACGATGCGTCACGTTGGCGGCTGGCGGCTGGCGGCTGGCGGCTGGCCCGGATGGTGTGCTCGCGGCCCCTCCGGCACCCGAGCACAGCCGGAGACGCTCATCGACAGCGCATTGGGGCGTTTCTCGTGGAGCAGTGGTCTGCCACGGTTGGAGACGACGCGTGGTCGGTGGTCACGATGACATTCGGGCTGAGCGACCACCGTTCGCCGGACGCCCCCGGGCGTGGGCGCGACACAGACGCACCGCGCACAGCCGGTGATGGGCTGATGGCATCTTGTGCATGGTGGGGCTGGTCGGAGATCCGCAAAAGCGGCCTGACGGCCTGACGCCCTGACGGCCTAATGGCCAGGAGCGGATCCGAGCGCGGGTGCGGTGCCGGCCGGAACCAGCCGCGCGCCTGTTACAGGCCCACCTGCAGGGACGGCACCCGCCACCGGGACGACCGAGGTGGACACGGAAACCGGCGCACCGATCGAGACCGGGGTGGGCCGGGCCGGCAGCAGCAGGCAGGCCAGCGCCGCGGCGACCTCGACGACGGCGATGAAGACCCAGACCCGCTGGTAGTGAGCGAGGTCGGGGACGCCGGACGGGCTCGCCATCAGCGCCACCGTCGCGCCGACGCCGAGGACGGTGCCGAGCTGGCGGGCCATCGCGAACACGGCGCTGCCGGTGGCCCGGCGAGTGGCGGGCAGTGCGGCGGACAGCGCCGCGGCCAGGGTCGGGATGACCAGGCCGATGCCGGCGCCGCAGGTGATCTCGAACGGCAGGACCTCCCGGGGGAAGTCGGGGGTGGTGCCGATGCCGATCCGGTAGGCCAGCAGGGATGCGGCGATCGTGAGGCAGCCGATCGCGCCGAGCGTCCGGTAGCCGAACCGGGTGGCCAGCCGGGCGGCGCCGAACATCGCCACGATCGCCGAGATGATGCCCGCGGGCGCGAACTCGAGCCCGGCGACGAGGACGTCCTGGCGCCACAGATCGGTCAGCAACAGCACGTTGCCGAGCAGCAGCGCGCCGAACCCGGTGAACAGCAGCACGGTGGCGCCGGCGGCGGCGCTGAACTGCCGGTCGCGGAACAGGTCGAGTTCCAGCACGGGCGCCCGGTGCCGGGTGCACTGCCACAGGAACGCCGCGACCAGGACCAGCCCGCCGGCCAGAGCACCGAGCGTGCGCGCGCCCGCCCAACCCCAGCTTTCGCCCTCGACGAGGCCCAGCGTCACCAGGGCGATTCCAGCGGTGAGCAGTGCGGTCCCGAACAGGTCCGGCCGCACCACCGCGCCCGTCCCGGCCGGTGCTGCCGCCCGGCCCGTCCCGACCGGCGACGCGGTGCTCGTCCCGGCAGCGGCCGCGGCGGGGACCTCGGCGCGGGACTCGGTCAGCACCCGGCGGGCGATCAGCAGGGTGACGATCACGATCGGTACGTTGATCAGGAAGATCCAGCGCCAGCTCGCCCGGGTGAGCAGCGCGCCGACGGGGGTGCCGAACGCGGCGGCGACCGAGCCGGTGGCCGCCCAGGTGGCGACGGCCGCGGCGCGGCGGTGCGCCGGGAACTCGCCGAGCAGCAGACCGAGCGACGTCGGCAGCAGCGCGGCCGCGCCGACCCCCTGCAGAACCCGGGCCGCGATCAGCCAGTCCAGCGAGGGCGCGGCGGCACACAGCGCGGAGGCCGCGGCGAACAGGACCATCCCGGCGACGAACCAACGTAGCCGGCCGTAGGCGTCGGCGAAGCGTCCGAACGGGATGGGCAGCGCGGCCAGCACGATCGTGTAGCCGTTGAGCACCCAGGACAGGGTGGCGGGATCCGTGTGGAACTCCCGAGCCAGATCACCGAACGCGACGTTGACGACGAACAGGTCGAGGCTGGCGACGAATGTCGCCGCCGAGGTGACGAGCAGGACCCAGCGCAGGCGGGCATCCGCATGCATGAGCGACCTCACGTGGACGGTGGATGGTAGCGGGACGGACCACCTGACGCGGCGGAAGCCGGCCGATCATGCGACTCCATGGTTTCGTGACGCTACCGAGAAGGTTTCCTGACGCTACCAGCAGTCGGTACCGTGAAGCTACCTGCATTCGGTCCCGTGACGCTACCGCTTAAGAGTCTCGTGACGCTACCCACAGTTGGTACGGTGACGCTACAATCGATGGCATGCTGCCGCGGACCTACGAGCAGGAGATCTGTTCGGTCGCCGCGACCCTGGAGGTCCTGGGCGACCGTTGGACGCTGTTGATCGCACGCGATGCGTGCCTGGGCGTGACCCGGTTCGCCGACTTCCAGGCTCGGCTCGGCATCGCCCGCACGGTGCTGAGCGACCGGCTGACCCGACTCACCGAAGCGGGCATCTTCGAGCGCCGCCGCTACAGTGAGCAGCCCGAACGCTTCGAATACGTGCTCACCGAGCGCGGCCGGGACATCTGGCCGATCCTCAACTCTCTGATGACCTGGGGCGACCGGCACCTCAAGGGCGGCCAGGCTCCCTACGTCATCCACCACCGCCGCTGCGGTGGCCACATCGACGACCGCCGCCGCTGCGAGACCTGCGGCCAGGAAGTCGACGTCACCGACGTCGTGCGCCTGCCCGGACCCGGGGGCCGTCCCGCCGAGCTCGGACCGGACGCCGAGTCTCGACAGATCACCGAGTCCGAACAGATCGGATAGTCGGGACAAATGTGGACGACGGCGGCGTCGGGCCGCTGTATCTGGACGGATCCGCGTGCGGCTGGCATGCTCTTCAGCCATGGGGTGTGGTCGCGTCACGGGTCACAGCGCTGCCTGTCACAGTGCTGCCTGTCACAGCACTGCCTGCCACAGCGCTGTGTGCCACAGCACGCTGTCACCTGCCTTTTATGGGGATCGGCTCCGGTCCCCGCTCAGCCGCTGACGACTTCGCGCGGCACCAGCCCAGGCCCGGTCAGTCCCGGGTCGGTCCAGCCTGGGCGCCGGACCTCCTAACGAAAGGTCCCCTCGTGGAGAACACTGCGGAGAACCTCGTGCACCGTCCGGATGCCGCGATCCCCGCGCCGAGCACGCCCGGTGATGCCTCCCACATCCAGGCCACCGGCGCTCACACCACCGGCGGCGCGCCGACGATCAGCACCATCGCCGAGGGTCGTGGGCTCATCGACGACATCGACGCCCAGCTCCGTGCGCTGCTGGCCAACCGCCGCGAGCTTTCCAGTCAGATCCAGACGCTGCGCCAAGGCGAGGGCGGCCCCCGCATCGAGCACGCCCGGGAGAACCGGATCATCGCCTCCTGGGCGGACGAACTCGGCCCCCGCGGCGTCGAGATCGCCTTGGCGGTCCTCACCCTCTGCCGCGGCGCCGCCAGCCAGTAGGGCTCTGCCAGTCGGCGACCTTTTTCACCCCGTCACGATCTGTCACCGGCCAGGGCATCCCCGGGCGGGGTGTGATCGCCGGGCGGCCCGGGGCGGCCCGGGGCGGGTGTGTCCCGGCGCCGTCGCCGGTCACCGCGGTTGCCACGGTCCCCGTCACGTTTGCGGTTACGGGGGCGGTCGGTGGTGTCCAGTTCGGCGAGCAGGCCACGCAGCTCGGACCGCAGGAAGTCGCGGGTGGCCAGCTCGCCGATGGTGATGCGCATCGCCGCGATCTCGCGGGCCAGGTACTCGGTGTCCTCGCGGGTGCGCACCGTCTGCTCGCGGTCCTGGGCGAGGTTGGCCCGGTCCCGGTCGTCCTGGCGGTTCTGCGCGAGCAGGATCAGCGGGGCCGCGTACGCCGCCTGCAAAGACAGCGCCAGCGTCAGGAAGATGAACGGAAACGAGTCGAACCGGATGTTCGTCGGCGCGACGATGTTGTAGGCGATCCACAGCACGATGACGATGCTCTGCACCACCAGGAACCGTGCCGTGCCGATGAACCGGGCGATCCGCTCGGCGATCCGGCCGAACGCGTCCGGCTCGTAGGACGACGGCCGCACCCGGGCCCGCCGCGACGCCCGCGGCTGGTCCAGGCGCGGGCCACGCCGCCGGCGGATCACGACTGTTCCTCCCGAGACCCGGGCGCCCCCGCCCCCCGGGCCGGGGCGGGCGCCGGCTGTTTTAAAAATAAGAACCTTCCCACCAATCAATGCCATTGTAGATATAC
>NZ_JAMQQG010000352.1 GCF_023716925.1 Frankia sp. R82
GTGCATGCCCGGGTGGGCAACGCGGCGGTGGCGGCCGCCGTGCGCCGGCGGTGCGGGACGAACGTGCGCGACCTCGGGCCGATGCGCGTCGCCCGGCGCGCCGACCTGCTGAACCTCGGGATCACCGACCGCCGGTTCGGCTACCCGCTGGAACTGGTCGTCCGGGCTGCCGCCGGGGGCTGGCAGATCGCCGAGACGGACGTCCGCTACCACCCGCGGACGGGTCGGTCGAAGGTCACCGGTACCGCGCTGGGCACCATCCGCGCCGTGCGGGACATGACGACGATCCTGCGGCGCCTGCCATGATCGTGGCGCGACCCCCGGGCCGTGCGGGGACCGGGCGCCTGCCGGCAGCAGCCGACCGGCCGCCGAACCCGGTCGGCCCACCAGTGCTGATCGTGATCGCCAAGGAACCGCTGCCCGGGCGGGTCAAGACCCGGCTGACACCGCCCTATGCGCCGCACGAGGCAGCCAGGTTCGCCGCGGCGGCGCTCGCGGACACCCTGGCCGCGGTGGCCACCGCGAGCCGGACGCTGGGGGTCCGGCCCCTGGTCGTCCTCGACGGCCACCCAGGCCCGTGGCTGCCCCGGGAGTTCGCCGTGCGTGCCCAGGCCGACGGGCCCCTCGACGCCCGCCTCGCCGCCGCTCTCGACGCGGTCCGTGGCCAGCCGGCGCTCCTGGTCGGGATGGACACCCCACAGATCACCCCGGCCGGACTGGTCCGGGCCGCGGCACGTCTGCGGCGGGACACCGACGCCGCGTTCGGCCGGGCCCAGGACGGCGGGTGGTGGGCGCTGGGCCTCGGTGCCGCGGACGGCGACCTGGTGCGTGGGGTGCCGACCTCCCGGCCCGACACCGGCGTCCGCCAGCACGCCCGGCTGCGCGACGCCGGCCTGCGGGTGGTCGATCTGCCGGTGCTGCGTGACGTCGACACGGCCGCCGACATCGCACCGGTGGCGATCCTCGCCCCCCACAGCCGGTTCGCGGCCGTCGCCGCCGATCTCCGCTCGCGGTCACGTAACCCGGCCGGCGCACGGGAGACCACGTGACGGCCCCGGTTGTGCCGACCGCTCACACCGCCGGTGTCGCCTCCGCCGGTGTCGCGGGTGGCGTGCCGGCGGAGCTGCTCTACGAGCTGGCGCTGCGTGTGCCCGCCGCGCGGCTGTGGGCCCGAAGTCCCGAGGGCCGCCGGCCTGTTCCCGTCGACCTGTGGCGGGGAGATCCGGTACCGGGCGACGAGGTGCTGCTGGATACCTGCCGGGGACCGACGCTGGACGTCGGCTGCGGCCCGGGACGGCTGGCCGCCGCGCTCACCCGCCGCGGCGTCCGCGCCCTCGGTATCGACGTCACCGAGGCCGCGGTGACGCTGGCCAGGCGGGCCGGGGCGAGGGCGCTGTGCCTGGACGTGTTCGGTCCGGTCCCGGACATGGGGCGCTGGCAGGAGGTCATCCTGGCGGACGGGAACATCGGTATTGGCGGCGATCCGGGTCGGCTGCTGCGCCGGGCACAGGCCTTGCTGGCCGGAGACGGACGGATCCTCGCCGAGGTGGACGGCCCGGGCCGGCCGACCCGGACCTATCCCGCCAGGCTGGAGGTCGCGGGCCTCACCAGCGCCCCGTTCCGCTGGGCCGCGGTGGGCGTGGACGGCATCGGGCCGCTCGGCGCGTCGGCGGGGCTGCGCGTCACCGTGGTGACCGCCCGGGCCGGTCGGTACTTCGCCGTGCTCGAACCGCGCGCCGGAGCATGACCGCCGCGGCGACAGACCAGATCGCTCCCAGCACGACCAGCAGGTTGCGCCCGTAGGGCAGCGGATCGACCGATGGATTCGCCGGATGACCGACCCGGCCGGACCACAACGGAAAACTGGCCAGCGCGACCGAGGCGGAGACGAACGACGCGGCCTGGATCACCGCCCGGTACGGGTGCGCGACGATCCGGCTCAGGAGGACGCCGAGCACGGCGGCGGCGGGTGCCACGATCACGTCGTGCCCGAGCAGTCCCCCCAGCAGCCAGCGCAGCGTGTGCGCCGGGTGGGTGGCCCGCGGATGCGTCACCAGGCCGGCGATCCCGTATCCGGCCACGGCCAGACCGGCAGCGGCCACGACGGCCCGGACCGCGGTGACGACCCGGGCGACCGCGCGGGGCCGGGCCGGATCGTGCCGGTCGACGAGGTCTGGCGGATCGGACGTGTCGGCGCCCTGCGGGCGGTCCGTGGGCCGCGAGCCGGTCACACCATCACCACCCGGTGCACCCATTTGGTCTGCAGGACACCCGGTCGGTTCGGCGCGATGAGACGGGCCGGGTAGCCGTGGTCGAGGGCGAGCACCGCACCGCCCAGCCGGGTGGCGACCAGCGTCTTCGGATCCCGGGCGTGCGGGGGATGGACCACGCTGGTCCGGTAGCCGCCGCGGCGTTCCAGCGATTCCACCCGCACGGCCGCGTGCGCCGGTACGCCGGCCCGGTCGAGCAGGTCGGCGAGGCGCACCCCGGTCCAGGTGGCGTCCGCCGCCCAGCCCTCGACGCAGGTGATCGGCAGTCGCACGGTGACGAGGCTCTGCGCGTACAGCTCGTCCAGCGACAGCGAGAACGGCCGGGGGCCCACGACGTCCAGTTGGTAGCCCCGGTCCCGGGCGATGACGACGACCCCGGCGGCGAGGGCCGTCCGGTTCACGGGCAGGCCCTGCGGCCCGACGTCGGGTGTGCGGGGCGCCAGTAGCACGGTGTCACCGAGGCCCGGCACGAACTGCCCGGCGGTCGTCACCGTGACGACCCCGGCGGCGGCGCCCACCGCGAGCCCGAAGCCACGTCTGGACAACCCGTCACCCGCGGGCTCGGGTTGACTGATCCGATCGGTCAGGTGCGCTCGGGCCGCTCGCCCCTGGCCGACGTTGGCCCGCACGATGGTGATCTTCGCGGCGATGTGCACGAGCAGGGCGCCGATGGTGATCCAGGCGACCCAGTAGTGCGTGACGGTGAAGAAGAACCGGAACGGATACCACTGGGCGATGTTGGCGATCCCGGTCGCCAGTTGGAAGATCGATCCGGCGATCAGCGGGATGATGGAGATCCGCTCCGCCGCGTGCGCGACGCCGCGCACCGGCGGCCACTCCCACAGCCGCGGATACACCGTCCACAGTTTCGCCAGCAGCAGCGGCACGCTCACCAGCCCGCTGGTCACGTGCAGCCCCTGGGCGAACCGGTAGAACCAGACCGGCCGGGACGGCCACGAGAACCCGCCCGGGGGATGCTGCATGAAATGCGAGACGAGCCCCGTCACGAACGCCGTCCCGAACGTGATGCCGAGCCAGATGCCGAGCAGCGACGCCATCCGTGGATCGTGCAGACGGCTGGTGAAGGATGTCAGCCGTCGTCGGCGAGACACCGGATGTCGCAGATGTACCGGCCGCCATCGGTCACGCAGGTCCATGCCCGGACGGTAAGGGGATCGATCTTCCGAATGCCCTGATCGTTTCCTTACGATCCACGGATGCTGCGCCGGCCCGGCGCACGCGGCCGATCCGGCGCGGCAGGCTCGGATCCGTGGCCGTCCCCTCGATCCTGCGCAGGCACGACCCGACCCCACATCCGCGTGATCCGATGCCGCGGCCCGGCGAGGTGTCCCACGGCGAGTGCCGCTCGTCGACACCCACCCGGGGCCGGACCACCGGACGGAACTGGCTGATCTGCGCCGGGGTGCTGCTGGCGGGAGCCCTGGTACTCGAAGCGGCGACGATCGCGCGGCCGGGCCCGCTGCCGGGCGGCCCGGCCGTTCTCTATCTGGTCCTCGGCTGGTGGGCCGCGGCCATGCTCGCGGTGGCCGTGCTGGTGCGGGTGGCGCCCCGGCGCGGCGTGCTCCTGCTGCTGGTGGCGGGGGCGGTGGCGGTCCACGTCCTCGCCCTCACCTCGGGGCCGAGGATGAGCGACGACCTGTACCGCTACGCGTGGGACGGCAAGGTGTCCAGTGCCGGCATCGACCCGTACCGCTACGCGACCGATTCCCGTGCACTGGCGCCGCTGCGGGACCGCTGGCTGTGGCCCGATCCGGCCGGCTGTGCCCGGCTGGGCCGCCGGCCCGGGTGCACGAGGATCAACTATCCGACGGCGCACACCATCTACCCGCCGGTCGCGCAGGCCTACTTCACCGCCGTGCACTACCTGCCCGGCCCGCCGCGTGAGCACCGGCTGCAGCTCTACGCGGCGGTGCTGTCGCTGTCGACGACTCTGCTGCTGATCCGGGTGCTGCCCCGGTTCGGTCATCATCCGGGCCTCGCGGTCGCCTACGCCTGGGGGCCGTCCGCCGGACTCGATGTCGGGATGGACGCGCACGTCGACATCCTCGCCGTCCTCGCCGCCACCGCCGCGCTGGCGCTGCTCCGCCGGCCCCGGCAGGCACCAGCGCCCACCACCCGATCCACCGGGGGACCGCAGCACGGCGGCTTCTGGACGGCTCGTCGGCGTCGTCACCTCGTGCCGCTGGCGGCGGGTGCGCTGCTGGGAGCCGCCGTGGCGGTCAAGCTCTATCCCGCGTTGCTGATCCCCGCCGCCGCGCGGCGGCGAGCCGTGGTCGCCGTCGCGGCGGCCGGGGTCGTGGTCCTGTCCTACCTGCCGCACGTCGTGGTGGTCGGCACCGCGGTCGTGGGCTTCCTGCCCCGGTACCTGACCGTGGAGGGCTACCACGAAGGGCACCGGTTCCTGCTGCTCGGCCTGCTCGGCCTGACCGGGACGGCGGCGAAGACCGTGGCCGTGGCAGTGGTCGGGTCCGTGGCGCTCGTCGTCTGGCGCACCGATCCGGCCGGGGTCCCGGTCGAACGCGCGGCCCTGTGGGTGCTGGGCACCGCGTTTCTCGTCGCTACTCCGGCCCAGCCCTGGTACTCGATCCTGCTGGTGGTCCTCGCCGTCCTCGCCGGACGCCTGGAATGGATCGCGGTCGCCGTCGGCCCCTACGTGCTGTACATGGCACTGTTTCGGGACCTTGCCGTCGCCGACGTGTATGCCCGTCCCGGCGGCTACGTCCTCGGTGCCGTGGTCGTCGCGTTTGTCGCGCTGGCCCGCCAGGCGGCGTCGCAGCGCCGCGCGGCGGCGGGGGAACGGTCGCTGGCTCGGCAGGTGTGACGGGCTCGGCGGACGTCCAGCCTCGGCGGGACGCCGACTTGCTGCCGGGCCAGGTGGCGCGTCCGAGGAAAAGTGCTCACCTCATCATCATCGGGTGTCAACCCGACGGACGCAGTCGGGTCGTGGGACGCCGTCTGGGCCGGGTACGTCGTCATGTCGCGCATCCCGTCTGTCGTGGCTCGGATTCCTGGCGTGCCTGCGGGACCTGGGCGCAGGGGATGATCGCCGCGATGCCGGTGCCGGCACCAGGTTCGCTGCGCACGGTCAACGTCCCGTCCAGGGCAGCGACGCGATCGAGCAGGCCGAGCAGGCCGGAACCGGAACCCGGACTGGAACCGGCGCCGCCGATCCCGTCGTCGACAATCTCGACCCGCAGAGCACCGTCGCTGTAATCAACGGTAATCCACACGCCGGTCGCCTGGGCGTGCTTCAACGTGTTGGCCAGCGCCTCGGCGACCACGAAGTAGGCCGCCGCCTCCGCCGACGGGTCCAGTCGCCCGAGCACCGGTGGATGCGCGGGACGCAGGTGGACGTCCAATGGGCATCGCTGTGCCAGGCCGCGCAGCGCGGGCAGCAGACCCGCGTCGGTGAGGACGGCGGGGTGCAGGCCGCGGGCGAGTTCCCGCAGCTCGCCGATCGCCGCGTCGAGCCCGTCGGCACAGTCGGCAAGCAGCTGTGCGGCGGACGGATCGGCGGTGCCACCGAGGCGCTGCCGTGCCCGCAGCAACGTCGGCGCGACCATCACCAGCCGTTGTTGCGCGCCGTCGTGCAGGTCGCGTTCCAGCTCGCGGCGGGCGGCGTCGGCGGCCGCGACGATCCGCCCGCGTGACGCCCGCACCTCCATCAGCTGGGCGCACCTCCATCAACTGGGCGCACCGCGGCGGTCAGCCGCTGGTTTTCCAACGCCAGACCCGCGACCGACGTCACCACGTCCAGCAGGGCGGTGTCCTCCCGCAGCGCCGGGTCGTGCAGCAGCACGGCGACCCGTCGGCCGCCGCGCTCCACCATCCGGGTGCAGCGCTCGGCGGCCGCCGCGGGCAGCGTCATCGGCCGGCCGTCGCCGTCAACGAACGCCCCCGTCTCGGTCTGGGCGTACCCGACCTGCAACGACGAGTCGCCCAACGCCCGGGCCAGCTCGGTGCGCAGCTGCGCGGCGCTGACCGGCTCCCGCAGCCGGACGAGCAGCCTGTCGACCGTGCTGCGCCCCACCCGCAGCCGCAGCACCCCGACGACGAACCCCAGCGGCAGCAGCCACAGGGCCACCAGGGAGATCCACATCGACTGTTCCCGCCACGGGTGGATAGGGCCGAGCAGTCCACCGGCGGCCGTCGCCGCGCCGCCCAGCGCGGTGGCCAGGTAGACCGGCGCCAGCACTCGCCGCAGCGGCCGGCCGGCCCCCGCCCAGCCACGGGCCAGTATCACCAGCACGGCGACGGCCACGGCGGCGGCGAGCAGGCTTGCGGTCCGGTCGAGCTGCCCGCTGAGCTGCTTGCTGTCGACGGCGAGCAGAAGGTTGCGCCGTGGGATCGGCAGCCTCTCGTTGTTGGTGAACAGCGCCCGGATCGGCGTGAGCCCGAATGCCACGGCGTATGCCGCCGCGGCCAGTCCGCGCCGCGTCCGGGTGGTGAGCCTGCCGGTGGGGAATGCCAGCACCAGGTGGGTCAGCACCGCACCGGACGCCCCGGGGAACAGCAGGCCGGCGGTGTGCACCCACGGGGTGGTCGACAACTGCAGGTCCTCCGCGGGCAGCGCGACGCCGACGAGCACCATGAGCAGTCCTACGCGGGTTTCCGGCCGGCGCAGATGCGCGACCACGCCGGCGATGAGGAAAAGTATTCCGCCGACGCTGCTCGCCACCGTGTCAGCCGCCGAATGATAGTGCTGATCGACCTTGAACGTCAGCGCGACCATGGTGAGCGGCAGACCGACACCGGCCGCCAACCACAGCGGCGCGACGCCCCACCACTGCGATTGCCCCTGCGCCTGCACCTGCATTCCCCGCACATTCACACCGGGCCGGACGCGGTGTCAACGGGCCCCGTCCGGTCTGGTGGGTCTGCTGGGTCTGGCCGGGAAACGGCCGCGGAGCACCGCGTCCGCGTCCGCGCGGACGTTTTTCAGGGCCAGCCCTGATGTCGCGCGCCGTCGCCGCCGGCACGCTGAATCAGCATCCCACCCGTCCTCCGCATCCCGTGTTCCCGGAAGGTGACAGATGGAGCTTTCCCGCCGGCAGGTCCTGACCGCCGCATCCGTGACGACGGCAGGCGCGTTCGTCTCGACAGCCGGACTCGCCCTGACAGCGGCGGCAGCGGCAGCGGCGCCGGCGCGGGCAGCGCCTGCGGAGTGCGGCCAGGTCAGCCTGCGCGCCGAGGTGGCGATCAGTGCGGCAGACCTCCGATCCAGGCCTGCACAATGTGTCCGCTGCCCGGATCCCGATCGAGCAACTCAGGAGTGTCCTGCCAGCGTGTCCGTCGGTCTCAGATGCCCTTCGGCCTAAACTCGTCACTCATTGTGACAGTAGGGGGGGTCGGATTCATCGGGACCAAAGGAGCAGGGCATGCGGCGGCAGAGAAAACGGGCACGGGCGTGGGTCGCGACGGTGGTGCTGGGGGTAGCCGCTGGGCTGATGGTTCTGCCCACGGTGGCGACAGCATCCCCGAACGGGACGACCGACGCCTCGGACCGGCCGACGCCCGCGGACCTCGGGTATGCCGGGAGCAGGACCGGCACGGTGCAGGCATGGGGCTACAACGACTCCGGCCAGCTCGGCGATGGGACCACCACCACCCGGTTGACCCCCGTGCCGGTCGTCGGTCTGAGCGGGGTCACTGCCATCGCCGGCAGAGAGATGAGCGGATATGCGCTGAGCCGCGACGGCACAGTGCGGGCCTGGGGTTACAACGGTAATGGCCGGCTCGGCGACGGCACCACCACCGACCGGTCGAGCCCCGTGCGGGTCGTTGGGCTGCGCCACATCATCGCTATCGCGGCTGGCTACAACAGCGGATACGCGCTGAGTCGCGACGGAACCATCTGGGCCTGGGGTACCAACTACAACGGCCAGCTCGGGGACGGCACCACCACCAGTCGGTTGACCCCCGTCCAGGTCGCCGGCCTGCACCACATCATCGCCATCAGCGCCGGCTTCGACAGCGGGTATGCGGTGCGCGGCGACGGCACCGTCTGGGCCTGGGGCGACAACTACAACGGCAGACTGGGCGACGGCACCACCATTGACCGGTCGACTCCCGTGCAGGTCGTCGGCCTGCACGGGATCACCGCCGTCGCCGGCGGCATCAACGGCGGGTACACGCTAGGTCGGGACGGTACTGTCCACGCCTGGGGCAGGAACGATGCCGGCGAGCTCGGGGACGGCACCACCACCACCCGGTTGACCCCCGTGCAGGTCGTCGGCCTGCGCCATATCACCGCCATCGCCATCGGCGGCTCCGCCAGCGGCGGATACGCGCTAAGCCGCGACGGCACCGTCCATGCCTGGGGTTACAACTACTCCGGCGAGCTCGGGGACGGCACCACCACCACCCGGTTGACCCCCGTGCAGGTTGTCGGCCTGCGCCATGTCACCGCCATCGCCAGCGGCGGCTTCGGCGGGTACGCGCTTGGCCGGGACGGCACCGTCCAGGCCTGGGGCGGCAACGACGTCGGCCAGCTCGGTGACGGCACCACGACCAAACGGTTGACCCCGGTACAGGTCGTCGGCCTGAACCACATCAGGGCCATCGCCGCCAGCTACGGCAGCGGATACGCGCTGCGTTAGGCGAACACCCTTGTTTCTGGTGCCCTCCCTGTCCCGAGGGACCGTCCCAGGCGTCAGGTCCACACCAGCTCGACACCGGCCATGACTGCCTTCGTATGGCGCGACCGTCCGGATCGTCCGCTCGGATCTGATCACCTGACCCGAATTCACCCCCGGAGAGATCATGATTCGTCGCAGAAGTCTCGCCGCTGCCGTTGCCCTCACCTGCCTGCTGGTGCTCGGCATGGCCGCCTGTAACTCGGCGCCGCACCGGTGACGGCGCGGGGCTCCGCAGGCCGCGGCGGCCACAGCTCGAGCCACGGCGGTAGCCACAGGCGCCCGCACGTCCCGCACTCCGGCGGGAGCCACTGCGACTGATCCGATCCTGCCGGGTGAGCTCCGCCGCGCTCGCCTGGCCGCCGCCACATGGTCAACAGGGGGAGCGGGGCGCGGAGACTCTCATGAGCCCGCCGGTTTCGTATTACGAGTGACTGGTGGAGATCCACGCGATGCGGATGCGTCCCAGATATCGGGATCTCCTGCCGTGACCAGGGAGAGGTCGATGACCGCTGGCAAGCAGGAGTGCCGCACCAGTCGCGGTGTACCCGTGACCTCCGACCTGATTGGCGAACGTGCCGCCGAGGCCGAACCAGGCTTCGACGTTGCCGCGCTGCGTCGACGTGGCGGCAGGCGACCGCTCGGCTCCGCGCCCGGCGACGTCGTCCCCGTCCGGCTCGATCCGGATCTACGCGCAGCTTTGGCCGCCCGTGCCGACACTGACCACACCAACGCCAGCGACGTCATCCGCCAGGCACTGCGTGCGTGGCTCGACGTTGCGTGAAGTCCTGGTCAGACCTGGCCGAGCCCCCGCGGTGTGCGCAGAAGCGATGGAGGATCGTCGGTCGTGGGCTGCGATCCGGGCGATCGCGCACGGACGGGGGGGCCCGCCGGCATCACACCGAAGGTGCTGGGGCGGGATGGCAGATCAGCCCTTGCCGGCGGACAGCACGTAGGTGTGAAGTTGACCCGATTCTGTTCACACCTGGGCTCTTTGAGATAATGGACTCAGGGAGGAGTACAGGTGCCGAGATC
>NZ_JAMQQG010000353.1 GCF_023716925.1 Frankia sp. R82
GTGCCCAGGCGGCCCCGGACCGGCTGGCCCGCTACGCCTCCGCGTTGGGCTGCTCGGGCGCCCGGTCCTCCTCGCCGGACACCGCCGACTGGTCCCGCACGGTGTGGACCGGCTGCCCGAACGGCCGGGACGTCGGGCTGCTGGTCATGCAGGCCGGCGGGCACACCTGGCCCGGCGCTCAGGCCCGCCCGGAGCGCGGCCCGACGTCGACGGCGCTGAGCGCCACCGTCGTCGTGCTGACCTTCTTCGGCTATACGCCCACGGTGGCCGACCTGGGTGGGGGGGACACCACAGGTGGGGGCACCGTGGTGCCCGGCCCGTCGGTGGCCCCGCAGGCCCCCGCCGCCACCACCCCGGGCGGCCCCTCCGGGGCGTCTGCGACCCCCACCGCACCGGCCCCGACGGCGAGCGGGTCCGCGTCGCCGCCGGACGCCGGCGACGACCAGACGCCCCCGGCCACCGCCGCCCCAGCGCCGGTCACACCCTCGCCGACCGGCCAGAACGGGGCGGTCCGCGCGCGTTGAGCGGGCCAGGTGCCGATCGGCCCGGTGCCTGCCGGACGAAGGCCCCGGACGGGTCGGGTCGACCGGCCGGGAGGGGGGAGACCCGCACGTCATGATTGCGGTTACCCCTCGGCCCCATTGCGCATCATCGGGTGGTACCTGTCATGAACCGAACAGGGGGGCACCGGCCCGGCGAGCGGCCTGCGAGAATGTGGGTGTGGTGGAGGCTTCGAACCTGCGTGAAGTTGTTCTGCTCGGGTCCACCGGCTCGATCGGAACCCAGGCGATAGACGTCGTACGCCGCAATCCGGAACGCTTCCGGGTGGTGGCGCTGATGGGCGGCGGGTCCAGGGTGGACCTGCTCGCGGCCCAGGCCCTCGATCTCGGCGTGCAGGCGGTGGGCGTGGCCGCGGCGTCGGCGGCCCAGGATCTGCAGCTGGCCTTCTTCGCTGAGGCGAACCGGCGGGGTTACCGCAAGGGCGAGTTCGCGGTGCCGAAGATCCTCGCCGGGCCGGATGCGGCGAGTGAGATCGCCGCCTGGCCGTGCGACACGGTGCTCAACGGCATCACCGGGTCGGTGGGCCTGGCTCCGACGCTCGCGGCCCTGGCCGCGGGGCACACCGTGGCGTTGGCGAACAAGGAGTCGCTGGTCGCCGGCGGCCCCCTCGTCCTGGATGCGCTCGGCGGCGACCCGAACCGGCTGGTCCCGGTCGACTCCGAGCACTCGGCGCTGGCCCAGTGTCTGCGCGGCGGTCGGGCGCAGGAGGTGCGCAAGCTGGTGCTCACGGCCAGCGGCGGGCCGTTCCGCGGCCGCCGGCGTGCGGAGCTGGCGGCGGTCACCCCGCAGCAGGCGCTGGCCCATCCCACCTGGGACATGGGCCCCGTGGTGACGATCAACTCGGCCACCCTGATGAACAAGGGCCTGGAGCTCATCGAGGCCCATCTGTTCTTCGGGGTGCCCTATGACGACATCGAGGTCGTCGTGCATCCCCAGTCGCTGGTGCACTCGATGGTCGAGTTCACCGACGGCTCCACCCTGGCCCAGGTCTCCCCGCCCGACATGCGCCTGCCCATCGCGCTTGCCCTGGGCTGGCCGGACCGGGTCGCCGAAGCCCAGCCGCCGATGGACTGGACCCGCGCCCAGGCACTGACCTTCGAGCCGCTGGACACCACGGCGTTCCCGGCGGTGGATCTGGCCCGCACAGCCGGTCGCCGGGGTGGTACGGCGCCCGCGGTGTTCAATGCGGCCAACGAGGAGGCCGTCGCCGCCTTCCTCGCCGGGCGTCTGCCCTTTGTCCGTATCGTCGATCTGGTGGCCGAGGTGATCGCCGATCATCAGGTGATCGATCACCCCTCCCTCGAGGAGGTCTTTGCCACCGAGCGATCCGCGCGCGCGGCGGCACAGCGGCTGATTCGGCGCGAGAGCGAACGGGAGACAGTGTGAGCTGTCCCGCCCGGCGGAGGCCGGCCTGATGGAGATCCTTGGCATCGTGGCGTTCGCCGCCGCGCTGCTCGTGTCGGTGGTGGCGCACGAGGGCGGCCACTTCGTGACCGCGCGGCACTACGGCATGAAGGCGTCGAAGTTCTTCGTGGGTTTCGGGCCGACGATCTGGTCGCGGCGCCGCGGTGAGACCGAGTACGGCGTCAAGGCCATCCCGGCCGGCGGCTTCGTGAAGATCGAGGGCATGACGCCGCTGGAGGAGGTCGACCCGGCCGACGAGCCGAGGGCGTTCTACAACGCGCCCCCCCGGGCACGGCTGGTGGTCATGTCCGCCGGGTCCTTCGTGCACTTCGTCATCGCCATCGTGCTGATCTATGGTGTGCTGGTCACGATGGGGGCCACGAAGGTCAGCGAGTCGAAGATCGGGTCGACCAGCTGCGTGGCGACGACGGCGACCTGCACCGGCCCCGGTCCCGCCGCGGCGGCCGGGCTGCGTCCCGGCGACCGGGTGCAGAGCTTCGACGGCGTGGCCGTGCAGAGTTGGGCGCAGTTCACCCGTCAGGTGCGTGAGCACGGCGCCGGCCCGGCGACGCTCGTCGTGCGCCGCGACGGGCGTGACGTCACCCTCACCCCGAACCTCGTCGAGATCCGCCGCAACCGGTTGACCGGCGATGTCGGCAGTGACCCGGTCGGCGCGCTCGGCGTGCGCCCGGGCATCGACACGGTGCACTACGGTCCGCTGGCGGCGGTGCCACGCACGTTCTCGGTGATCGGCTCCGGGTTCACCGGGATGTACGACACGTTGACCCATCGCCTCGACGACCTGGGTAAGATCTTCGACAAGGATCGGGATCCCGAGGGTTTCATCAGCGTGGTGGGCGCGGCCCGCATCGGCGGGGATGTTGTCTCGCATCCCGACACGTCCGGGGTCGACCGGCTGCGCCAGTTCCTCATCCTGGTCGCCGCGATCAACCTGGCAGTGGGGATCTTCAACCTGCTGCCACTGCTCCCGCTGGACGGCGGCCACATCGCCGTCCTGGGCTTCGAGCAGGTCCGGCATGGTCTGCGCCGGCTGCGGGGATACCGTGGACCTGTCAAAAGGGTGGATTTCGCCAAGCTGCTACCGGCCACATACGCCACGGTCGTCGTCCTGCTCGGGTTCAGCCTGCTCCTGCTGTCCGCCGACATCATCAATCCCATCCGTCTGAACCAGTGACGCGCACCAGTGGCCCGGCGCGGGTCCGACGCGACCCGGGCAGTCCGCTGCGCTGCGTCTTACTGCCCTGCGTCCCGCAGTCGACAGGCCGAATCAGTCGAACGTCGATCCCTTTTCTCGATTCGCCAGTGAGGACAACGTGACCGTTACTCTGGGCATGCCATCCGCTCCGGCGCGACCGCTCGGTATGCGGCGCAAGAGCCGGCAGATCCACGTGGGCAACGTCCCGGTCGGGGGTGACGCTCCGGTCTCCGTTCAGTCGATGTGCACGACGTTGACCTCGGACGTCAACGCCACCCTGCAGCAGATCGCCCAGCTCACCGCCTCGGGCTGCCAGATCGTCCGGGTGGCGGTGCCAAGCCAGGACGACGCCGACGCGCTGCCGGAGATCGCCCGCAAGTCGCCGATCCCGATCATCGCCGACATCCACTTCCAGCCCAAGTACGTCTTCGCCGCCATTGATGCCGGCTGTGCCGCAGTCCGGGTCAACCCCGGCAACATCAAGGCGTTCGACGACAAGGTCGGCGAGATCGCCCGTGCGGCCAAGGGCGCTGGCGTCCCGATCCGGATCGGCGTCAACGCCGGTTCGCTCGACAAGCGCCTGCTGGCCAAGTACGGCAAGGCCACCCCGGAGGCGCTCACCGAGTCGGCGTTGTGGGAGTGCTCGCTGTTCGAGGAGCACGACTTCCGCGACATCAAGATTTCGGTGAAGCACCACGACCCGGTCGTGATGATCCAGGCCTACCGCCTGCTCGCCCAGTCGTGCGACTACCCGCTGCACCTCGGCGTCACCGAGGCGGGCCCGGCGTTCCAGGGGACGGTCAAGTCCTCGGTGGCCTTCGGCGCGCTGCTGTCGGAGGGGATCGGCGACACCATCCGGGTGTCGCTGTCCGCGCCGCCGGTCGAGGAGGTCAAGGTCGGCGCCGCCATCCTGGAGTCCCTGGGACTGCGCGAGCGTAAGCTGGAAATCGTCTCCTGCCCGTCCTGTGGACGGGCGCAGGTGGATGTCTACACCCTCGCGAACCAGGTCAGCGCCGGTCTGGAAGGCATGGAGGTCCCGTTGCGCGTCGCCGTGATGGGATGTGTGGTGAACGGGCCGGGCGAGGCACGTGAGGCTGACCTCGGGGTGGCCTCCGGAAACGGCAAGGGCCAGATCTTCGTCCGCGGCGAAGTGATCAAGACGGTGCCGGAGGCGCAGATCGTGGAGACCCTCATCGAGGAGGCCATGCGGCTGGCCGAGCAGATGACGGACGCGGGCACCGCCTCAGGCGAGCCCACCGTCACCGTCAGCTAGTCGAGTCGGTTCGCCGGATGGGCCTGCCGCTGCGTTCCGCGCCGACGCGTCTGCTCGACGATCGGGACCTTCCCGCGGTACGTGAGCTGCTGGCCCGCAATCCCGTCGCCGATGTCTTCGTGGCCTCTCGGATCGAGGCCGCCGGGCTGGACCCGTGGCGCCTCGGCGCCGAGATGTGGGGCCATCTGGTCGACGGCCATCTGGCGGCGGTGTGTTATTCCGGGGCCAACCTCTGGCCCGTCGCGGCGGGCCCCGTGTCGGCGAGACTGTTCGCCGAGCGGGCCCGCCGCCAGGGCCGGCGATGCTCGTCCGTCGTCGGCCTGTCTTCGTCGGTCATGGCGATGTGGCGCTATCTGGAGCCCGTCTGGGGTCGGGCCCGCGAGGTCCGCGGTGACCAGCCGCTGCTGGTCATCGACGGGCCGCCGCTGGTCGCCCCCGATCCGCTCGTGCGGCCCGTGCGGCCCGACGAGCTGGACATCCTGCTGCCGGCCTGCATCGCCATGTTCACCGAGGAGATCGGTGTCTCACCGGTGGTCGCCGACGGCGGCACCCTCTACCGGGCCCGCGTCGCCGAGTTCATCGGCCAGCGCCGCTCGTTCGCGCACATCGTCGACGGGCGGGTCCTGTTCAAGGCGGAGGTCGGCGCGGTCGCCGGGAACGTCTGCCAGATCCAGGGGGTCTGGGTCGACCCGGCGCTGCGGGGTCGTGGGCTGGGTGCCGCCGGCACCGCCAGCGTTGTCGCCCTCGCGCGGGCCTCCCTTGCACCGCAGGTCAGCCTGTACGTCAACGACTTCAACCACGCCGCGCGGCGGGTCTACGAACGAGTCGGCTTCCAACGGGTCGGCACCTTCGCCTCCATCCTGTTCTGACCGGCTGTCCCGGCTGTTCCGGCGGGTGTCGACCGCTGGCGCCGGCCGCGCGTTGTGACCCCATGCCGCCGCTGAGCGCTTTCTGTCCTCACCGCTCCGCCCGTTTTGTTCCAAATGGGCGTGGATGCGGTGTGAATTGTTGCGGAACCATGTCGGGACGATGGTCGCGCATGGCCAACATCCAGGTCATCTGGCATGCTTACCATCCCGATGACTTCGATCGACTTGCATGGCGCGGGCTGTCGCCCGCGTGAACTGGGGGTTTACATGAATTCGAGCCGCTTGTGGCGTGCTCTGACGCCACTGGTCACCGCGGGCGCCTTGGCGCTGGCGATGGTCGGCTGCTCCAGCTCGGGCAGCGACGGCTCGTCGGTGAACTCGACCAGCACCTCGTCCAGCCAGGCCAGCGGAACGCTGCGGTTGGGCTACTTCCCGAACCTCACTCACGCGCCGGCGCTGTACGGGGTCGAGAAGGGCATCTTCGCCAAGGATCTCGGTTCCGGCGTCACCCTGAAGACCTCGACGTTCAACTCCGGCACGCAGGAGGCCGAGGCGATCCTGTCCGGGGCGATCGACGCCGGTTACATCGGCCCGAACCCCGCGGTGAACAGCTTCATCAAGTCCAACGGTGACGCGATCCGCATCATCTCCGGGGCGACGTCCGGCGGCGCGTCGCTGGTGGTCCGTCCGGAGATCACCTCGGTCGCGGACCTCAAGGGCAAGACGATCGCCACGCCTGGCCTGGCCAACACCCAGGACGTGGCGCTGCGCTACTTCCTGAAGAAGAACGGCCTGAAGACCGACACCCAGGGCGGTGGCGATGTCTCGATCAAGCCGCAGGACAACTCCCTGACGGTTGACGCCTTCAAGAACAAGGCCATCGACGGTGCCTGGGTGCCCGAGCCGACCGCGTCCCGGCTGGTGTCCGAGGGCGGCAAGGTCCTCGTCAACGAGGCCGACCAGTGGCCCGAGACGAAGGGGCAGTTCGTCACCACGCTGCTGATCGTGCGCACCGACTACCTCAAGAAGAACCCGGAGATCGTCCGGCGTCTCGTCACGGCCAACGTGGAGTCGATCAACGCGATCAACGCGGACCGGACCGCCGCCGCCACGGTGGCCAACTCGGCACTGGGCAAGCTCACCGGCAAGCCGTTGAGCGACACGGTGCTGGCCTCGGCGTGGAAGTCGCTCACCTTCACCCCGGACCCGATCGCGAAGTCGCTGCTGCTGTCGGCCCAGCACCAGGAGGATCTCGGCCTGCTCAAGAACGCGAAGCTGGCCGGGATCTTCGACCTCACCACGCTCAACGACATCCTGACCAAGCAGGGCAAGCCCACGGTCGCCGACTCCTGACCACTCGCAGGGCGGGCCCCAGCCATGTGGGGCCCGCCGCCCGCTCGACGGGGGAATGACCCATGACCGCAGTCCTGTCCGATACCGCCCTGCACATCGACGGCGTCAGCCGCTTCTTCGGCACCGGTGCCGCGCGGGTGCAGGCGCTGGACAACGTCAGCCTCGATGTCCGGTCCGGGGAGTTCCTCTGTCTGCTCGGCGCCTCGGGCTGCGGTAAATCGACCCTGCTCGGGCTGATCGCCGGGCTCGACGCCCCGACCACCGGGACGGTGGACACCACCGGCCGGCGGACCGGGATGATGTTCCAGGACTCCGCGTTGCTGCCGTGGCTGACCGCCGGGGGCAACGTCGAGGTGCCCATGCGACTGCGTGGCATCCGTCGGCCCGAGCGCCGGGCCCGGGTCGACGAACTGCTGGCGATGGTCCGCCTCGCCGGCATGGCCGACCGCCGCCCGCACGAGCTCTCCGGCGGGATGCGCCAGCGGGTGAGCCTGGCCCGCGCGTTCGCGCAGGAGGCCGACATCCTGTGCATGGACGAGCCGTTCGGCGCGCTCGATGCCATGACGCGTGACCTGCTGCACGACGAGCTCGAGCGGATCTGGCGGCAGACCGGGGTCACGGTCATCTTCGTGACCCACGACGTGCGGGAGGCCGTGCGCCTCGGTGACCGCATCGTGCTGCTGTCGTCGCGGCCGGGCCGGGTGGCCGAGGTCTTCGACGTGGACATCGACCGGCCACGGCGGATCGACTCGACCCGGGTGGCCGAACTCGCCACCCGGGTGACCACACGGCTGCGTGAGGAGGTCGGCCGGCATGGCCACTGAGATCGACATCAACCGGGGCGGTCCGGCCAGGGCCGGGGTCGGCCCGCGGGGGGAGAAGCTGGCATCGGCGGACGGCCTGGACCTCGACGCCCTCGCCGGCCTCGACGCCCTGGACATCCCGACCACCGAGCGCCGGCCGCTGGCGACCCGAGCCTGGTCGGCGACCTGGCCGAAGATCGGTGCGCTCGCCCTGTTCCTGTTGCTGTGGCAGGTTGTCGTGTGGACCGGCTGGAAGCCCACCTACGTGCTGCCGGGACCGTGGTCGGCGCTGCGTGAGTTCGGCAGCCGGCTGGGCACCGGCCATTTCTGGGACGCCCTGGTGCGTACCGTTGTGCGCGCGCTCAAGGGATACGCCCTGGCCGTGGTGATCGGCGGTGTGATCGGCATTGCGGTCGCCCGGTTCCCGATCCTGCGCACGGCGGTCGGATCGTTCATCACCTCGCTGCAGACAATGCCCTCGATCGTCTGGTTCCCGTTGGCGATCCTGCTGTTCAAGCTGAGCGAGGCGGCGATCCTGTTCGTCGTGATCCTCGGGGCCGCCCCCTCGATCGCCAACGGGGTGATCTACGGGGTCGACTACGTGCCGCCGCTGCTGGTGCGGGTGGGCCGCAGCATGGGGGCCCGCGGGTTCTCGCTCTACCGGTACGTCGTGGCGCCGGCGGCACTGCCGTCGGTGCTCGCCGGCCTCAAACAGGGCTGGGCCTTCGCCTGGCGCAGCCTGATGGCCGGTGAACTACTGGTGATCGTGCCCGGGCATCCCTCGATCGGGGCCGACCTGCAGAACTCCCGGGAACTGATCGACGCGGTCGGGGTGATGGCCTCGATGATCACGATCTTCCTGATCGGAGTGGTCGTCGACGCGGTCTTCAACGTCGCCGACCGGCAGATGCGGGTGCGCCGTGGCCTGGTCGCCGAGGGCAACTCGGCCGTGCGGGCCGCGCGCGGGCGCGGCAAGGGCAGGGGTTCCGAAGGCGGCGGAGACTGGCCCAGGGACGACGACAGCGGCGGTGGGAGTAGCGGGGAGCCGACGGGTGGCCCGTACCTGGAGAGCCGGGTCGGCGTCACCACCTCCGCCGAGTAACCGGCCTGGCCAGGGGCCGCCGGCGCGGCTCCGCCGCAGGGTCGTCGTGCACCTGGTGGGTGCATCGGCGGGCGGCGGCGGCAGAATGGGGCCATGCAGATCTCCGCTCGGGCCGACTACGCACTGCGTGCACTCCTGACGTTGGCGGCGAGTGACGGGCAGCTCGTCAAGGGCGAGTCGCTGGCCCAGGCCCAGGATCTGCCGCTGCGTTTTCTCGAGAACATCCTCACCGACCTGCGCCGGGCCGGGTTCGTCCAGAGCCGGCGGGGGGCCGACGGCGGCTACCAGCTTGGCCGGCCACCCGGCGAGATCACGATCGCCTCGGTGATTCGGGTGACCGACGGCCCGCTGGCCAGCGTGCGGGGCCGGCGCCCGGAGGACGCGAACTACGACGGCGCCGCGAAGAACCTGCAGGACGTGTGGATCGCCGTGCGGGTGAACCTGCGCCGCGTCCTGGAGAACGTCACCCTGGCGGACGTCGCGAGTGGCCGGCTGCCCGACATCGTCACCTCGCTGAGCGGTGAGCCGGGAGCATGGTCCGCACGGTGAGGATGCGCGGGTCGGTATGTGCCGGTCAGGGCGCGCCGGGGAGGGCCCGGCTGGCCGTGGCCGGGGGCGCCCCCGCGGCCAGCCGGGACCGTTGGGCCCGCAACGCCATGCCGGCCAGGGCATCGACGGCGAGTGCCCGCAGGTCGGTCCCGAGCTCGGCGGTGGCGTCGTGCGCCGCGGTGGCGCAGACGTCCTCGACCTGACCCAGCAGGCGCAGGGCCGTCGACACGTCGACCGGCATGGTCGGCAGCCGGTACGCGGCGAGTGCCGGTACCGGTGTTCCGCCACGGGCCTCGAGGTCGGCGATCAGCTGGTCGCGCAACCGCAGGTGGGCCAACCAGCTTTCGCGGGCGCGCTGGCGGGCGAGTGCTCCCGTCGCCGTCGCCGCCAGCGGGGCCAGCGCACCGCCGGCCGTCGCGGCTGCATAGATCGCGGCGTGGCTGGCCGCCAGCATGATGTTGAGGGACCGCAGGACGGCGGCCGCATCCGGCGGTGGAGTCCGCTGCCCGCCTGTGCCCGCCGCAGCCGGGCTGGCTGTGTCTGGGCCGGCTGTGTCTGGGCCGGCGGGGTCCGCCCCGCCGTCGTCGGCGAGCAGTTCGGCCTGCGCGGTCGCGGCGGCGAACAGGCTTGCGAGCAGGGGTGCGAGCAGTCCGCTGACCCGCAGGGCGTCCACCCGGGCGGCCGCGGCGGCACGGGTCTCGGCGCCGCGCAGCGTCGCGATCGTGGCGTTGCGCGCGGCTGGTGAGTCATCCGTGCCGCCCGGTAGTCCAGGGGCCGGTGCCGCGCGGGTTGCCCGGGCG
>NZ_JAMQQG010000354.1 GCF_023716925.1 Frankia sp. R82
CCGCCACGGTCGCGCAGCTGGTTCGCCGGGCCGTCCACCGTGGCCGGCCGTGACCCGCTCGTCGTCCTGGCGAACCTCGCCGACACGCCCGCGCAGGCCAGCCTGCGGGTGTTCACCGACGGGCCGGCCGGCCCCGGGCAGGACGTCACCGTGGCCGCCGGGCATGCGGTCATCCGCCGGCTGGCCGCCCTTGCCCCGGAAGCGGCCGTGACCGCACTGGACGTCCAGGTCCGCACCGGACGCCTGCTCACCTGGATGATCGACCGGTCCAGCACCGGCGGCCCGTTCGCCGCGCCGCGCCTGGTGCCCGCCACCGCACCGGTGGCGCGCCGCCTGCTGCTCGGCGGGGTGGTCGTCCCGCCCGGTCCACCGGCCCCGGCCACCACCCTCGTCCTCGCCGCGCCGGGACGGTCCGCGACGGTCCGCGTCAGCGTGCTGACCCCGGCCGGCCCGCACGTCCCGCCCGGACTCGCCGAGGTGCGCGTCCCCGCCGCCGGGGTGATCTCGGTGCCGGTCCCGCTGCCTGCTGGTCTCGCCAGCGCCGTGCTCGTCGAATCGGTCGGCCCCGGCGCCGGGGAGTCGGTCGACGGCAGGAGGTCGGCCGATGTCGGTGAGCTGGCCGGTGCCGGTGCCGGTGAGCCGGTGCTCGCCGAACTGGGCCTGGCCTCCGGGTGGCAGGGGGTGCGCACCTGGGCGGGTGCCACCCGCCTCGAAGTGTCGGACGGCCGGCCCGGACTGGACGGCTACGGTCGCGGCGTCGGCCTGAGCGACCCGACCGGCCCCACCGCCGGTGCCGGTACGGCTGTCGATGCCGTCGTCGCCGTGCCCCCCGTCCCCGCCGGCGCCGCCGGTGCCCTTGTGCTCGCCGCCCCGCTCGGACCGGTCACCGCCCACGTGGACACCACGACGGTGCGTCTGCGAGCCGGCTCGGTCGCCGTCCTGTCACAGCGCGCCCGCCCCCCCGCCGGACGGCTGACCGCCACCGGCGGCCCGCTGATCGCCACCGTGATCGCCGGAGCCACCGACCCCGACCCCGACAGTTCCGCCAATCCCGCCGGTTCGGAAGGTTCGGGCGGACCCGCCGACCCGGGCCCGGCAGGGGCGGCGGGCGGATCCGGGACAGCGCTGCCGGCACCGGTCCTGCCACGGATTCTCTCCGCGATCATCCCACTGCGGGGCGCGCCCATGCTGCTGGACGCACCCCCGGCGGTCGCCGATCCAGGCCTGCCCTATCGCTAGTCGATGTCGGCTCGCTACCAGGCATGTCGATGACCTTCGAGCCATGTGATCGGTTGACTGTCGGCCGGTCCGGCGATCACCAGGGGTAGTTTCGGGCGTCTGGGGCGGGTCAGTGGCCAGAGGCGGCGAGGAACACTCGTCCATGGCCGGAGAGGACGACGTCGGCCGGGGCCGTCACCAGGGCTGACTCGCCCCGGTGCAGCGTGAGCGTCGTCGGGTCACCCGATACCGAGCCGCCCGCCGTGCTGTCGCCGGTCGTGCTGCTGACCTTCATGTCGTCGCGCACCCGGTTGCCGTCCGCTGTGCCGGCGTCTGCGCGGGGGCGGGGGGTGGGATCGGTCGGGACGGCGACCGGTGGAGTGATCGTCACGGTGACCTCGCCGTCGACGGCGAGCAGGACTGTCGGGCGGCCCACCGGCAGGTCGCCGCCGGTGCAGACGGCCTCGGCCAGGGTGAAGTCGGCGACCGGGACGTCCCAGCCGTGCAGCTGTCCGCCCGGGCCGGTGGCCAGGGGGCGGGCCGGGCGGACCGGGGCGTCGCTCGGCGTCGGATCGAGGATGCGCAGCAGCTCGTCGACGTCGATGTGCTTGGGGGTGAGGCCACCACGCAGGACGTTGTCGGAGGCAGCCATGATCTCGATGCCCAGGCCGTCGACGTAGGCGTGCAGCAGCCGGGCTGGTTGGAACAGGCCCTCGCCGGGCTGCAGCGTGACGTCGTTGAGCAGCAGGGCCGCCGCGATGCCCACGTCACCGGGATGGGCCGCGGCCAGGTGGCCCACCAGATCCGCCGCCCGGGAAAGTTCGTTGTCGATAGCGTGGTCGCCGGCCACGGGGGAGGCGGAGCGCAGGCGGGCGGCGGCGGTGACCAGGTCGTCGACCAGGGCTTTCGCCGGGGTGGTCGGCATGGTCAGCAGGGTCCGCAGGACGGTGGCGGCGCCGGCGTGCGGGTCGGTGGCCAGCGGACGGAAGGCCGCCTCGAGGGCGGCCACGCCGAGGCCGGCGACGACCGCCAGGGTGCACCGCGGGTCGCGGACACCGGCGAGGGCGCGAAACGGCGTCAGCGCGACGATGAGCTCGGGCTTGTGGTTGGGGTCGCGGTAACGGCGCTGCGGATCGTCGAGGGCGAGGCCGGCGGCCTCGTCCGCGGCGAAGCCGGCCCGGGCCTGGGCGACGTCCGGATGCACCTGCAGTGACAGGGCGCGGTCGGCGGCCAGCACCTTCAGCAGAAACGGGAGGTTGCCCACGAAGTCGGCGGCCGGGTACTGCCCGGCGCCGGTCTCGACCAGCCCGGGCGCCACCGGATGGGTGCCGAGCCACAGCTCGGCGACCGGTGTGCCGCTCGGTGGGACGCCCAGCAGTGCCGGGATGGCCGTCGGTGAGCCCCAGGCGTAGGCCTGTGCCACGCCACGCAACGGCAGTACGCGGGCGCGTGTACCCCCGGATGCCCTCGGCGACACCCGAACGTGCGCCGCGGGTGAGGTGTTCCTGGTCACGATCTCCCTCTGGGATGTGCCCGGTGACGATCACCGCCGCCGGGCGCCCTCCGGTCAGTCCTCGTCGCCCCAGCCGTGGCCCTCGGGGTCGATCACGGCCGGATCGACACCCATCATGTCGGCCACCTCGTGAATGATCGCGTCGAGGACCAGCTCGGCGAGCTCCTCGTTGTCGACGGTGCGGGCCTCGATCGGCCGGCGGTAGACGACGATCCGTCGTGGGGTCGCTGACCGGCCTTTTCCCGTGGCTGGCTGGTATCTGGCCAGGGGGATCTCCTCGTCCCCGACCGCGATCGGCGGCACGTCCTCGACGGCGAACTCGACGTCGGAGAGCTCCGCTGACCAGCGGTGGTCGAGATGCTCCACCGCGTCCAGCACGAAGTCGTCGAACCGGTCGCCGCGGGTCGCGTAGGCGGGCACGTCCGAGGGCAGCATCATGCCGCGCACGCCCCGACCGCGCCGGTCGCGGCGACGGCGAACGTGAATCGGCCGGCCCGCCGGGGGGAACCGCTCGAGGTCGGTCACCCTGTGAGCGTAGCGTTCCCGACAGGGACTTCGACCGGCCCGGCATCGGGCGCCTGCTCACCTCGGCACCTTCCGGGTGTGCGCGGCGCCCGGGCGGGGCCGGTTGCCGACCCCGCCGGTCGCTTGCCCATGGCCGCGACCGACCATAGGACCGTACGACCCCCGACTCCCTCCCGGACCGAGGAGGTTCCATGAGCTTGACGATCTCGATAGTCCGTGTGGTACCCGTGCTACGCGGGGGATCGGATGCGGGGCGCAACGAATCGGTCGACAACGCGTGACGATTCAGCCTCGCGTCACGCGACACGACGATAGGTGGTGGCCGTCGTCCGTTCCGGGGGCTACCGTCCGGAACGTGAAGCCTCGGCGCTGCTCCCGCTCGGCATGTTCGGCAGCCGCGGTTGCCACGCTCACGTATGCCTACGCCGAGTCGACGGCCGTACTGGGCCCGTTGTCCCCGTACGTCGAGCCGCACTCGTACGACCTGTGCGGCACGCACGCCGATCGGCTCACCGTGCCGCTCGGCTGGGCGGTCGTCCGGCTCGAGGCCGAGGCCGAGGCGCCGCGTGAGGGCGGCCGTGAGGTGGCCGGGGATGACCTGGAAGCCCTCGCGGATGCCGTGCGCGAAGCCTCCCGTCGCGGCCCTGAGACGCCCCGTCGTGGTCCCGAGCCCCCGCCCGGCGGCGGGGCCGGTCCGCAGGGCGGCGGCGGTGGTACCTCCGACCCCGGCGGTCGACGCGGGCATCTACGGGCGGTTCCCAGTCCGTCCTGAGGCTCCTCGGGCCCAGCGCGAGCCGTCCCCGGGCATCTCCTGGCATCCCCTGCGGGAGGATGGCCGGCGGCTCGCGTTGTCTCGGGTGTTGGCCCTTGCCGGATCCGGCACCGGGGCTGTCGGGGGCTGCGGATATCGTCATCCCTGACGGCGGCGGCAGGCGCCGCAGGTGCCGGAGCACCCGCTCACCAGTGGGGTTTCACCACGGGTCGGGGTCACCCTGGGTGCGCTCACGACCGGTGCGGGGGACAGCCAGGTGAAGGGCGGGGAATCCGATGCGCGACCTCTCGCGGATCTTCAAGGCGTACGACGTCCGGGGAGTCGTCCCGGCCGAGTTCGACGTGGACATCGCACGCGCCACCGGGGCCGCGTTCGTGCGCCTGCTCGAGGCCGAGCAGATCGTCACCGCACACGACATGCGTGAGTCGTCGGTGCCGCTGGCCGACGCGTTCGCGCAGGGTGCGGCCGAGCAGGGCGCGGACGTGATCGCGGCCGGCCTCGGCTCGACGGACCTGCTCTACTACGCCGCCGGCGCCCTGAACATCCCCGGGGCGATGTTCACCGCTTCGCACAACCCGGCGAAGTACAACGGCATCAAGCTGTGCCGGGCCGGCGCCGCTCCGATCGGCCAGGAGACCGGGCTCGCCGAGATCCGTGCGCTGGTGGAACAGGGCGTGCCCGCCGGGTCCGGGCGGCGCGGTTCGATCACCACCCGTGACCTGCTTGCCGACTACGTCCGCCACCTGCGCACGCTCGTGGATCTGGCCGGCATCCGGCCGCTCGTCGTCGCCGTCGACGCCGGCAACGGCATGGGTGGGCTGACCGTCCCGGCAGCGCTCGCGGACCTGCCGCTCACCGTCGTCCCGCTGTACTTCGAGCTTGACGGCACCTTCCCGAACCACGAGGCCAATCCGATCGAGCCGGCCAACCTGCGCGACCTGCAGGCCGCCGTCCGCGCCTCCGGAGCGGACATCGGCCTCGCCTTCGACGGTGACGCCGACCGCTGCTTCGTCGTCGACGAACGCGGCGAGATCGTCTCGCCGTCGGTCATCACCGCGCTGGTCGCCGACCGTGAGCTCGCCCGCGAGCCAGGTGGGACGATCATCCACAATGTGATCGTCAGTCGGGGCGTGCCGCAGCTGGTGCTCGAACGCGGCGGCGTGCCGGTGCGCACCCGGGTCGGCCACTCGTTCATCAAGGCGGAGATGGCCCGTACCGGCGCGATCTTCGGCGGCGAGCACTCCGGTCACTTCTACTTCCGTGACTTCTGGCGGGCCGACTCCGGCATGCTCGCGGCCCTGCACGTGCTGGCCGCCCTGGGTGGGCAGGCCGGGCCGCTGTCGGGCCTGCTCGGTGGATATGCGCGGTACAGCGCCTCCGGTGAGATCAACTCCGAGGTCGCCGATGCCACCCTCGCCATGCTGGAGGTGGAGAAGGCCTACTCGACCTCGGCCGACACCGTCGATCATCTCGACGGGTTGACGATCACCTTCACCAATGGCTCGTGGTTCAACCTGCGCCCGTCCAACACCGAGCCGTTGCTGCGGCTCAACGTCGAGGGCCCGGATGATGAGACGATGACCGGGCTGCGCGACGACGTACTGTCGCTGGTCCGGAGCCGAAAGGAAGCCTGATGAGCCTCGACCCGCTGCTGCTGGAGATCCTCGCCTGTCCGTGCAGCAAGCATGGTGAGCTGCGGCCGGACGAGCTTGCCGGCGCCCCCGTCCTGGTCTGCCTCGCCTGCGGCCTGGCCTTCCCGGTTCGGGACGACATCCCGGTGATGCTGCTCGACGAGGCCGTCCCGTTCACCGGTACCGCCGCGTCGACCGCCAGCTGAGGCGGCGTGTACGTCGACGAGACCGCACTCGACGACCCCGCCCGGCTTGACGGCGGCGGCGTTGTCGCTCTCCTACCGCACGTCGCCTCCGCCGGGCCGCAGGTGCGCCACAGCGCCGTACTGGCCGAGGAAGCCGGCGTCGCCCGGCTCGCGGCAGACGGTCGTCCCCGCGCGATCCTGGTCGTCGGGGTGGGCGGATCGGCGCTTGTCGCCGACGTTCTCGCCGCGGTCGCCGGGCCGGCAGGCCCGGTGCCGGTACTCGGCCACCATGCCTACGGGCTGCCCGGATGGGTCGGCGTCGCCGACGTGGTCCTCGCGGTGTCCGCTTCCGGGGCATCGGCGGAGATGCTTTCCGCGGTCGAGGAGGCGACCCGGCGTGGGGCCCGGGTGGCCGTCGTCGCCCCGCCCGACACACCTGCGGCCCATCTGGCCTCGGTCACGGGCGCAACGTACGTGCCGCTGACCGGTGGCCGGCCGGTCAGCACCACGCTGTGGTCGCTTGTGGTTCCGCTGCTCGTCGCCGGGCGTGCCCTGGGCGTGCTGCGAGTGACGGATGCGGCGCTCGAGGCCACTGCGGTGCGTCTGGAAGGCATCGCGACCCGGTGCCGCTCGTCCAGCGAGTCGTTCGTCAACCCGGCGAAGACCCTCGCGCTTGAGCTGGCCGGTAGCCTGCCACTGGTCTGGGGCACCTCCGCGGTCACCGCGGCGGCCGCCCGCGGCGCCGTCGATCAGCTCGCGGCGATCGCCCGGTATCCGGCGCTGGCCGGCGGGCTGCCCCATCCCGGCCATCTGCAGATCGGCCTGCTGGACGGGCCGTTCGGCGCCGGGCGGAGCACCGGTGGCCCCGCGGTCGGATCCGGATCCGGTGGAACCGCGGATGACCTTGAGGACTTCTTCCGCGACCGGGTCGACGACGAGGAGCCGCCGCTGCGCCTGCGGCTTGTCCTGCTGCGCGACCCGGGCGTCGAATCCACCGAGGTCACCCGGCAGGCCGAGGCGGTCATCGCCGTGGCCGCCGAGCGGGGCGTCGGTGTCACCGAGCTGCGGGCTGAGGGAGCCGACCCGGTGGAGCGGCTCGCCGCCGTGCTCGGGCTGTTCGACTTCACGGCCGTCTACCTGGCCCTCGCTCTCGGCGTCGACCCCGGCCAGACCCTCGCCGCCCACGATCTGGGCCGCTGAGCCAGCTTTCGGCTCCACCACGCATGACCCCGGGCAGCCAGGCCCGGAGCCTCGCGGCTCAGAACAACCAGGCCGGCATCAGGCCGGGGGCGTCAGCGTCCGTGCGCTGCTCGGCCCCGGCCTGCCCGGCCGGACATCAACGTCCGCCCGGGCCGCCTCCGCCGCCCTGACCGCTTTGGCCACCGCCGTTGTCCTGGCCGCCCTGGCCACCGCCGTTGTTCTGGCCGCTTTGGCCACCGCCGTTGTTCTGGCCGCCCTGGCCACCGCCGAGGACGCCCTGTAGACCCTGCAGGACGGGATTCTGCACCCCGCCCGGCAGACCCGGCTGGGGGATCGGGGCCGGCGGTGCTGGCGGGGTGTTCTGCAGACCGCCCTTGGTGCCCCGGGCCACCGTCGGGTCGGCGGCAGGTAGCGCCTCGACCGGCTGGTTCGCCAGCGCCGCGCGGATCGACTTGCCGAAGATGATCGCCGGCAGGTCACCACCGAAGACCCGGGCCCAGGTCCGGCCATCCGCGACGACACCCCGCAACGGATGCGACTCCGCGCCGGACGGGTCGCCGACCGACACCGCCGCCGTCAGCTGCGGGGTGAACCCGACATACCAGGCCGCCGAGTACTCGTCGGTGGTACCGGTCTTGCCCGCCGAAGGCCGCCCGATCGCCGCGTTGGTGCCGGTACCGCGAATCGGTACGCCGGCCAGCACGCTGGTCACCGTGTTGGCGACCCCCTCGGCGAGCACCTGCTCGCACTGCGGACCCTTCGCGACGTCCAGGGTGTCCTGGCTCGAGTCGACGACGCTGGTGGCGAACCGCGGCGTGCAGCGCAGGCCACTGGCGGCGATCGTCGCGTAGGCGTCGGCCATCTGCAGCGGTGAGACGTACATGTGCTGCCCACCGCCGATCGCGGTCGCGCCGTCGGTGGCTCCGATCTGGTCCACCTCCGGCGGGCTCACGCCGAGCCGTTTGGCCATCTCCAGTACCGCGGGAATACCGACCTTCTCCGCCAGCTGGACGTAGAACGTGTTCACCGAGTCCTCGGTGGCCTTGGGGATGTCGTAGACGCCGGCCTCGGCCGGGTCGGAGTTCGAGTACCCCTTTGGGCAGTCGCCCTCCCCGCGGTCCAGCGGGAACTTCGGGCTGACGTAACAGGCCGGCGAGTAGAACGCGGTCGAGGTGCCGTAACCCTGTTCGATCGCGGTGGCCAGCACGAACGTCTTGAAGGTCGAACCGGGCTGAAACGTGGCCTTCGTGGGCAGCGGGACCACCGTCTGGTTGGCCGCCGTGTCCGGCCCGTACACCCGGTTGACGGCCATCGCCAGAATGTTTCCGGTCCGCGGTTGGACGACGACCTCGGTCGCCGAGACCCGGTTGGTCGGCGCGATCGTCGAGTTCACCGCGTCCTGTGCGGCCAGTTGGACCTGCGGGTCCAACGTCGTGCGGATGACCAGGCCACCCTCATAGATCCGGCGGTTGCGCTCCTCGAGGGTGCTGCCGAGCGCCGGGCTCGCCTGCAGCTGCGAGCGGACATAGTCGCAGAAGAACGGGGCGGTGGACGTCACGCACGAGTCCGCGGCCGCCGGCGGGGCCGGCCGGACGTCCAGGGGCAGCTGCTTGGTCGCATCCGCCTGGGTCGCCGAGATATAGGAGTTCTCGGCCATCTTGTCGAGCACCGTGTTGCGCCGGACCAGCGCGGACTGCGGGTGCGCGGCCGGGTTGTACCGCGACGGGCTCTGCACCAGGCCGGCGAGCAGCGCGGCCTGGGCGACACTCACCTGGGAGATCGGTGTGCCGAAATAGTGCTCGGCGGCCGTGCCGACACCGTAGGCGCCGTCACCGAAATAGGCGATGTTCAGATACCGCTCGAGGATCTCGTCCTTTGAAAGACGCTTTTCGATGTCGAGGGCGTACCGTAGTTCCTGGAGCTTGCGGTCGAGCGAGTCCCCGGCGGCCACCTCGCGTTCCTCGGGGGTTCGGGCATTCTGCAGCAGCACGTTCTTGACGTACTGCTGGGTGAGCGTCGACCCGCCCTGGGAAACGCTGCCGGACTCGCTGTTGCGCAGGGCGGCGCGCAGTACACCCTGCGGGTCAACACCGCCGTGCTCGTAGAAGCGAGCGTCCTCGATCGCGACGATCGCCTCCCGCATCACCTTCGGGATGTCCTTGCCCGGGACGACGACGCGGTTCTCGGCCCCGCGCAGGGTCGCGATCGGCGAGCCGTCCGCGGCGAGAATCGTCGAGCTCTGCGGCAACGGCGGGGTGACCAGCTCGCCGGGCAGGCCGAGGAAGTGATCGGCACTGCTCTTGGCGAACAGCCCCACGGCGCCGACCAGAGGCAGCGCCAGCAGCGCGAGGACCAGACCGATCGCACCGGTGGTCAGTGCCATCTTGCGCAGCACCAGCCGCCGGTCGACCGGCGGTCGCGGGCGGCTGCCGGACCCGCCCGGTACAGGCGTGGTGTCCGGGCCCGTACCGTCGCGGGAGTCGAGCATGTCCCGGGTCGACCCGCCGGCGGCCTCACCTCGGGGATCGGCATCCTCGGGCCCCGGGGAACGCAGGAAACGGTCGGCCCCCGTGGCGGCATCCAGCCGCGCGGAGTCCGTCGTCGCCGCGGACATCGGTGTGGCTCCCACCGGTATGGCCCTCGCAGTCAGTGCTGGCCCGGGTGGCCGGCCCGTCGACGCGGACATCGACGGTGCCCCGGACGGGGTCACCGGCGTCCCGGACGGGGCCACCGGGGACGGGGATGGGGACGGTGCAGGAGACGCCGGGTGCGACGCCGGCCGGGGTGGCGTGGCAACGCGCTCGGCCGCGCCGGCACGGGGCCTGCC
>NZ_JAMQQG010000008.1 GCF_023716925.1 Frankia sp. R82
CAGCAGGGCCCGGGCGGCGCTGTCGCGGTCGGCGAGCACCGTGGCGGCGGCTCCCTCGGCGTCGGTGACAAGCCGGGTCAGCCGGCCGGCCTCCGCGGTGGCCGCACCCAGTCGCAGCACATCCCCGACGGCCCGCCAGGCGTCGATCTCGGCGCCGGCGTCAGCGGCTGCCGCGGCGAGCCGGTCACGCTCCCGAACCGCCTCGTCCACCCGTAGTTCGACGACCCGTCGGCGTAGCGCGAGGACCTCGCCGTGCGCCCGGGCGCGGGCCTGGTGGGCGTCCCGCTCCGCGCTGCGGGACGCTTCGAGCTGGGCGTCCAGGCCCGCCCGGGCAGCTTCGTCGCGGCGCAGCCGGGCCCGCAGCCGGTCGTGCAGCCGGGTTGCCCGGGCGGTGGTGGCGGCGTGGGCGGTCGCGGCGGCGGTGCGCTGGTCCACCGCGGTGACCAGCGGCGCGAGCCGTTCCAACGCGCCCTGGACGAAGTCGCGTTCGGCGCCGAGCACGGCCCGTTGCGCCAGCCGTGCCGCGTAGCCGTCCACGACGTCGGCGAGACCGTCCGGATCCTCCGCGGCGGTGACCGCGCGCAGCAGGAACTCGACGAACTGTTCGTCGCTGCCGAAGGAGAACGCCTCGGCGGCCTCACCCTCGCCGGCGTTCATCGCCCGCTGGTAGCGGAAGAGCTCCGGGTCGAGCCCGAGTGCGTCGAGCTGCTCGCTCCAGGCGCCCTGCTGGGTCAGCCAGGCAAGTGCCAACGCCGGCTCGGCGGTGTGCGCGTCCTGCAGACGGGTGCGAAACCCCGACAGTGTGACCTGGCGCCCCTGCTCGGTGAACGGCAACCCGTCAATGCCCATCCCGCTCGCCTCAGCCGCCTCAGCCGCCCCGCTCGTCCCACCGGTGGGACGCAGCGAGTACCACGCCTCGGTGAGCCGTCCGGCGTCTGTGCCCCGGCCGCGCCACTCGCTGACCTTGCCGGTCAGCAGGCGTTGACCGGTTCCGGCATGTTGCCATTCGCAGACGACATGGCCGGTGTCGCCCGGCAGGACGAAGTTGTCCAGGACCCGTCCGTTCGACGTGCCGACGACCTGGCGCCGCCCCGGCAGCACCACCGAGAAGATCAACTTGATCAGGACGCTCTTGCCGCCCCCGTTCTCCAGGAACAGCACGGACGCGGGGGAGGGCCGCCGCGCACGCGTGTCCCCTGTCCCCGTGCCGTTCTTCGTCCCGCCCGGGACGGAACCCGAGGCGGTGGTCGACGACCGGGCTGATGCCGACGACCGGGTCGTGGCCGGCGCGGATCCGGCCGCCGGAGCGGGGGTGAACAGGGCATCCTGACGGGGTCCGGTGACCTCGCCGCCGACGCCGGAGAAGTCCAGCGTGACGTCGGCGAACCGGGCGCCGGGCGGCCCGACGGCATGCAGCCGCACCCGGGAGAGCTCATACATCGGCGGTCTCCGTCACCTCGGCGGCGTCGACCGCACCGGCAGTTGTCACCGGCAGCACCGGCTCGTCCGAGCGGACCTGCAGCGAGCCGGAGCCGTCGGTGACGGTGACGACGCCGAGTGCCAGCAGCTCCTCGAACGCGGCGTCCGCGGCCAGCTCACGGACCTGGATCTGGTAGCGCCCGGTGGTGCGGAACGTGCCGCCGGCCTGGTCGCCGACGGGGACCAGGCAGCCCGAGTCGACCAGGAAGTTCATCGCCCGGGCGATGATGCCGGTGGTGGAGCCGGCCAGGCGGCGGGCGTCCCGGGTGATGCCGGTGGACGCCCGCCGGGCGTAGAGCCGCCACGCCGCCTCCAGCCGCGGCGCGCCCAGCGGGGGGTCGAGGGTCAGGTCGTCCTCGGCGCAGCGTTCCGCGAGCAGCCGGCAGGACTCGCGCACGAACGCGTCCACACCGTGCACACTGACCCGCCCGACATAGGAGGCGTCGGCGAGGTCGGCCGGCCGGGGGTAGGCCAGGGCGGCCACGGCGAGCTGGGCGAGGGCGTGCAGGAGTCGGTCGGCGGCCCGGTGCTCCCCGCCGGCCCGCCGGGCGTAGTCGCCGATCCGCACGGCGAACGCCGACTCGGCCGCGCCCGCCGGCACCATCCCGGCCCGTTCGGACACGTCCAGTACGACCAGCCCCAGGCCCGCGGCGATCGCCTGGGTGAGCGCGGCGAACTCGGTGTCCGCCAGGTAGCGGCGGACCAGGTCGCGGTAGTCGGGGTCGCGGGCCGGCACCAGTCGGGGCCGCAGCCCGAACGACAGCAGCCGGGCCGCGTCCTGCGCCCCCTCCAGCGGCCCGCTCACCGAGCCGTCTCCACGGTGTGCGTCGCCTGCTCGGAATCTGCCGCCTGCGCCGGATTCGCCGCCGGTTCCGGTGAGCCGAGGCGGGCGCGTCCGACGAGCAGGTCCGCTCCGCCGAAGTGCGGGTCGGCCAGGGGCGTGCCGTCGTCGACGGCGACCATCAGGGTCGGGTCCCCGGCCTGGCGGGCCGCCTCGATGCGTGGGCTCACCGCATGCAGCGCGAGCAGTGCCACCAGCTCGGCCACCTCGGCGCCACCGGCCACCGCGGCTCCGGTATCCCCGGCGGCCACGGTGGCGGTGGTGGTGCGCCGGGCGTCGGCGAGCAGCGCGGACAGTCGGCGCGGCCCGGCCGGGTCGAGGTCGAGCAGCTCCAGGGCCCGGGCCCACGTCTCGTCATCGAAGCGCGGCTGTTCGGTGAGCTCCACCAGGTCGGCCTCGACGATCTCGGCGCCGAGCACGTCGCGGTCCACCGGGGGACGCAGCAGCACATCGACCAGATCCAGCACCCGGGGCGCCCGCGGGGTGCGCACGCCGACCGCGCCGGGGAAGAACGCCACCGCGGGACGTTCCGCCTCGCCGGCCGGCAGGGCCAGGGTGGGCACCAGCAGCTCGGCGTGCAGGTCGATCCCGGCGCGGGCCGAGGCTGCGGCAAACTGCTGGCGATCCTGCTCGGCGCGGAACACCCCGCCGGCCTCCAGCAGCCGGGCCTGCAGCTGGGTGTGCCGGCGGATGCAGTCGCCGACGATCGTGACCAGATCGGCGGCCTGACGCTTGTGATCCGGGTCGTCGGTGGAGTCGCGGTAGCGGCGGATGTGGGTCAGGATCGCGTTCTCGTACCGGTAGCGCTGCTCGACATGCGCCAGCGCCTCATCGATGAGCGTGGGCATTGCCTCGAGCCAGTCGACGGCGAGCACGTTGCGCCTGGTCGCGTCGAGCCGGCCGCGCAGCTGCTCGGCGTACTGCACGGTGCGGTAGCGGGCGGCCTCGGCGGCGGCGCGGGCGTCGGCGAGCCGGCCGCGGCGGATCAGCGTGTCGAGGGCCACCTCGGCGGCGATCTGCGCCGAGGTGATGTCGGTGTCGAGCGCGCCGACGAGCACCGTCACCGCTTCGTCGGTGGCGCGCAGGTAGATGTCACCGGCCGGGTCGGCGAGCTCCACGAGCAGCTTGAAGTCGAACCGGCGCCGGACGTAGCGCCCGTCGGCATGCAGGGTGCCGTAGCCGGCGTCGAACCCGCGGTTGACGTTGCCGACGTTGATCAGGCTGTGTAGCACCCAGGACGCCACCCGCTCGTGCTCGGCCGGCGGCCGCCCCGGCGCCTGCGCCGCCGCCAGTGGCACCAGCCGCCGCAGCACCTGGTCGTGATCGGCCCCGCGGTCGAAATCCATCGACACGGTGACCTGGTCGATTGCATGCAGGCCGAGCTCGGCCATCGCGTACCCGGAGAAATCCGCGGCGCCCGGACCGCCGCCGTGTCCGTCCCCGTCGCCCTCGCTCGCGCCGGCCAGATGCGCCTTGCGGACGTCGAGGTCGTGCAGCGGCTGGGTGAGCGCGAGCGCCTTGAGCCGGCGCACCATCCCGACATCCCCCACCAGCCCCAGCCCCATCGGCGACACCGTTGGCACCGGCGACGGGGCTGTCGCCCCTGACAGTGCGGTCACCTGGGTCGGTGCCGTTACCGGGGACGGCGCTGTCTGCTGGGACGGCGTCGTCTGCTGGGACGGCGTCGTCTGCTGGGACGGCGGAGTGGACGGGGCGGGCTCGAACATCGGTCTGACATTAACGGTTGCGTCTGACAGTTCTGCCGGCCACCCGAACGGGGGTCCTGAGCCCCGTGGCCTCGGTGGTGGTCCGAGCGGGACGGCACCCTCGACCCGTCCGGGGCCTTTCGTGGATCAAGGTCTGGTCACGGTCGAGGAGCGCCTCCGAACACGGCGGCGGCAGGTTCGCAAGGTGCGCGGACGGCGGTTGGTCGGTGACGCTTTGCGGATGGCGGGCGTAGGTGAAGATCCGCGAGACGACATGCTCCTGCCCGGGCCCTCACCGACCTGCGCCGCGGCCCGCGAGTGGTCCTTTCGGCGCAATGGCCGCGCGTAAAACCGCAGCAAGTGAGCGGTTGTGTCCACCCCCACGGGCCGGCGGGGAGTCGCCCGGCCAGCGACGGCGGTGGACGTCCATACGCTCGGGACGGATCCGGTGCCGACGTCAGAGGTCGCCGTGCGGCCCGGCCGCCGTCGACTTCCCTGACCCGCTGGAGGCACGACGCGATGACCACCACACCCGACGCACCCCCCGGCGCCACCCCGCCGCCCGGCGCACCATCGGGCGCCACGACTCCGGGCGCCACGACTCCGGGCGCCGGGGGCGCGGCGGTCCCGGCGCAGCGCCGGCGGTTGCCGGCGGTGGAGCAGATCCGTCCGGGGCTGTGGAGTGTGCCCGTCCCACTGCCGGTGCGCCGGCCGGCCCACATGTACGTGTACGTGTTCGAGACCCCGGCCGGGCCGTACCTGGTCGATGCCGGCTGGGATCATGATGAGAGTTTCGCGGCCCTGGAGGCCGGTCTCGCCACGATCGGCACGTCGCCGGCCGAGGTGCGCGGCATCCTGGTCACCCACGCGCATCCCGATCACTACGGGTTGGCGCACCGGGTCCGCGCGGCCAGCGGCGCCTGGATCGCCCTGCACCGACTGGAGGCAGCCGCGCTGCAGCGCCAGACCGAGCTGCTCCAGGACGCCGAACTTGCCATGCTGCTTGCCGACGCGGGCGTCCCCGACGAGGTGACCGCCGAGCTGCTCGCCCGCGACCCGCTGGTCCTCGCCCCACCGCAGCCGCCGGACCTGCTGATCTCCGACGGCGACCGCCTTGACGTCCCCGGCTGGTCCCTGCACGCCCTGTGGACGCCCGGCCACACACCCGGCCACCTGTGCTTCTGGGAGTCCGAGCACCGGCTGCTGCTGTCCGGCGACCATGTGCTGCCCGGCACCGTCGTCAGCACACCCCTGCCGGACCCGACCAACCCGGACCCTGTCGGTGACCTCCTGCGCTCCCTGGCCCGGCTGCGTACGCTGGACGCCTCGCTGGTACTGCCCTCCCACGACCAGCGCTTCACGGGCCTCGGGGACCGCCTGCTCGAGCTCGAGAGCTGCCACCGGGCCCGGATGACCCAGCTGGTCAACGGCCTGCGTGATGGTGTCGGCACCGTCTGGGACCTCGCCGCCCTGGTCACCTGGCACCGTCCGTTCGCCGACCTGCGCGCCATCGCGATCCAGATCGCCGTCCAGGACACCCGGTCCTACCTGACCGCCCTCGCCGCCACCGGCATAGCCACCGCCACCGTCCCCGAGGACGGCAGCCCCACCCGCTGGCGCCTGGCCACCACCTGACGGCCACCCGGCCTGCCCTGGGACGTCCGGTGATCGATGTGGCCGGATGGTTCGGGTCTGTGGGGTTGGCGTTGGCTGGTGTCGGGTCGCTGACGTCGCGGGCGGCCGGGCGGGGGATGTCGGGGCGGATCCGTCGGTACTAGGGTGTGGTCATGACGTCGGTGTCGTTGTCCAAGGGCGGGAATGTCTCGCTGAGCAAGGTCGCGCCGAACCTCACGACGGTGACGGTCGGCCTCGGTTGGAAGATCCGCCAGACCAGCGGCGCCGACTATGATCTTGATGCGAGCGCCATCGTCGTCAACGAGGCAGGTCGGGTGCTCTCCGACAGCTACTTCGTCTTCTTCAACAACCTGGTGAGCCCGGACGGCGCGGTCCAGCACCTCGGCGACAACCTCGTCGGTGGCGGCGGTGGGGACGACGAGCAGATCAACGTCGAGCTGCGCACGCTCACCCCGCAGGCGTCCAAGGTCGTCTTCACCGTGTCGATCTACGACGCCGACCAGCGCCGCCAGACGTTCGGTCAGGTCCGCGACGCGTTCATCCGGGTCACCGACGCCAACACCGGCGCCGAGGTCGCCCGCTACGACCTCACCGAGGACGCCTCCACCGAGACCGCCATGATCTTCGGTGAGCTCTACCGCTATGGCGGCGAGTGGAAGTTCCGCGCTGTCGGCCAAGGCTACTCCACCGGCCTGCGCGGCATCGCCCTCGACTTCGGTGTCAACGTCTCCTGATCTGTGTGGTCTCCTGACCTGTGCCGTCTTCTGACCTGCGCGGTCTTCTGGCCTGTGCCGTCTGTCGGCCTGCGCGGTCGGGTGCGCTTCGCGGTTTTCTGACCTGGTGCGTCCCGGCGGGCGTCAGACCTCTCAGTGCGGAATATGGGAACTTGTCTTATGCGAAACGCAGCGGACGCCGGCCCGTTACCGTCTTTCCATCCTGACCTGCGCGCGGCCCAGTTCCTCCCCCGGACCTCAGTGGGACCACGCAGCCTGCGCGTGGTCCGGGCGCTGACCCGGCTGTCCACCCGCCGCTCGAACTCCCAGACCTCGATGGAACAGATCGCCCCCGGAGTCACGGTCCGCGTGTACCGGCCGGCACCGCCCGACCCGACCAGACCAGACCAGATTCGGCCGTCCAACCCGGGTCGTCCGGCGTTGCTGTGGATACACGGCGGCGGCCTCGTTCTCGGGGTCGCGGCCATCGACGACCCGTTCTGCCGCCAGATCGCCGACGACCTCGGCATCGTGGTGGCCTCGGTGGAGTACCGGCTCGCCCCCGAACACCCGTATCCGACCCCGCTGGAAGACTGCTACTGCGGGCTGCGCTGGCTCGCCGAACAACCCGACGTCGACCCCGAGCGCATCGCGGTCGGCGGCAACAGCGCAGGTGGTGGCCTTGCCGTCGCACTCACCCTGCTCGCCCGGCAACGCGGTGAGATCCACCCCGTGTTCCAACTGCTGTCCTATCCGATGATCGACGACCGCAGCAGCGACCGCACTGACATCACCCCGCGGCAGTTGCGGATGTGGAACCAGAAAAGCAACCGGTACGCCTGGACCTCCTACCTCGGCCCCGCCGCGACCGACGCGTCCGGCCAGGTGTCATCGCTGGCCGTGCCGGCCCGCACCGACGACCTGACCAACCTGCCCCCGGCCTGGATCGGCGTCGGCACCCGCGACCTCTTCCACGACGAGGACGTCACCTACGCCCAGCGCCTGCGCGCCGCCGGGGTGACCTGCACGGTGCACGAGGTACCCGGCGCCTACCACGGTTTCGACCTCGTTGAGGCCACCGCCCCCGTCTCCCGCGAGTTCCGCCGCGCCCAGATCGCCGCCCTGACCGCCGCTCTGGCGGACCCCATCCCCGCGAACGGGGAGAACAGCGCGCGGTCTGCGTATCCGGCGGCGGACTGAGCAGGGAGTCTGTCCTTCGATAGCCCCCAACGGCGATGGCAAGCCTGGTCCAGGCGAGGTCCGTGGTGGAGTCGGTCGAGCCAGGGACGCACTCTGGTCGATTCGGCCGATGTTTGTGCATTGCAAGAGGGAGAATGTGTTTCTGGCATCATGGCGATGCCTGGACGCTGGGCCAGGATTACGGGGGCGTCATGATCGGTTGCTGGCAGTGGTGGCTGTCTCGGGCTCGGATCAGGTGTGCGGCTGTTGGACGGTTGTCTGCTGCTCAGGCCCGGCCGGCCAGCTGACGGCCGGCCGATGGCGAACCAGCGGATGGTTGACCAGGTGGCACAGGCTGCGCGGCTGGCGAGCGGGGTGCGGGCCTACCGGTTGGTCTCGGCTCCCCGCCCACCCGAGGATGCCCAGGCCCGAGACCCGGTACCCGCCCAGCTCTTCGCGGCTGTGTCGGCTGCCCATGCAGTTTTTCAAAGCCTGACAGCGGACGAGGACCGGACGGCGCCACTGCGGAACCTGACAATGCCGCAGGATCAGCTTCCCGGTGCTGCCGGGAGCGGCCCCGGGCGTCCTGCCGATCCGGTGCTGCTCGCCGCCTGGCTGCGTCTGCCGATGGAGGCATCCCACACCCGGCGCGCAGGTACTTCACACGATCAGGAACGGTTTGTCTTTGTGCTGGGCGGGCGGCCCAGCTTTCCCGGCGCAGCACCCGGCCAGGTCCGCTCCGATGGTACCCATGGGCTGCTCTTCCCACCGGGCACGAGCGGCGTCGAACTCGCCGACGAAGAACTTGATCAGCTGCTCGCTCATTATCCCGTGTGGCTGCCCTGCCTGGGAGCTCCGGATGCGCTGTGGACGTTGCCGGACGAAGAGGTCTGGCAGCAGCGTCGCGGCTCGTTCGACGATCATGCAGCCCATCTCGGGTATCCCTTCGCCTGGCTGGTACTGGCCGAGCCCCGGCGCCCCGAGCAGGTCCAGGCGGACCGTGACCGGCTCGAGGTTGGCATACCAATGCTGCGTGAGGCAGCGCGGGGGTCCCGGTGGGCCGAGCTCGAACGCGCCGAATCTCGTTTTCGCGAGCTTGCCCGCTACGGCGGCGCTGGCATGTGGAATGTCCGGGTCCTCGTCGGCTCGCAGACGCCCACCGCGGCACGGGCTGCGGCGTCGCTGCTGTGTGGCGCCGCAGAGCTTGGTGGACTGCCGTACACCCTGGTCCCGTCGGCAAGGCACGGCAGTTTTGCCGAAGCCTGCGCAACGCCATCTCCGTCCGGGCAGGCAAGCCCGTTCGAGCTTGCGGACGTGTTCCTGCCGTCGTCGCCGTTCGCCGCGTCCAGCGAGCTCGTGGCCGCGCTCGCCCGCCCGCCGGGCCGGGAACTGCCCGGCATCCGGCTGTTGGCGCCGCACCGGTTCGACGTCACCCGTGACCGCACCGACGGCGACGGTTTCCCGATCGGCACCGTGCTCGATCCGGCCTATGCCGACGCCGGCATGTTCGTCATCACCCGGCCCACCCTGAACCGGCATGCGTTCTTCTGCGGAGCGACTGGTTCCGGTAAATCCCAGACCACCCGCACACTGCTCGCCGCGCTGTCCGCACCGGCCGATCCCGCCGACCGGGTGCCGTGGCTTGTCATCGAGCCGGCGAAGTCCGAGTACGCCCGGATGGCCGGCCGGGTGCGTCCCGGCGACACAGTGACCGTGCTACGCCCCGGCGTCCCCGGAGATCCACCCGCCTGCCTGAACCCGCTGGAACCCGAACCTGGCTATCCACTGCAGAGTCACGCCGACCTGGTCCGCGAGTTGTTCCTGGCCGCGTTCGACGCGGACAATCCGGTGCCGCAGATCCTTTCGATCGCGCTGTCCGAGGTCTACGCCAGCGCCGGGTGGGACATGGTCACCGGCGTGCCGCGGCCGTCCAGGCGCCCCCGGCTGTTCGTCGACGAGGACCCGGTCGATGTCCGCCCCCGCTACCCGACGCTCGGCGAGTTGCGGATCGTCGCGCAACGGGTCGTCGACGACATCGGCTACGGCCATGAGGTCCGGGACAACGTCCGCGGCCTGGTTGACGTACGTATCCGCGGCCTGCGCGAAGGCACACCCGGCCGGTTCTTCGAGGGCGGCCATCCTCTCGACGTCGCCGCCCTGATGAGGCAGAACGTCGTGCTGGAACTGGACCGGGTCACCAGCGACCAGGACAAGGCGTTCCTGATGGGGATCGTGCTGATCCGGATCGTCGAGCACCTGCGGACGAACCCGCCGAGGCCCGGCGACGACCGGCTGCGCCACGTGCTCGTCCTCGAGGAGGCACACCGGCTGCTACGCCGAGACGCTGACGGGCCCGCCGGCAATGCGGTCGAGCTGTTCGCCGGCCTGCTCGCCGAGATCCGCGCCTACGGCGAGGGCGTGGTCGTCGTCGAACAGATCCCCGCGAAGATCATCCCAGACGTCCTGAAGAACACCGCACTGAAGGTGATGCACCGTCTGCCGGCCGCCGACGACCGGGCCAGCGTCGGCGCCACCATCAACCTGCGTGAGGAGCAGTCCGAGCACGTCGTTGCGCTGCCACCTGGTCAGGCCGCGGTTGCCCTCGACGGTATGGACCGGCCGGTACTCGTCCAGATGCACCACGACGAGGATTCCGAGTCAGCCGAGCGGGCCAGCCATCGCCCGCCGGTGCGGGACCCTCGCAGCCGTCTGTGCCCACCGGACTGCCGGGATACGCCGTGCACTCTGCTCGCGATGAGCGACGCCCGTCACGATGCCGCCTCGGCCCTGCTCGTCCTGTGGGTTGAGGCCGTCATCGCCGCGACCATCGCTGGACTGCGCCCGCCCACTCCGTCCGCCGAGGTTTCGGATCTGGTGCTGGCCTGGCCATCCCGGCGTCGTGACTGCGCCTTGGCGCACGCGGTGGAGCGGTCGGTGGACGCCCGTCGTCCCCTGCTGCGGCGCTGGCTCGACCCCGCCGACCTGGCCGATCACCTGACGGCGACGCTCATGGCGCACCTGGGCCTACACCCGGCGCCCACTGAGGACGCCCGCCGCTATCAGGCCGGGGTCTTCCGCTGGCAGGACGTGCGGGCCCAGCTGCTGCGCGACACCGCACGCCACCGGCCCGATTCCGTCGGCCATCCGCATCCGCTCACGGAGCAGTGGGCCCGCCGCGGCCTGATCCTCGAGGGTGCCGATATTCTGGCGCAGCTGCAGTCCTTCCGAGAGAATCCGGCGCACGCGGAAGGATCTGAGCGGGTCGCGGTCGGCGACCCGGACGCGAGTGGGCTCACCACCGCGCAGATGGAAGTGACCGGTTCGGCCGGGGAGCCGTATCTGCGCCGGGCCTTCGCCCGAGCCTGCGCCGACGACATCACCAGGATCGCCCGCCTGTTCGCGAAGCCCTCGCAGCGGACCTCGGCTCCCAACGTCGGGCCTGCTGGCACTGGCACTGGCTCGGGGACAGGGCCATGAGCGGTGAAAGCGGCGGCACTTCAGGCGGCGAAAGCGGTGGCGGCCCGGGTGGTTTCGGCGGTCCCAGTGGCTTCGGCGGCGAGAGCGGTGGGCGTTCCACCGCTGGCGGAGAGACGGGGACGACGGCGACAGCCGAGGGGTCCGGTACACCCGAGGCAACGGGTGGCCTGGAAGGTGCGACGCCTTCGGAGACAGTCGAGGGGCCGGCTGACAGTGACGCGCAGGCCCTAGCGGAATCGCTTGTCGCTGAAGCGGAAACAATCATCGCCGACGCCCGCGCCGCAAGCGTCGCAGCGGCGGAGGCGGACGCGCTGGTCGCCGAGGCCGAAACGGTCGTGGCGGAGGGCCGCGCGGAGAGCATCGCTGCCGCGGAGGCGGAATCCCTGGTCGCCCAGGCGGAGGCGGTGATAGCGGAGGCTCGGGACAGCGACAGTACCGAGGCACCTGCCACGGTGAGCGGGGCCGAGGCTCTGGCCGAGTCGCTCGTCACGGATTCGCCGGACGAAACCACCACCGCCGCTCCTGGGATCGGCGCGCTCGAAGCTCCCGCGGAGAATCCCACCGACATCGCGGCAGAGCTCGGTGATCCCGAGACCACCGCGGAAACCCTCGCGGCGGAGGACAACCAGGCCCCCGTGAGCCTTGTCGAGGTACCCGCGCCGGCGGCCGAGCAGGAGGTCGCTCCTCCATCTGCCGAACCTGAGATCTCCCCTCCCTCGCCCGAGCCGGAGGCCCCCGAGCCGCGCACCGAACCCGAAATCCAGACCCCGGACCCGGGAACCGAGGTACTTCAGCCAGACTTGATACCTGAGGAAGCCGCTCCAGAGTCGGAGCCAGAGGCTCCTGAGCCAGCCACGGATCCCGAGATCACGCCGTCGCCGGGCAAAGAGCCAGCGGAACCGGCTACCGGGCCGGAACTTGCCCCGACACCATCGGGGACCGAAAACCCGGAGATTGTTCCGCAGGAATCCCTGGTGATGCCGGATATCATCAGGGATGCCGGCCCACATGATCCGGACGTGGTTTCGGAAGTATCGGACGACGAGGAGGAGGATTCCGGTTCCGATGCATCGGAACAGAGGCCGCCGACGCGTGCAGATCCGAAAAGGCCGGCGGAACGTGCGGCCGCTGGCGATGTGCGAAGAGCGGTCAACTCGATCGAAGATGATCTCGATCCGGAGTCCGACGAGGACTGGGACCTGGGTGAGATCGAGTCGAACCCCGAGGCGAGAAGGCCCGATTTTACAAAGCATGGAGATTATCGCTGGCGTCAAAAATCTGTGAATGTGGACCACGTTACGGAAGTAGGGCAAAAATTTATCCAGGAAGAAGATGGTGCGGAAGTGTACGTAGCGCCATCCGAGGTGAAGCCATGGGAATTTGATGTTGTTATTGTTGGGCGGGGAGGTCATGTGACCAGCATCCCAGGAGTCGATCAGAGGGGTCTGCTTAGAATGGAGGAAAAGAGAAAATGGGAGCGGGTGTATTAGATGAGAAGTACCTACGATCCTGATCGCGATTCTCTTATGATCGATCTTTCTGATGGTTACGTTGAAGAAGCCGTCAGCACAAGAATATGTGACGTTGACTTTGGAAGTGGCGTGGTGGCGCTCTTTCTTGATCGAGACGAGAAGCTCCTCGGCATAAGCATCATGGGTCTTAGTGGCGTGGTTCCTTCTGTGGTTATGGATAGTCTTCGTGAATAATTTCGATTCCGACTAATCGTGCTTTGGTATTGATTTCGGGGGTGATAGTGTGGCGTCGGTGATGCCGTCGGAGCAGGATTCTGACGAGCTTGAGCAGGTGGAGCGGCGGGAACTGGCTGAGCGGCTGTTATCGCAGCGGATGGACCGGTTCCGGTGGGGTTGGCAGTTCGTGCCTGGGCAGCAGCGGGCGCTGGACCCATTGAGCCGGCCGGTGCTGCTGGCCACGGAGTTCGGAGCGGCGGCCAGTGCCGCCCAGCTCGGGGTGTTGAGCCGGGCATGCGCGTTCGGCGGAACGGTTCTTGGTGGCGCGGCGCTGGCGCTTGGTGCCGTGACTGGCACGCCATTGGTTCTTCCCGGGCTCGCCATCGCTGGTGTGTCAGTAGTTGGCGGTGGCTTGGCCACGGCGTATGCCAGGTGGCGCGAGGGGGCGGAACGCGCCCGGGAGGGCGCCCGGGTCGACGAGCACGACCGCCAGCGGGGCGCTACCGCTGCCGCGGTCCCCCGAGACGCGTGGCAACCTGTGCAAGCCCCACCTGATGTCAACCGGACCGATGTCGTCTGCGGAACCTGGGACGGCTGGGCCGCGATGATCGCGTCGACCGCCGGCTCACTGATGGCCACCGACCGCAGTGTGGTGGTGCTTGACCTGACCAGCCACGATGTCGCCGAGGACCTGATGCGGCTGGTGAGTAGCACCGGCCAGCAAGTGCCCTGTTTCCGGTTCCCGACCCTGCTCAGCATCGTTGATCTGTTCCACGAGCTGGAGCCGGAAGCTGTCGGGCGGGTGATCGCCGACGCGTTTGCTGTGCTGCCTGGTCGCAGCGGATCAGCCGAGATCCGCCGCCGCGACGAGGCGATTGTCCGAACCGTCGCCCGTCTAATCGGCGGACCGCTGACGTTTCGCCGCCTTGCCGCGGGCGTACGAGTCCTGCAACGCCTCAGCGAGAGTGGCGCCGGCAGCGCCCAGATCGACGGCGCATTGAGCCTTGAGCAGCAGTTGGCGCTCAGTCGCGTCAGCCACGAGTTCGGCCGCACGCCGCAGGAGATCGACGAGCTGACCTTTCTTGTCGACACGTTCGAGATGCTGGCTGGTAACGACGGCCGACGGCACTTCGACGCCCCGCCACCGGCCGACGAAGAGCCCACCGTGCGTCCGGCCGGCGGGCAGTGGCGCCTTGGGCTGACCGTGTTCACCGCGCCGATATACAACAATGACAGTGGTGCGTCGGCGCGTATTCTGCTGTACCGCTTCATGGAGGACCTTCGTTATGGAAAGCCACATGAAACCGATGACCTGATCATCGTCGCCGGAGTCGACCGGCTTGGCCGAGACGTGCTCGACGAGTTCAGTCAGCACGCCCACAACGCCAAGGTCCGCACCATGTTTCTGCACCAGCATGTGCCTCCGCTCGAGGACGCACAGCGGATGCTGAACACCGCGGGCAGCGTCACCCTGCTCATGGGGACCTCCAATGCTCTGCAGGCAAGGGCCGCGGTCGATCTGATCGGGGCTGAGTACCGCTTTGTTCTTAGCCAGGAGACTCAGAACACCAGCGAGTCGCTCGGCTCGAGCCAGGACGAGACGATCGGCCAGGCGCACACCGAATCGACAGATCAGCAGCGCGGGCGCAGTTTCCAGTTCGGGCTGCGGCACGGCGAGCGGCTACCGATTTTCACCCGCAACTCGGGTTCCTCTCGTGGCACCGCCCGGACATCCCAGTGGGCGCGCACGCGTGGGACGTCCGAGACGACTGAGCATGGCACGTCCATAACCACCTCCCGGGTGTTTGAGCCCGGCGTGGAACCGGTCGAGATCGAGACCCTCCCGAGGACCGCGTTCATCGCCCTGAACAAGGTCCATTTCCGGGAGGCGGTTATGGGCGACTGCGACCCCGGTATCTGCCGGGACCCGCGGGCCGTTGACCCGCAGCCCGAGCGCCCCCGGCGGTAGGTGCGCGGTTGCTGGAAATCTGCTTTCAGGACGCTGAAGGTACCTTCACAACAGGATGAGCAGTACCACCGGGGTGCAGGGCACCGCGACGATGACAAGGACCGCCAGAACATAGAACGCCAGTAGTACCCGGCGCTGCCGGCGGACATGACCGGGCATCGAAGTCGGGGGTTCCATCACTGGCCTGTGCCCCGCGTGCCGGTCGGATAGGGCAGGGCGTTCGCCGCCGGGCGCGGTCCGGTCGGTCGTTGGTTCTGTTGTCGGGTTACCAGATGGCGGAACCGACGAGAGTGCGCCGAGAGCATCCACAGCACCGGCTCGGTAGCGGCGATTCGGGCGGCCGGGTTGAGCTGGCCGTCCGGCGGATCCGATTGCCCGTCCGGCTGTACGCCGTCGTGCGTTCGGCGTTGGAAACTGTGCTCCACGCCCATCCCCTGCCCTGATCTGGTCGGGGCGTGGGGGTGGGGGTGGGGGTGGAGGTGGAAGCAGTCCACTGAGCTCAGCGCCCAGTAGCGGGTGTCGGTGAACTCCTGCGCCGGTTGCAATGCCAGCTCCCGCAGGTGCGCCGGGCCGGACAACCACTGGCGTACGGCGGCATCCTGGTACTCGGGGGCGAACGGGGGCAGCTGTAGACCCGGTGGCAACTGGCGCAACCAGTCGGTCTTGCTGATCACCACGGCCAGCCGCAGGGAGATCCGACCGCCGCGCCGAGGCAGTGTCCGATCGGCTTCAAGCACCCTGATCAGCCGCCGCATGGTGTCAAAGGTCGGCTCCGCAGCTGGACGAGCGACCTCGAGTGCCGTGTCGAGCTGGGCCGGGGAGAGCCGCTCGAGGAGCGCCGGCTGCGCGGCCGGGTCGACAACGAGCAGCGCGTTGTGCGTCCGCTCCAGGTACCGGTGAGTGGTGCGCAGCGTCTCCTGATCGGTGTAGAGCCTTCCGTCGGGGTCGAAGAAAAAGACGATTCGACGCGGGCCGCGACGAACACCGACCGTGACGACAAGGGCCCGCGGGTTCGGAGTTGGCGTCGACTCCAGTTGGCCCCCGTTGGCCAGAATCCGCATGCTGCGCTGATACCACTCCTCATCCGTGCGGAACGCGAAGGACATGGCAAGATCGCCCGCAGAGGCGAGGTCGCGCAGACCGGCGAGAGCGGCGACCAGATAGGTCGTTTTGCCGGAAGCAGGCGGCCCGACCAGGGCGATATGGACGATCGGCACATGGCCGACACCATCAGGCAGCCGACCGGAGCATGATCCGCAGAAACTGGCGAGATGGCCGCCTCGGCCGGACGCCCAGGTGCGCAGGCGTGTCTCGCAGGCGCACACGCGGTACAGCAGGCCTCCTTGCCCGGGCCACAGATCGTCATGGCGCCGTCCGCAGGACGGATTGGAGCACTGGTAGAACGGCCGGCGCAGCGGGCGGGCGCAGTCGGGATACGGACAGTCGACACCTCGCTCCGCCGCCAGCCGCAGGGTGGCCAACGTCAGCTGCGGGCGGGTCTCCCGCAGAAACCAGCGCACCGACTCCAGGAGGCGCAGGCCCGTACCCGCGGCCGTGAACAGCGCGACCGTGGTGAGGACGAAGGCTGCATACACGGCAAGAACGACCCGGCCGAGGCCAGTAGCCATGGTGACGCCGGCCGACGTGCCGGCCTGCCACATCCGGGTGTCGCGGCCAACTGGTCCGGTGGGCCTGACCAGCGTCTCCGGCCTGCCTGGCCCAATGCCTCCCCGGAGCGGGCCGGGCCAGCGAGTCGGGCCGGCCAGGGGGAAGGTCGCCCGGGCGGTGAGCACCGTGTCCTGAGTAGCTGCCCTGACGGCGGAAAGGTCCGCTGCCGCCTGGCCGTTGTGACCGTAGTAGGCAGGATATGCAACCTCGTTCTCCGCGGGCCGTAGCACCGGTGGCCCGGCAGCCAGCGTGCGCGGCGGCAGGACGAGAAGGCGACCGCCCAGCCGGCTGAACGCACTCACCATGCCGAACACGAACAACAGGGCACCGCGGGCATGGCTACTGGTCGTGGCACCAGCAGACTGGAGCCGGCCGGTCCAGGGCTGCCATGATCCCGACAGCGACCACCTGGGCCGCCGTGGCTGTGGACCTGCCCGTCGCGCCGACGCGTCCGCCCGCGGGGCGGCCGGTGTGAGGAGGTCGACCTCACCGGGCGGCCCGGAATGCCGTGTGGGCCGGTTCAGGGGAATGCCCGCCCTGGCAGCCACCTCGACCAGGTGCCGGGCGGCATCGGCATCTGCCGCGCGGAACGAGGCGCTGACTGATGCCAGGACCTCCACCCTTCCGACCTGCCACACCTGCGCGGCCACCACTCCCCAGGGGCCGGCAGGTAGCTCGCTGCGGGCACTCGCATGCAGATCATGCGTCTCGAAGCGGACGCCGAACGGGACGGCGTGCGCATCGATGCCGGCACTGTGCGGTACCACGTTCAGCACATGACGGGACTGCTCCGGTTGCCCCACCTGCACGGCGAAGGTCATCGCCAGGGCACGTTCCCGCGGTAGCGAGCCGGTGGCCAACCGGATCAGGTCGATCATGGCTGCCGGGTCGGGCTCCACGAGCACGACCCGGACGGCGCCTTGGCCGAGCGCCGCCCGGCGGACGCCGTCCAACAGCGGCGCCAGCCGGCCCTCGCGATGCAGGTCGCGGGCGCGGTTGATCGCTGCTGCCCGTGGACGCGACAGGTCAAGGGCCAACCTGTTGACGACTGGAAGAACGCCATGGGACGGTCGGTCCGCCCAGCCTGGCCACCAGGCCAGGTCGGCGGGGAGATGCCGGCCGAGATCCTGCTCAGGCTCGGTGAGCAGCAATGCGTGCTGCAGCACATTTCCTGGACGGCCGGCGAATTCGTCGCCGATGTCGACGGTCCGGCAGATGACGGCGGCCCCGTTCTCCAGACGTGAGTAGCTCAGGACGACGCCAGGTGTGTTCTGGGGCGCAGAGCGGCGCTGCACCCGACTGGTCTCGGCTGTCTGCCGTTGTGGTCCCGTCCGACGTGCGCTTGTGGCGAGCTCGGCGGCAAGCAGCGCGGTGACCTGCTCGCGTGTGCTGTCGTCCAGGCCGGGCGTGGACGCTGTGACGCGCCAGCCCGGCCGATTCGACGACGCCGCTGACGTGTGATGCAGCTGATAGATCATCGAATGTCACCGGACACGGAAGTGACCGCAGGGTCCCCTGTCTCTTGCCAACCCGGATTCACTTGATGTCGTATTCACCGTTCGCGCGCCTCCGCCCCCGTGCAAAGCCTGCCCATCCAGCATGGCAGTGCCACGCGTGTGGTGGCTACCAAACACGGACAGAAACATCGCCCTCGTCCTGTCCTGTCCGGGGGTCGTCTCTGCTCGGGCACCGGGCGGCCGTGGTGGCATGCCGGTGCCGTGCGATCGGTGGCTGGATCTGTGGGCCGTCTAGCCGATCGCGTGCGCTCCCCGCCGGCGACTGTGTCGTCGAGGCTCGTAATCGGTTCCAACAACCTGCCGGGTTGGAACGGCCTGGTCGGATCAATGGCCGGACGGACAAGCGGCCGGACGGATAAATCGAGGGAGTGCGCCATGATGGCCATCTCGGTGGGTGGGGCTGGCGATGCCGGCACGGACGAGGCCCTGCGCGGCAATGACGCGGCGATGACGACGGCGCTGGTACCGGCGGCTTTCGGTGGTGGGCTGGAGCATCGTGAGGTGCCCAGAGCCGAGCCGGGGATGGGCGAGGTGCTGGTGGAGGTGGCGGCGAGCGGGGTGAATCCGCTGGATCTGAAGATCCGGGACGGGGGAGCGGCCCATGCCCGGGTGAACGTGCTAGCGGTGCTGGGGATCGATCTGGCCGGGACCGTGGTGGCCGTCGGGGCGGGGGCGGGCGGGTTTGCGGTGGGTGACGAGGTCTACGGGATGGCGGGTGGGGTCGGCGGGCTGCCGGGGACGCTGGCGCGCCAGGTGGTGGTGGATATCGATCTGCTTGCGCGCAAGCCGGCGAGGCTGACCATGGTGCAGGCCGCTGCGCTGCCGTTGGCGCTGGTCACGGCCTGGGAGGGGCTGGTCGACCGGGCGGAGGTGGGCCCGGGGCAGACCGTGCTCGTCCACGGAGGTGCCGGCGGGGTGGGGCACATCGCCGTCCAGCTGGCCGTCGCCCGGGGCGCTCGGGTGTTCGCGATGGGGACCGGGGCCAGCCTTGAAGTGATCCGCGGGCTCGGCGCCGAGCCGATCGATTACCGTGCGACTTCGGTCACGGACTATGTGGCGTCGGCGACCGGGGGTGCGGGTTCGACGTCGTGTTCGACACGGTCGGCGGGCCCACGCTGGACGCATCGTTCGAGGCGGTCCGGCGGTACACCGGGCGGGTCGTGAGCATCCTCGGCTGGGGGACGCACAGCCTGGCACCGCTGAGCTTCCGCGGCGCCACCTACTCGGGCGTGTTCACCCTGCAACCCCTGCTGGACGGCATCGGCCGGGCCCACCACGGCCAGGTGCTCGCCCGCGCCGCCGAGCTGGTTGACGCCGGGGCGATCACGCCGATCCTGCACCCGGAGGTGTTCGACCTGGCCACCGTCGAGCAGGCGCACGAGGTGCCGCGAAGCGGCCGGGCCCGCGGCAGGGTCGTCATCGACCTACGGGCAGACACGGCCTGATCAGCCACCGGTGTTGGCAGCGCCAGGCGTGCGGGACCGGCCAGGCGTGACGGACCGGCCGGTCGTCACGGTGCAGCCGGAGGTCACGGCGCGGGCAGACCGGTGCGGGCGCGTTCGAGGTAGACGGTGGGGCTCATGCCGAGGCGGGTGACGAACACCCGGCACAGAGTCTCGGGGCTGCCGAAGCCGCTGAGCTCGGCGGCGGTCGCGACCGTCCGGCCGGCCTGCAGATGTGTCTGTGCGGCCTCGATCCGGATGTTCTCGACGTGACGGCTGGGCGTTGTGTCGAGCTCGTCGTGGAACAGCCGGCCGAGCTGGCGCACGCTCACCCCGGCAAGTCCGGCCATGTCGGCGACGGTGAACCGCTGGGCCGGGTCAGCGGCGATGGCATCCAGCAGGGCGCGCAGCGGCGGGTCGGTGGTGACCGTCGAGCGCGACGGCGCCGAGAACTGGGACAGCCCACCCGGGCGCTGCATGAAGATCACCATCTGCCGGGCGACGTCCCGGGCGCCCTGCGGGCCGAGATCGTCCTCGACGAGAGTGAGCGCGAGGTCCATTCCCGAGCCAATCCCGGCCGCAGTGACGATCGGCCCGTCCCGGACGAACAGCACGTCGTGCACCACCCGAACGGACGGGTACGCCGCCGCGAACCGGCGGCTCTGCGTCCAGTGCGTTGTTGCCCGCCGCCCGTCGAGCAGCCCGGCCTGGGCAAGCAGGAACGACCCGGTGCAGACCGAGGCTGTGCGCCGTGCCAACCCGCTTAGCCGGACCACTGCGCCCATCAGCTCCGGTGCGAACGGCCTGGTCACCATCCCGTAGGCGCCTGGGACGACCAGCGTGTCGACCTTGGCCAGGTCGGCGGCGGCAACGTCGGCGTGCAGCACAAGCCCGTTGGACGCCCGGGCGTGCGCGCCATCCACCGAGGCGAGCATCGTGCGGTAGTCGCCGCCGAAAGCGTTGGCGTGATGGAACACGTCTGCCGGCCCGGCAACATCGATCATCGTGGCGTTGTCGTGGACCAGAACCACCACCGTCCGCATCTGACCATCATGGCGGGCGGCCCGCTTCTGCGGCGTATGTCAACCGGCCTACGACGGGCGGACGGTCAGATGCGGCGCCAGCCGGCGGCGGTGCCGGAGCGCCCGACCGTCGGGACGACCCGGGTGCGGGCGCCGCGGGGACCGATCACCATGACCCGCACGGTCAGCGTGTTCGCATCCACCCGGTAGAGCACCCGCCAGGTGCGGGTCACTGCCTCGAACATGCCGACCTGTTCGCCGGGGATGGGCGTGCCGGCCTTGCGCGGGTCGTCGCGCAGCTTGCCGTCGAGGAAACTGCGGACCTCGGCGCGGGTGAGCTCGGCCAGTTTGGCCAGATCCCGTTCGGCCGAGGCGGACAGGGTCACCTCGTGCTTGTCGCTCACCGCCGGCCGCCCGCGTTCGTCACCAGATGATCCTATGCGTCCCGCCGCGGAGAAGACGGACGTTCGCCGCAGCCGGGCAGCCGGGCAGCCGGGTCCGGCCACCGGAGGCCCGCACCCCTTGCTCGTTACGCCCTGGAGCGAGCCGCGGAGCAGGGTCGGGCTTGCCCGGGTCGCCGTAGTCGGCAAAACGACCACGACCACGACGACCCTTCAGCCCCGGACTCCCTGTACTCCCCGTGATCCCCGCGGTGTTGTCACGGGCTGCGACTCTCGCGATTCGATGATCTACTGGCTGCGGCTGCGGCGGTGTGGATGACGTCGGCGGTGAGCTCGGCGGTGGAGGCAACCGTGGCGGAGGCGAGGTCGAGGGCGTCCGCGGCTGGTGGGAAGTGCGCGTTCGGGACGGCGACCACGGCCATCCCGGCCGCCGCGGCGGCGCGCAGCCCGTTGCTGGAGTCCTCGACCGCCACACACGCCGACCCCGGCACCCCGAGGCGCCGGGCGGCCTCGAGGTACACGTCGGGCGCTGGCTTGCCCCGCGACACCTCCTCCGAGGACACCACCACCGCGAACGACGAGGCGAGCCCGGAGCGCTCCAGCACCAGCTCGATCAGTGCCCGCGGGGACGAACTGGCCAGCCCCAGCCGATACCGCGTCGCGATCGCCCGCACCGCGTCCACCGCGCCGGGCAGCAGCGGTGGCGCCGCGCCGTACCGCTGGGCCACGAGGTCGATCACCTCGGCGGAGACGGCCTCCGCCGGGCCCGCAATCCCGAGAGTGGTGAGATACGCCGACCATTCGGCGGTGCTCATGCCCATCATGCGAGCGGTGCTGTCGGCCGCCCAGCGTCCGCCCCGCTCGGCGACGTACGCCCGGCGCACCTCGTCCCACACCTGCTCGGAATCGATCAACACCCCGTCGAGGTCGAACACCACCACCGCGATCGCGCCGCTCCCAGCCCCGCTCCCGCCGTCCATCCCGTTTCTCCAGGTCCTCGGCCAGGCGTCAGCTCCGGCGCTTGTCGGTCGGCGTCAGCGTCGCCGGGCATCCGAGCCGGACGATACGCCTGGCCCATCCGGGCCATCCGGGCCAGATCTCCCACGGCCGTGGACGTCCCTGGAGAGCGTGGCCCGCCCGAAGCGTGGATGACCCGAGCGCCTGCCGGTGTTGGTCGTGGTCATGCGCCACGGAGACGACGAGACGATTAGGCACCTGCTGACCGACACCGAGGTGTGGGCGGTGGTCGGCCTGTCCACCAACACCGCCCGGACGGCCTACTCGATTGCCGAATACCTGCGCCGCGGCGGCAAGCGGGTCATCCCGGTCCATCCGACGGCGCCGACGATCGCGGGGGAGCAGGGGTATGCCACGCTCGGTGAGATTCCCTTTCCGGTGGACGTCGTCGACGTGTTCGTCCGCTCGGAGCTCGCTGGTCCGGTCGTGGACGAGGCCGTCAAGATCGGTGCGAAGGCGGTCTGGCTGCAGCTCGGGGTCCGCGACGACGCGGCCGCCCGTCGGGCCGAGGAGGCCGGCCTCCCGATCGTGATGGACACCTGCCCCGCGATCGAGGCACCCCGCCTCAGCGTGGCCTGGCCGCCGCGCTGACCGTCCCCGCGTCCCCGCGAACCTCGCTCCCCGGCCGGACGGACTCTGCTCGTGGCGACGTGGACGCTGTCGCCACGCGGACATCACGGCCATCGCTATGGCGCGGGACGTTCGGGGGCCAAAATGATGCGTCATGTCGGGGGATCGTGACGCAACGCCAGGGTGGGACTTCTTTGTCTCCTACACCAGGGCGGACCAGCCATGGTCGGAGTGGATCGCCTGGCAGCTGGAGGAGAGCGGTTACCAGGTGCTGATCCAGGCCTGGGACTTCGTGCCTGGCGTGGACTGGCGAGTCAAGATGGATCAGGGCGTCGTCCACGCCACCCGCACCATCGCGGTGGTGTCCACGGCCTATCTGGGTTCCGTCTATGGCGGCGAGGAGTGGCGCGCCGCCCGGACCGCCGACCCGGACGGCCTGCAGCGCCGCCTGCTGCCCATGCGCATCGAGGACTGCGAGCTGCCCGACGAGCTGCACACCGTGGTGTCGGTCGACCTGTTCGGCCTGGATGCGCTGGCGGCCCAGGATCGTCTGCTCACCGCGGTGCGGGCCGCCCTGCTGGGCCGGACGAAGCCGATCGTCAAGCCGGAATTCCCCGTTCACCCCGACCGCCCGCACCCCGACCGCCCGCACCCCGCCGCTGACTCCGCGACCACCGCTGACAGCGACGACACCACCCAGCCCCCCTCGAACGGACGTCCCCCGTCTCTCCCGCCGCCTCCGGACTTCCCGGGCTCTCCGCAGGACTCCACCGTTCCGGTGGCCCCGACCGTTCCGGTGGCCCCGACCGTTCCGGTGGCCCCGACCGTTCCGATCGGCCTCACCGCTGCGGCGGAGTCCCCGCCGCTGATGTCCCCACCACCCGTGGCGGTCCTGCGGCGCAGCCCGTGGGCGGTCGGCGGACGTCTCACCGGCCACACCAGCTGGGTGCGGTCGGTCGCGTTCTCGCCGGATGGACGCCTGCTTGCCAGCGGCAGTCACGACCGGACCGTCCGACTGTGGGACGTCACCCATCCAAGGCGTGCCCGGCCGGCCGCTGCCCCCCTGACCGGACCAACCGACCGGGTACTCTCCGTCGCCTTTTCCCCGGACGGACGTCTGCTCGCCGCCGGCGGCGCCGATGGGACGGTCCGTCTCTGGGAGATCGCCCATCGGGGTCGGGCCACCCTGCTCGCCACCCTGCGTACCGGCTCTACCGACGCACCCTCGCTGGTGTGGTCGCTGGCCTTCGCCCCGGACGGTCGGACACTCGCCGCCGGCTGTCATGACGGCCAGATCCGCCGCTGGGACATCCCCGGCACGCGACCCGTCGGCGCCGGGCGCGCCGCTCGCAACAGTGTCCCCGCCGCCGGCACCACTCTCCCCGGCCACACCGACCGGGTACTCTCCGTCGCCTTCTCCCCGGACGGACGCCTGCTCGTCGCCGGCGGCGCCGACGAGACGGTCCGCCTGTGGGACATCACCGATGAGGCCCACGCCCAGTCCCACACCATCCTGCGCACCACCGGCATCTCCGACGCCCACGGCGCCGGCAACGCCCATGCCCCCGCCACCAGCGCTCCCGCCGCCGCCAATGCCACCACCGCGGCCCGGGCTGGTGCCGGCGGTACAACCGGGACCAGCGGCCTCACGGGAGCCGGCGGGACCACGGGGACCGGTCGAGTCTGGTCCGTCGCTTTCGCCCCGGACGGACGCACTCTCGTGGCCAGCGGCGACGGCATCCTGCGACGGTGGGCGCCAGGCCGGACGGCCGCCCAGACCGTGTCTCTGACCAGCCTCGCCACCGGCAGCACCACCCGTGTGCTCTCGGTCGCCTTCGCCCCGGACAGCTGCACGCTGGCCGCCACCAGCGCCGACGGAACGCTACGGCTGTGGGACCTCCCCCCTCCGTTCCATGCCCGTCCGTCCGAGGCAAGCCCATCCGGCGCTCGTCCGTCCGGCCTTGGCTCGTTCGGCGCCCGTCCGTCCGATGCCCGTCCGATCGGTGCCCGTGCGTCCGAGGCCCGTCCATACGAGGCCCGTCCATACGAGGCCCGTCCGATCGGTGGGCCCCTCGCCGGGCACACCAATCTCCTCGTCTTCGCAGTCGCCTTCGCGCCGGACGGTCACACCCTCGCTACCGGCAGCGCCGACGGCACGATCCGTCTCTGGGACCGGTCCGAACTCTGACCGCATCGCGGTGGACCGATGCCAGCGGACGTGCCCCGCGCGCATCTGAAGATCGTTTGCTGCTCGACAGGCGTCCTGCCGAGGCGTAGTGAAGAAGATCGGGCCCCAATCCTTCACTAGGCCTCGGCAAGATCCGATCATGGTGTCGAGCTCGAGGAAATGGTCCTTCGTCGGCCGCCGCGCAGGCCCGGGACGAGTGACTGTCAGCGGCGACGGTGGCCTGGGCGAGGGTCATCGTGATGGTCGCCGAGGCGGATTGGCTCGGCAGCGCTGTCGGCGGAGTCACCGGCCCTGGCATCGCCCTGGTCGTCGGCATCGCCCTGGTCATCGGCATCGCCCTGGTCGTCGGCATCGGCATCGGCATCGGCGTCGGGGGCGGGGTCGGTTCCAGGGCTGGTCTCGGCGGTGGTCCTGGTTGTGTCATCGGCGTCGAGGTTGCCGGGGGCGGAGAGCGGCCCGGGAGCAGTGCTGCCGTCGGTGCCGTCGGTGTTGGTGCGCGTGTGGAAGGGGACGCCGGTGCCCCTGGTCTGGAGGCCTTCGGCCCTGGGCTCAGACCCGGCGCTGGCCTCGGACCCGGCGCTGGCCTCGGACCCGGGTCCGGACCCGGACCCGGCCTCGGACCCGGACCCGGCCTCGGACCCGGACCCGGCGTTGGCACTGGTCCGGACGGGGATGGGGTCGGAGGCCCACAGATCGGTGCTGGTGATCTCGTCGGGGGCGCGACGGGAGCGGTGGACGAGGGTGAGTCGGCGGGTGCCCAGTGCGGCGGCCGGGGGGAACAGGACGAGCACCGGCAGCATGTACCGGTAGTCGAAGCAGACCGTGGCGGCGGGCACGATGAGGAAGGCGAGGCCGACGGCGGCGAGCAGGCCGATGTCGGCCCGCAGGCGAGCCTGCTCCACCGTCCGGACGCGGAAGCGGCGCCGGGCGGAGGCGCCGCGCAGCCCCAGACGGGGGGCATGTCGTCGTCCGGGCAGGATGATCGCGACCGCGGCCAGCGCCAGCAGGCCGGCGAGTACCGGGCCGGGGGTGTAGCCGTACCGGCCGTAGCTGCGCAGGTGGCCGGCGACGGGTTCGCGGATGATCCGAGCCGGGCTCTGCCCGTGGAAGGCCAGCAGCGGCTCGTTGTTGTGCAGGTAGCGGGGTTCGTTCGCGGTGGGGAAGCGCCAGGTGTCGATGGGCCAGTCGCGGTGGCCGATCGGATGGCCGGGGCGGAGGTAGTGCACGACCTCGCCGGCGACCATCCGGGCGTAGTCGGTGAACTGGTAGCGGATCACCTGGTGGGTGAACTCGCGCATCAGCGCCTCCTGCTCGTCCGGCGTGCCGGGCAGGCGCCAGTGCGGGCTGTGGCCGCTCCACACGTAGAAGCTCGGGTCCGGGCGTTCGGCGACGGGATGCGGAGAACACAGCACGAGCGCCTGGACCGGCAGGTGCAGTCGGTCGCATTCGGCGATCGGGGCGACCCGTCCGTACATCCAGAGGGCATCCCCGCCGGTCAGCGCGTAGCTGCCGTGGGCGGAGTGGAACCAGCTGGCGTAGCCGACGAGCGGGACGGCGAGGGCCGCCGCGAAGGTGCCCAGGCGCAGCCAGCCGACCCGGCGCAGCAGTAGCCAGCCGAGGACCAGTACGGCGACCCCGACCCCGACCGTGCGCACCAGGCCGGCCCCGGCCAGCAGCAGCCCGGCCAGGGCGCATGTCCACACCGCCGGGCGCGGCGACCACAGCAGTGCGACGAGCGCGCCGACCAGCAGCGTCAGGCACAGGCTCTCGGCCATCACAAAGTGCTCGAGGACGAGCTCGTACGCGTCGAGCAGGACGGGCGCGGCGGCCAGCGCGGCGATCGGTGCCGCCACCCGCCGGTGGACGAGCAGTGCGTACAGCGCCACGCCGATGGCAAGCCCGGCGCCATGCTGGACGACGGTGACCCACCACAGGTCGCCGGTGTGCGACATCAGCCGCAGAAAGGCGGGATAACCTGCCGGACGCATCGGGTCGGGGGACTGCAGCGTCGACAGGCGCAGGTAGGAATACGAGTCGCCGTTGAACTCGAAGGCGGGCCGGTAGGCGTAGGCCGTCAGGGCCCGCAGCACCAGACCCGCGGCGAACACGACCGCGAACGGCAGATGCCGCACTACCCGGCGGACAGTCCGTGGACGTCCGTAGCCGCTGCCTGCGTCGATGGAGCCCAGCCGTACCGGTGCGTCCGCGGCGGGACCAAGGGGGGCAGGTTCGAGGTCGGGTCGGGTCGGGTCGGGATCCGACGGGGCAGGTTCGAGGTCGGGTCGGGGCGGTTCGAAGCCGGGGGCCGGGCGGCCTGGCGAGGTGACCATGGTGGGGGAGCCGTCCGGGGTGACGTCGGTGGGGAGCGGTCAGAAGCCGACGGCCTCGGGCGCGGACTGGGCTGTCTCCAGGACCCGACCGTCGAGGCCGGGTGCTCCGGCCGGTGACTGTGCTCCGGCTGGTGACTGTGCTCCGGCCGGTGACTGGGGACCTGCCGGTGACTGTGCGCCTGCCGGTGGCCGGGGGGCGTCGGAGGGGCCGCCGCGGGAGCTGTCGGACGGAGGTGATGCCGGGCGGGCGGTGGCGCGCTGATGTTCGCCGCTGGGCCCGGCGGTGAGCAGGCGCAGGAAGAACGAGCCGAAGGCGGTCTGGGCGCCGAGCACCATCAGCGTCATGGCCAGCAGCGCGGGTCGGATCTCGTCGAGCGGGCCGAGATCGTTCGCGAGCCAACGGGCGAGGACCACGATGTCGACGACGAAGCCGATGCCGAACAGCAACCCGCCGAGCGCCAGGCCCCGTTCCAGGGTGAACCGCCGGTGGATCTGCGGCAGCGGCCAGCGGCGCCGTTCGGGCCAGCCGGCGGTGTGGTTGTGCACGTCCGCGCAGACGCCGAGCAGCACCACCTGCCAGCCCAGCAGCGCCATCAGGGCGAACAGGATCGAAAAGTGCAGGTCGAGTCGGTGAAAGCCGACGTCCAGCGCACCGGGCAGCAGCACCGCCTGGCCAAGCAGACCGAGCGCCAGCAGGACGAGCCCGGGCAGGACGAACAGGTGCCGCGGCGCGAGCAGCAGCATGAACCGCAGGTGGCGCCAGCCGTCGCGCAGCGAGTGCAGCTTCGAGTCGCCCACCCGCGGGTGGTAGGTGATCGGCACCTCCTCGATGCGCAGCTCGGCCCGCCCGGCGGCGATCACCAGCTCGCTGGCCAGCTCCATCCCCTCGCAGCGCAGCCGCATGCGCAGGTACGCCTCCCGGCTGAACGCCCGCATCCCCGAATGGGCGTCGGACGAACGGACGTCGAACAGCCGGTTCAGGACGCCGGTGAGCGCCGGGTTGCCGACATAGCGATGCAGCCAGGGCATCGCCCCGGGCAGGATCCGCCCGGCGAACCGGGAGCCGAGCACGTAGTCGGCCCGGCCGGCCCGCAGTGGAGCGAGCAGCGCGGACAGGTCGGAGAAGTCGTACGAGTCGTCGGAGTCGCCCATCACGATCAGCCGGCCGTGGGCGGCGGCGAACCCGGCCAGATAGGCGTTGCCGTAGCCGCGCCGGGACTCGGCCACCACCCGGGCGCCGGCCGCGCGGGCGACCTCGGCGGAGTTGTCCGTCGACCCGTTGTCGACGACGACCACCTCGCCGGACGCGTCTGCCGCGGCGAGACCGGCCATGGCCTTGCGTACACACACGCCGACCGAATCCTGCTCGTTGAGGCACGGCATCACCACCGACACCTCGATCGGCCGTGCGGGCGCCAGCACATCGGCCTGTGCACCCTCCATCGTGCGTACCCCCTCCATGGCTGGGCGGGCCGCGGAACACGGCGGAACCGACGTGGCCATTCTGACGGCCGGTGCCAGCGTGCGCGCGACCGCAGCCCCGTAACCTACCGATCTGCCCAGCACGTTCTGATACCGGTATCGGAATGCGGACATGCCGTGACCCGCACACCAACGGCCAGGCGTGGGCCGCTCTACGTCGTTGCAGGTCAGGTCAGGTCAACGCGGGCGTCTGTCGTCGACGGCACACGGATCGACAGGGCAGCGGGCGGACACGCCAGACCCTTCACGTGCGCCTCGGTGTGACGCTTCTTACGAGGAGGCGTAACGTCTGGTGCTCGTGCAAGGTGTTCGTGTTTCAGACGAGTCGCAGGCACCCCAGGTGCCCGGCGACGACCCGGAGCCCTCCTCAATCGCCACGGGCGCGATGGCCACCTCGGCCAGCGCTGTGGCCGTCTCGGCCGGTACCACGGCCGCCTCGGTCCGAGCCGGTGGCCCGATCTCGCACGGAGCCAGTCCACCGCCGTGTGACTGCCCGCATTCACCACCCTGCCCGGCCGCCGACAGTGTCGACCGCGATGCCGCCCGGCTCGCCAGCGAGCACTGGGACCAGGGCTGGTGCCTGCTGTGCAACGGCGTGATCCGCTTCGACGACACCGGGGAGATCCTCCCGACCGGCCGGACGGTCGAGCCGCGGCGCACCCTGCCCCGGCCAGCCGGAGTCCCGTTCGCCCCGGCACCCCGCCGGGCCAACCACACCGCCATCCACGCCTGACCCGGTCCGGGCCATCCGGCCTTCCCGGGCGTCCGGTGCCTCTCGGCGTCCGGGCGTCCGGCTCGCCTGGACGGCTGACCCGGTCGGACGTGTGATGTTCGTCCCCGATGATCGGATGGCGGCCCAGGTGGGTACGGTGCGGTCGTGGCGGTGAGATCGGTGGACGAGCGCATGGCGACGGCGGTGTCCCGGGCAGGGTGGGTGTTCCAGACCCGGCCGGTGTGGCCGGGTGGGTCGGGGCGGGGCGGTGGGCGTGCGCTGCGGCGGGCTCGGGTGCTCATGCGCCGCGACATCGCTGCCGGCCAGACGTTCGCCGCCGCGTTCGTGCGCGCCGACCGGTCGCTGTTCGCCGCACTCGCCGGCGGGCGGCCTCTGATCGACCCGGTGCTGCCCAGGCTGTCGCACGCGGCCGACCATGGCCTGCTGTGGTGGGGCGTGGCCGGTGCGCTGGGCGCCACCAAGGGGCGGCGCCGGCCGGCGGCGGCCCGGGGCCTGATCGGCCTGGGCGTGGCCAGCCTGATCGCGAACGGCCCGGCCAAGTTCGTCTTTCGCCGGGACCGACCGCCGACCCACGGCATCCCGCCGCTGCGTCGGCTCTCCCGGGACCTGTCGACCTTCTCGTTCCCGTCCGGGCATGCGGCGTCGGCGGCTGCGTTCGCGACCGGAGTCGCCCTGGACGCCCCCGCCGCCGCGGTGCCGGTGGCCGCACTCGCCGCTGCGGTCGCCTTCTCCCGGGTCTACGTCGGCGTCCACTATCCCGGAGACGTGCTGGCCGGCGTGGCGCTCGGCGTCGGCGCGGGCCTGTTGACGACCAAGGTGATGCCGCGCCGGCCCTGGGCGCCGGCGCGGGCGAGTCCGGCGTCGGCCTGGGCCCCGGCCCTGCCCGACGGCGAGGGCCTCACCGTCGTGGTCAACTCGCGTTCGGGCCAGGGCCATCACGACGACCTGGTCGCGGTGCTGCGTGCCGACCTGCCGCGGGCCCGTGTCATCGAGGTCGGTCCGTCCGACGACATGAACGACGTGCTGGCCAAGGCGGCGGCATCCGCCCGGGTGCTCGGCATCGCCGGCGGCGACGGCAGCATCAACTCGGCCGCGCAGGTGGCGATCGCCCGAGGCACTCCACTGGCCGTCTTCCCGGCCGGCACGCTCAACCACTTCGCCGCCGATCTCGGTCTTGCCGGAGCCGGTGACACCGTGCAGGCCATCCGGGCAGGGACGGCGGTCGCGGTCGATCTGGGTCGCGCCGACGGGATTTCGGCGAAGTTCGACCGGATCTCGCGCATCTTCGTCAACACGGCGAGTCTCGGTGGCTATCCCGACATGGTCGCCCTGCGTGAACGCCATGAGCGCCGGCTCGGCAAGTGGCCGTCGATGGTCATCGCGCTGAGCTGGGTGCTGCGCCATGAGTCACCCTTCGACGTCGAGATCGACGGCGAACAGCGCCGGGTCTGGCTGATCTTCGTCGGGAACGGTGTCTACCATCCCGACGGTTTCGCGCCGACCTACCGCAGCCGGCTCGACGAAAGCCAGCTCGACCTTCGGGTCGTCGACGCCGCCGCCCCCTTGGCCCGGGCACGCCTGATCGGCGCCGTGCTGACCGGACGGCTCGGCCGCAGCCGGGTCTACGAGCAGCGCACCGTCGAACGGGTCCTGATCGCCTCCCGCCAGCCCGGTGCCCTGCCGTTCGCCTGCGACGGCGAGGTCACCGAGGGCGTCGACCGGATCGTGATCGCCCCCAGCGCCGCCCGGCTGATCGTCTACCGCCCCCGCCGCGCCGGGGAGGTCTGACCGTTTCCCGTCCACCCGGACGATCGGCCGCCCGAACAGCCAGGGACCGCTGGCTGGCGGGGCCGGACGAGACGGCGTCGGGCCCCGCCGAACGGCGGTTGGTCAGCTGCCGCGGTGCTGCAGTGGGACGAGGGTGTGTAGCGGCCTGGTGAGCTGGGAGAACTGGTCGGCGTCGAGCAGATCCTCGACGAGCAGGGCGCAGGCGAGGTCCGCGCACAGTTCCATCACCCGGTGATCCTCACCGGAGTCGAGCCCGAGCCGCCGCCCGCGGCAGTCCGGACACAGCCGCCAGAACCCCTCGGCGGCGCTGCGGCGTACCAGCGTCCATACCCGTCGCCGACCGGTCACCACGGCGCTGGCGAAGGCCGCGTCCATGGCCTGCTGATGGGCCGTGTCGTCCCGGGTCAGCGCGCTGACCAGCAGGCCGTCGTACACCTGGAGGCTGTCCGGGTTATGGCAGCGACCAGCCAGTACCGGCAGGGCCGCCAGCACCCGTTTGACGTCCGCCGCGGCCGGCCCGAGATCAGGCTCGTGCGAGCGGGCCCGCGGATACACCGTGCGCCACGGCCGCATCAGCGCCGCGTACTCGGCCCGGCCCAGGATCGGCCGGGAGTAGGAGGCGGCGACCGCATCGCGCATCGCTCGCAGCGCCGTGGCCGCCACCGACGGCTCGACCGTCACGTACTGCGCGCCGGCCAGATCGTCGGCGTAGATCGCGCTGAGGGCGTCAAAGGCAGCCAGCACCTCGACGATCAGCGGCGAATCCGGGGACAGTGCCTTGTCCCGCGCCGCGGCCAGGTAGCCCGAGTTGCGCCAGGCGCCGGCCAGCGCGCCCAGTTCGGTGTCGGTGGTGTGCACGAGCTGGGCGAGGATGCCGAGAATGCCCCGCAGGTTCGGATGCTCCTCCAGCCGCTCGATGCGACGCGCCCGCAGGATCATGCCGCCCACCTGGTAGCTGTCGGGACCCCGTTCAACTTGTCCTCCTCGACCGTCACGGCGTGGTCCTCCTCGACCGTCACGGCGTGCACCGGGCAGCCGTCGTCCACATCCTTGCGCGCCCTGCCGGCGAGCCGGGGACCGGCGCTGCGCCGGCCGGACCGGATCTCCGCGTGGTCCGCGATGTCGCGAAGACCACGCGCCGTTGTTCTCGGACACCGTAGCGGCGTGCGGCGGCGAATGAGGGTAGTGCCGCACACAGCCGGTACGCGGCGAGCTACACCGCGTTTCCGATCTCCGGATGTCACCCTCGTGAGACTAATGTTTGGCGACCCGATGTGGAACTCGTCGTGCCATTCGGTGGGGCATGGCGGTGCTGCTCCGGGGGTATCTCGACGCCGGACGACGGGGTCTGTGCAGCTGGCCGGCGCCGCCCGCCCGGCAGACTTCACTGCGGTGTTCGTCACTGAGTGCGACCACGGTGCCAGCGTGCGTCGGACCATCCGCACCGCGGCCCACCTGCACTACCTGTCGTGTCCGAGTGGATGCCCAGCCCTCTCGCCGGCTCGATGCGCACCGCATCGGACGCCTGGCAAAGAAAAATCTGCGCGATCTGCCTCGCGCCACCGACCGCACCGTCCGGGTGCGCGCCTTCCCCCGACCGTGCCGGCCCGAACGGGCTCCCCCCGCACCCCTCCCGCACGTCTTCCGCGCTCCTCCGCCGCCCCTCCCGGACGTCCTGTGCCTGCCTTCCCCGTGCGCCCTGCGCACCATCCCGGGTCGGGACCTGTCCTGTCCGTGCGGGAGGGACCGCATGGCCGGGTCGCTCGCTCGCACGGGCCGCCCGCCCGTCGGACTCGGACGGGGTGATCGCTTGGCCCTGGTCCGGCACGCCCTCGCGTCCCTCGTTCCGGGCGCTCACCTTCAGCACTTTTGGTAGCCGCATCGTGCCTAGCTGCTCACGCGTCCTACCCTTACTGCGCCGCAAAATGTAAATATCATCCAATATCGGTCAGGTGTGTATGGCGTCGTCTCGCCACCTTCGACTCTGCCGGCCAGGTGGGCGGCGACAGAAGCCAGCCGGTTCCGTCGCCGCCCACCTGGCCCACCGGTCCGTCCACTCTCCGCAACCAAACCGCCCCGCGCCTACACGGACAGTCGCCTGTTCTTTGCCGTCGCCACGCCTCGCAACGGGCCCCGAAGCAAGATCCGCCTACATGGATCGTCGTGGGGGAATGTGGAGGGTTGTTCGGGGAATCCGGGCCTGAATCCTTGAACAACCCTCCACATGCGGCTCGACCAGCAAGGTCTTTGGCCTTGTGGACGTGGGCCGGACGCGTGGGGCGGGCGTGTGGATCGGGGACATGGATCGGGGACATGGATCGGGCCCGCAACGGCGGCCGGAAGGGCGGTCGCTGCGGGCCCGAGGTGGTGCGGGGAGAGTCGGCCGGTGGTTGCCCGGTCAGCCGGTGGTGCCGGTGGTGCCGGTGGTGCCGGTGGTGCCGGTGGTGCGGTGTCTGTCGGTGGTGCCGGTGCGGTCGACCGGTGGTGCGGTGTCTGTCGGTGGTGCGGTCGGTCAGTCGGTGGTGCTGGTCGCGTCGGTGTCGCGCAGGGCGAAGCGGCGGATCGCGTCCTCGACCGTGCTGGCCTTCACCTCGCCAGCGCGGACCAGTGACTCGAGGGTGGCGACGACGACCGACTCGGCGTCGACCTTGAAGTGACGGCGCAGGGCCGCCCGGGTGTCGGAGCGGCCGTACCCGTCGGTGCCCAGCGAGGTGAACGGCTGCGGCACCCAGCGGGAGATCTGGTCGGGGACCGCGCGCATCCAGTCGGAGACGGCGATGACCGGGCCGGGGGCGCCGTCGAGGATGCGGGTGATGTACGGCGCGGGGCCGTCGGCCTCGGGGTTGAGCAGGTTGTCCTGCTCGCGCTCGAGGGCCTCACGGCGCAGCTCGTTCCACGAGGTCGCCGACCAGACGTCGGCGGCGACGCCGTAGTCGGCGGCGAGCAGCTCCTGCGCGGCCAGCGCCCAGTGGATGGACGTGCCACTGGCCAGCAGCTGCGCCCGCGGTGCGGAGCCACCGTCGTCCTGGCCGTTGGGCCCACCGCCGGGAAGCGACGTGGCCGGACGGAAGCGGTACAGGCCGGCGAGCAGCTGGGCCGGGTCGAGGCCCTCGGGCTCGGCCGGCTGGGGCACCGGCTCGTTGTAGACGGTGAGGTAGTAGAAGACGTTCTCGTCGCGCTCGCCGTACATCCGGTCGAGGGCGTCGCGCACGATGTGCGACACCTCGAAGGCGAACGCCGGGTCGTAGGAGATGCAGGCCGGGTTGGTGCTGGCCAGCAGCAGCGAGTGGCCGTCCTGGTGCTGCAGTCCCTCGCCGTTGAGCGTGGTGCGCCCGGCGGTGGCGCCGAGCAGGAAGCCCCGGCCGAGCTGGTCGCCCAGTGCCCACATCTGGTCACCGGTGCGCTGGAACCCGAACATCGAGTAGAAGACGTAGACCGGGATCATGTACTGCGCGTGGGTGGCGTAGGACGTGGCCGCGGCGATCACCGAGCCCATGCTGCCGGCCTCGCTGATGCCCTCGTGCAGCATCTGCCCGGACTCGGACTCCTGGTAGGACAGCAGCAGCTCGCGGTCCACGGCCTCGTAGCGCTGCCCGTGCGGCGAGTAGATCTTCGCCGTGGGGAACATCGCGTCCATGCCGAAGGTGCGGGCCTCGTCCGGGATGACGGGGACGAACCGCGGCCCGAGATCCTTGGTCTTCATGAGGTCCTTGAGGAGCCGGACGAACGCCATCGTCGTCGCCACCGGCTGCTTGCCGGAACCGCGGCGCAGCTCGTCGAAGATCTTCGCCGGCGGCTGGGGGAGCGGTTTGGCCCGCACGACCCGCTTGGGCATCGAACCGCCGAGCCCGGCCCGACGCTCCCGCATGTACTGGATCTCCTCCGAGTCCGGACCCGGGTGGTAGTAGGGCGGCAGGTCGCCGGCCAGCGCGGAGTCGGGGATTTCCAGGTAGAGCCGGTCCCGGAACTCCCTGAGTTCCGTCTTGGTCAGCTTCTTCATCTGGTGGGTGGCATTGCGGGCCTCGAAGTCCTTGCCCAGCGTCCAGCCCTTGATGGTGTGCGCGAGGATGACGGTGGGCTGACCGGTGTGCTCGGTGGCCGCCTTGTACGCCGCGTACAGCTTGCGGTAGTCGTGCCCGCCCCGGGAGAGCTTGCGCAGCTCGTCGTCGGAGAGATCGCCGACCATCCGGCGCAGCCGCGCGTCCGAGCCGAAGAAGTGCTCGCGGATGTACTCGCCGGACGATGTCGAGTACGTCTGGAACTGCCCGTCCGGGGTGGTGTTCATCCGGTTGACCAGAACGCCGTCGGTGTCCTTGGCCAGCAGCGGGTCCCAGTCGCGGCCCCAGACGACCTTGATGACGTTCCAGCCGGCGCCGCGGAACAGCGACTCCAGCTCCTGCATGATCTTGCCGTTGCCGCGGACCGGTCCGTCGAGGCGCTGCAGGTTGCAGTTCACCACGAAGATGAGGTTGTCGAGCTCCTCGCGGGCCGCGACGCCGAGCGCACCGATCGACTCCGGCTCGTCCATCTCGCCGTCACCGAGGAACGCCCAGACCTTGCTGCCCGAAGTGTCCTTGATCTGCCGGTTGAGCAGGTAACGGTTGAACCGGGCCTGGTAGATGGCGTCGATCGGGCCGAGGCCCATCGACACGGTGGGGAACTCCCAGAAGTCCGGCATCAGACGCGGGTGCGGATAGGACGACAGGCCGCCCGACTCGCTCTCGCGGCGGAACGCGTCGAGCTGGTGCTCGGTGAGCCGGCCTTCCAGATAGGCCCGTGCGTACATGCCCGGCGAGGCGTGACCCTGAATGAAGATCTGGTCGCCGGAGTCGCTGCCGGGAGAGTGAGAAAGATGGTCCTTGCCCCGGAAGAAGTGGTTGAATCCCACTTCGTACAGACTCGCGCTCGACGCGTAGGTGGCGATGTGACCGCCGACGTTGTACTCCGGCCGGTTCGCCCGGCTGACCATGATGGCCGCGTTCCACCGGATGTAGGCGCGAATACGGCGCTCGATGTGTTCGTCCCCGGGGAACCAGGGTTCCCGTTCCGGCGGAATGGTGTTGATGTAGTCCGTGCTGGTCAGGCCGGGAACCCCGACCGCCTTCTCCCGGGCCCGCTCGAGCAGTTTCAGCATGAGGAACCGGGCCCGGCCGCGGCCGGACTCCTCGATGACCGCGTCGAGGGACTCCAGCCACTCGCCGGTCTCCGCGGGGTCGATGTCGGGCAGCTGGCTCGGCAGACCATCGGTGATGATCGAGAAACTCCGGTTCGTGTCCTGCGCCACGCCTTCTCCTGCTCCTCAAGCTTCCGGGGCCGTCGGACCCACGCGAGGAGATCCTCCTCGTGTGGGCGCCGGCCCATGTGTCACGTCTCGTGGTCTCACGTCTCGTGGTGTCACATCTCGTGCACGCGGATGCGGGACTCCGCATGATCGATGCATCGCCGCGTCCTGGCTGCGGTCTGGTACGGCTCGGCGGATGACCCGTGCGGGCCGACGGATCCCCGGGTGCGGGGGTGGCCGGCGCCAGTCGGGGCACACGCCTTGGTTCCATCGTGCTCCGTCGTCGGGGCGTCGTCACGCACGCCTCGGTTACTTTTGAGTAGTGAATCGGACGATGGGCGTGGCGTTGTTGACATGTCGTCCGCGTCGATGCCGCGTCCACGGCACTTTCTGCGGCACAATCACCGTGATGGACACCCGAATGAAGACCACCACGGTGACCGTGAACACTGGGCGCCGAGAATGTGTGGTGGACCTCACGGCGGACGTGTCGCGCTTCGTCGCCGGTTCCGGTGATGGCCTGTTGTCGGTGTTCGTGCCACACGCGACTGCCGGTCTCGCCATCCTGGAGCTCGGCTCCGGCAGTGACGATGACCTGCTGGCCGCCCTGGCCGAGCTGCTGCCCGCCGACGACCGCTGGCGCCATGCGCACGGTTCGCGGGGCCATGGCCGGTCCCACGTGCTGCCTGCGCTCGTTCCCCCGTCGCTGACCATCCCCGTCCTGGCCGGGCGGCCGGCGCTGGGCACCTGGCAGTCCATCGCCCTGGTCGATCTCAACGTGGACAATCCCGACCGTACGGTCCGGCTGTCCTTCCTCCCGGGGTGAGGCGGCTTCCCGGGGTGAGGTGGACGAGGCGAGGATGAAGTGTCCACGTCGGCGGGATGAACCGGCTCCCGACCGGGTACCTGCCCCACGCGTTCCAGGTCGAGGATGCCCCGGCCGATCCACAACCGACGGCGTGGCACTTGCGCAGCCACCGGCAGGTCCGGTGGACTAGGTCGAGACGCGTCGCGTGATGGACCCCATCGCGGACTGTGTCGACGTACGAACCGGACGTCTCCGCGCCCACCGCGGGACGTCAACACAGGGAACAGGAGGTAGCGCAGGGTGAGTCCGACCGCGGCGAACGCCGAGGGTCAGCGCCGGGCGGAACGGCTGGGAGTCTCCGCCGGGACGCAGGTGCAGTCGCTCAACGAGGACGATGACATCGCCCAGGATCTGCTGGACGCGGTGACCAGCGCCAGTGGTACCGAGCTGGTCCCCGAGGATTCCGACGACGTCGTCGACATCGTGCTGCTCTGGTGGCGCGACGATGACGGTGATCTGGCGAACGCGCTCATCGACGCACGGCGGCAGCTCTCCGACGACGGTGTGATCTGGCTGCTGACCCCCAAGGCGGGACGGGACGGTCACGTTGCTCCCAGCGACGTGCTGGACGCGGTTCCCACCGCCGGCCTGGTGCAGACCAGCACGCTCAGTGCTGCTCAGGAGTGGTCCGGTCAGCGGCTTGCGGCGCCGAAGTCACAGCGGGCCCGCCACCGCTGAGTAGCGCACCGGCGTGCCGTCCCGGGGTGCCTGTGCCGGCCGCCGGCACACCGGGGTGTTCGGCTCGCTCGGTGATGTCGGCCGGCGGGGCAGGGTGCCACGCCGGCCTGGAACGACGTCCATGGGCATGTTCGCCTGCCCGAAAACGGTTATCCGAGGATGTGCCTCGTTCAGCGGTACAGCGGAACCTGCTGGCCCTCGACGGCCCCGGGGTAGCGGGCCCAGAGGCGGTTCAGCTCCAGCTGCAGGAACAGTGGCCCAAAGCCGATCAGGAACAGCACGAAGGCGAGCACCGGGTTCGTCTCGGGCACACCTGCGGCGTGCTGGGCGGCGCGGGTGCGGGTGCCGAGGCGCCAGGCGGCGACGAACGGCGGCACGATCACCAGCCAGCCGACCAGGAAGGCCAGCAGGGACAGGGTCGGGTTGACCTGGATACGCCGGTCGTACTCGCCGAGCTCCCGGTTCGTCTTGTAGATCCACACGAACGGATAGACGCCGAGGGTGATCAGGGGCAGGCCGAGCCAGGCCGCCAGCGGATTGCGGTGCTTGCCCAGCATGCCCGCGCCGCCGAGGTCACGCACCGGGCCAGCGGGGCCGTCCGGGCCCGGGAGGCCGTAGTCGGGGGTCGCGGGGTACCCCTGCTCCGGTTCCGGCCCGGACAGCGCCTCGCGGAACGCGTAGATCGGGAAGCCCCCGGTGGACGTGCCCGGCCCGTCGATCGGATGCGGCGCCCGGCCGGCCTCGCCGGGATAGGGCTGATCGGGGGAAAGGCTCGGCTGACGGGTGCGCTCGGACCGGCCGGGGTGGTTGTGGACATCTGGTTGGCCAGGCGGCTCTGGAAAGCCGTGGGGGGTGGCGCTCTGGTTGGTCAACGTCGTCCTGCCCTCATCGGTGTCCATGCCGGTGGCGTACGCGGATCGTGCTCCGAGGTACCGCACGTCTGGTCGATGGCTCCCGCGTCGATCGGCCAGACTAGGCCAGTCTGGCCGATGACACCTCGACACTCGCCGCCTGTGTGTCTCAGGAGCGTGAAACTTGCCGGCGACGCGGGTCCCGAAACATCCGCGCCACCCGTTGTGGGCCACACCGCGCCGCACCGATCGGTTCCCGGCCGGCGGAAACTGGCATGCTGGCAGCAGGGGACGGCGGGCCCGGTCGTGGCGGTGTCCTGAACGGACGTCGGCCTGATCGGCGTCGGCGTCACCGTGATCATCCCCATCGTTGTGGAGAGGAAGCGCTCGTGACCGTCGAAGTTGGCTCCGTCGCCCCGGACTTCTCGTTGAAGGATCAGAACAACGAGGTTGTCACCCTGTCTGACTTCCGCGGCAAGCGGAACGTTGTCCTGCTGTTCTACCCGCTTACCTTCACCGGCGTCTGCCAGGGCGAGCTGTGCTCGGTGCGGGACGACCTCGGTTCCTTCCAGAACGACAACGTGCAGGTCCTCGCCGTTTCCGTCGACTCGCCGTTCGCCCACAAGGTCTGGGCCGACCAGCAGGGCTACGAATTCCCGCTGCTGGCCGACTTCTGGCCGCACGGCGCCGTCGCGTCCTCCTACGGTGTTTTCAACGAGGAGCGGGGCATCTCCGTGCGTGGCACCTTCGTGATCGACAAGGAGGGTGTCGTGCGCTGGAAGGTCGTCAACAACATCCCCGACGCGCGTGACCAGGCCGAGTACCTCAAGGCCCTCGCCGCCCTCTAGACTTGGTTGGCGGGAGCCGGTGCGCGTTGCCGGGTCCTCTGGGCCCATGTACCGCCATCAGCGAGTACGTGCCGCCGCCGGTTCCCGCCCTGCCGTGCCGCTCGCTCCGTTGCCGCCTGAGGCGTCGCCCTGGCGTCGCTGACGTAGGCTTGGCGGGCTGCACCGACGTCTCCCGGGCGCGTAGCTCAGCGGGAGAGCGCTCGCCTTACAAGCGAGTGGTCGCAGGTTCGATCCCTGCCGCGCCCACGCGCTGGTTCCGCGTGCTTGCCGATCTTCGATCTGCTGTGGCGTGGCCATGATGCTGGCCGGGGTGCCGATCCCCCGGACCCCCTTCGGGCGAGGTCTCTCGAAACCTCCTGGGGGTGAGCGCCCGAAACCCTCGGGGGCCGCTGGGGGGTCCGCGTTGTGGGGGACGTGGCTGGGTCTGGGGACCGTTAGGGTCGGGGGAGCCGGGCGGCGGGCCGGGGTCTGTGGGCGGGTGTCGTCCGGCGGCCGGTCTGCTTCCCTCCACCGAGGTAGGAGAGGGCATTTCGCATGGGTGTTTCGATCGAGACTCTGTCGCCGGGGGATGGCACGACGTTCCCGAAGAAGGGCGACACGGTGACGATCCACTACGTCGGCACCTTGCGCAGTGGCAAGGTCTTCGACTCGTCCCGGGACCGTGGTACGCCGTTCACGACCGAGATCGGGGTCGGCCGGGTCATTCAGGGCTGGGACGAGGGCGTGCCCCAGCTGTCCCTCGGCCAGAAGGCGGTCCTCACCATCACCTGGGACTACGCCTACGGTGAGGCCGGCTTCCCGCCGGTCATCCCGCCGAAGTCCGATCTTCTCTTCGAGGTCGAGCTGCTCGGGATCTCCTAGCCCGCGAGCGGTCTGCCCGGCCGGGGGCTTTGCCTCGCCGGGCAGACCGCTGTGGCAGGGCCGGTGGCAGTAATGCCGCGGGGTGGCTGCGCTGAGTGGTCATCCGTGCTGCCCGTGGTGTTGGCGGCGCGTTCAGCAGGTCGTCGCCGGTGCACGAAAGGCTCGCCACGGCAGGGAGCGGGATTTCCCTCCTGCCTGGTCCGTGGAAGAGGAGTCCGCTCCGTGCACCGATGGTCAGGTGGTTCCAGACACCCCCGGCAGGCGTGGTCGTGGTGGCGGTCGCGCCGCCGGTTCGGCTCCGCCGCTGCGGGGACCGCGCTCGTGCTCGGCCTGGCGAGCGTGGCCGGCCTGGTCGTGCCACCGGGGACGGCGCAGGCGGCGACGACCGTGCGGATCAACGAGATCGAGTCGAGCGGCGGCAGCCCGGGGGACTGGGTCGAGCTCACGAACATCGGGTCCGCCGCGGTGGACGTGTCCGGCTGGAGTGTCCGGGACAACGACGACACGCACGTGTTCACGATCGCGGCCGGCACGTCCCTGGCCGCGGGCGGGCACCTGGTCCTCGACGTCGACCCGGTGTTCGGTCTGGGCAGCGCCGACTCGGTGCGCCTCTACCAGGCCGGCGTCACCACCCCGGTCGACTCCTACACCTGGACGTCGCACGCGTCGACGACCTACGGGCGCTGCCCGGACGGCACCGGGTCGTTCACCACGACCGCGGCGTCCACCCGCGGGGCGGTGAACTCCTGCCCGCCGGCCACCTGGCCCGGCGGCAGCTCGGTCGCCGTCGCCGACGCCGCGAACGTGTTCGGTGCGAACCTCAGCGGGCTGTCCTTCGACGGCGCCAGCGTGCTGTGGGCGGTGAAGAACGGTCCGGGCACGCTCTACCGCCTGGTGCCCAGCGGCGCGAACTGGACGCCGGACACCACCGGTGGGTGGACGGCCGGCAAGGCACTGCACTATCCCGGCGGCACCGGTGACCCGGACGCCGAAGGGGTGGTCACCACGCCGGACGGCCTGTTCGTCTCCACCGAACGCAACAACGATGCCAGCAGCGTGAGCCGACCGGAGGTTCTCCGCTTCGATGGCGCCTCCACCGCCTCGTCGCTGACCGCCACCGCCGAATGGAACCTCACCTCGGACCTGCCCGCGGTGGCCGCGAACAGCGGGCTTGAGGGCATCTCGTGGATTCCCGACTCATATCTGACCGCGCATGGATTTCACGACGACCACACCGGCGGCACCTACGACCCGGCGTCCTACGCCGGGCACGGCAGCGGTCTGTACTTCGTCGGGCTGGAGGCGAACGGCGCCGTCTACGCCTACGCTCTCAACCAGACCGGCACCACCTACACCCGGGTCGCCACGTTCGCCAGCGGGTTCTCCGCCGTCATGGACCTGGAATTCGATCCGAGTACCGGTCACCTGTGGGCGGAATGCGACGACACCTGCCAGGGTCGCACGGCGGTGCTCGACCTCAACGCGTCGGGAGCCTTCGCCGGCACCGCCGTGTACGCGCGTCCCGGGGGAATGAGCAACTACAACAACGAGGGCTTCGCGATCGCCCCGTCGGCGAGCTGCTCCGGTGGGTCCCGTCAGGTCGTCTGGTCCGACGACAGCAACGACAGCAGCCACGCCCTGCGCCGTGGAACCCTGACCTGCTGACCTGCTGACCTGCTGACCTGCTGACCTGCTGACCTGCTGACCTGCTGACCTGCTGACCTGCTGACCTGCGTGCGGGCGCCGGCATCAGCCCGGCCGGTGCCCGCACGCAGGAGGACTCGTCCGGCCACACCGCCGACGCCACACCGCCGGGGGCCGACGTCAAGCCGGATGACCCGCAGCCGGTGCACACTTCACCCGATCACCGTGGGGAGCGGGGTCCGGGCCGCGGGGGCTGGCACGGCCGGTGGCGCGACGACGGAGAAGGGCCGCACATGGACCAGAACCAGGACCAGAGCGGTACGGGGCTGGCCGGTGCGGCGCGGTGTGCGCGCTGCGGGGTGCCGCTCCCGCCCACGCCGGCGGGCGGGGGCGGGTGTGTGATCTGTCTGGCGGGGCCGGTGTGGCCGGGCGACGGCTGGTCGGAGCGGGACGAGGAGATCCCGCCGGTCTGCCAGGACTGCGGGGACCTGCTGATCCCCGAGGTGACCGCGCTGCCCGCGGGAGTCCCGGGGCGGCGGGAGCGTTGCCGGGTGTGCGCGGCGATCGGCCCGTGCCGGGACTGCGGGGACGCGATCATCTGCGGGTACAACGACGTGCCCGGTGCGGTGGTCGGGCGGCGGCTGTGCCGTGACTGCGCCCCCGACCCGACCGGCGGCGGCGACGATCTCCTGGTCGTCGTCGACACGACTGTCGACGACCCCGTCCTCTGACGGTCGTCACGCGTGACGACCGTGGGTCGCGTGGCGTCCGCGGCCAGGCGGCGGGCGGGCGGTCCGGTGCGGGTGTGGATCAGTGGGCCTGCCAGGTGGGTGGGCGGCGTTCGAAGAACGCGTCGATGCCCTCGCGGAAGTCGGCGGTCTTCGTCAGCCCGTCATGGGTGGCGTCGCTGACGGCCCAGATCTCCGTCTCGTCGGGGGCGATCTCGCGGCGGGCGATGCCCAGGGCGGCGCGCACGGCGAGCGGCGCGTTGGCGTTCACCCGCTCGGCCAGCGCGAGTGCACCCTCGAGGGCCCGGCCGGGCTCGGTGAGGATGTTGACGAGACCGAGGCGCTCGGCCCGCTCGGCGGACAGGTCGTCCCCGGTGGCCAGCAGCTCGAACGCGACGTTGCGCGGCAGCACCCGGGTGATCCGGAAGGCGCCCCCGAAGTCGGGCATGAGACCCCGCTTGACCTCGGGCAGGCCGAACCGGGCATCGCGGGCGGCGACGACCAGGTCGCAGCACAGCACGAGCTCGACCCCGCCGCCGAGCGCGAATCCCTCCACCGCGGCGATCAGCGGCTTGGTCCGCTGTCGGTGGATGAGGCCCACCAGACCACCGCGTTCGGTCGGTTCGCCGGCGCCGGTCTTCAGGTCGGCGCCGGCGGAGAACATCCTCGGCCCGCCGGTGAGAACGCCGCACCACAGCTCGGGATCGTCCTCGAGGGCGTTCATCGCCTGGTCGATCCCGGCGGCGATGACGGGGTTGAGCGCGTTGCGTTTGGCCTCCCGGTTGATCCGGATCACCAGGGTCCGGCCGTGCCGGGCCGTCATGACGAGATCATCGTCGGCGTCCCGGGCGGGTGCTGTCATCGGCCGATCTTCCGGTGATCCCAGGAGGCGACCTTCTCGGGAGTCAGGCGAAGCCAGGCATGCCGGCCGTCATGGAACATCGAGCCGTCGGGACGACCGCCGTACTTGGCGGCGAACAGCCGCTCGGGGTCGGCGAGCTCCGGCGCGTCCTGGGCGTCGGTGCGGGGTGCGGGACCGACGGCCTCGAACCGGCCGCGCAGCTCCACCCCGTGCAGCTCGTGGAACGCGGTGCCACCATCGACGACCACCGCGGTGCGCGGGTCGCGGGCCAGATCCGTCCACCGTTGGCTGCGCACGACCGAGTACAGCCACACGGACGTACCGTCCCAGACGAAGTACAGGGGGCTCAGGTGCGGGGCCCCCGAGGAGGTCAGCGTCGCGACCCGGCAGAGACGCTCCTCGGTGAGCAGCGTGTCGAGTTCCTCGGGGGTCAGCGCGATCTTCCGTCCGCGGCGCTGGGTCTCGATCAGGTCCGGCTTCATGCGCTCTCTCCCTGTGCGGCGGGCCCGGACACCGTCGTTTGCGTGCTCGGACCGCTGCCTACTAGCGTGAACTCATCATGATCGAAAACAGTAGTGACGTGGTGGGTGCCGGCGTCGCCTCCGAGCGACCTGCCCGGCGGGACAACACCGTGACCCCCGGCCGGACGGCGGGGCCGCTGGCCGGGCTTCGGGTGGTGGAACTGGCCGGTATCGGGCCGTCGCCGCACGCTGCGATGGTCCTGGCCGATCTCGGTGCGGACGTGGTGCGCCTCGCCCGGCCAGGGCCGGTCGGTCGGCCCGACCACACCCTGCGCGCCCGCCGGCTCGTCGGTGTCGACCTGAAGGATCCCGCCGGGCGCGACGTCGCGCTTGCGCTGACGGATCGCGCCGACGTGCTCCTCGAGGGATTCCGGCCCGGGGTCGTCGAGCGTCTCGGGGTCGGCCCGGAGATCTGCCTGGCGCGTAATCCGCGGCTGGTCTACGGGCGGATGACCGGCTGGGGGCAGTCCGGCCCGCTGTCGGCACGTGCCGGGCATGACATCAACTATCTCGCGCTGACCGGTCTGCTGCACGCGGTCGGTCCCGCCGACCGTCCTCCGGTGCCCCCGGTCAACCTGGTGGGCGATTTCGGCGGCGGATCGCTGTTTCTCGTGGCCGGGGTGCTGGCCGCGCTGTGGGAGCGATCCGTGTCCGGTCGGGGGCAGGTCGTCGACGCGGCGATGGTCGACGGCGCGAGTGTGCTCGGCCAGATGATCTGGGCGTTTCGCGGGGCGGGGCTGTGGTCGGACGAGCGTGCGTCGAACACCTTGGACGGAGCCGCGCCGTTCTACTGCACCTATGCCTGTTCCGACGGCCGGTACGTGGCTGTCGGCGCGTTGGAGCCGCAGTTCTACGCCCAACTGCTGGCCGGTCTCGGCCTTGCCGGCGAGGACCTGCCCGGCCAGTACGACCGGGCCGGCTGGCCGGTGCTGCGGGCCCGCATCGGCGGGGTGCTCGCCACCCGGTCGCGGGATGGCTGGGCCGAGGCGTTCGCCGGTACGGACGCCTGCGTGACGCCGGTACTGACCTTCGCCGAGGCCGCCGCTCATCCCCACCTGGCCGCCCGCGGGACGATCGTCGAGGTCGACGGGGTCGAGCAGCCGGCCCCCGCACCGCGCTTCTCCCGCACGCCGAACGGTCCGCCGGCGGGACCGAGCATCGAGCTCACCCCGGTCGACGACGTCCTCGCCGCCTGGGGCGCGCGTCGCGCCGAGCCCGGGAGCGGGATCACTGGGACCGGGATGGGAACTCGGGCTGGGCGCGCAGGGTGAGCACCGCGTCCGCGGCCACCCGGCCCATGACCTGGTAGGCCGCCCGGTTGGGATGCAGGTAGTCACCCGCGCTGCCGGCGCTGCTCGGCACGAACGGCGCCCGCAGTGTCCCGGTGGCCGGGTCGGTCACGGCGCCGGCCAGGTCCGCGGTGGCATCGAAGACGCCGCTGGTGAGGATGAACTCGTTCAGTTCCCGGCGGTGCCGGTCCAGCTGCGGGCCGCCGATGTGGGCGATCAGCTCCGGGCCGACCGACCACAGCGGACTGTCCGCCGGGGGCGTGCCACCGGGGGTCAGCGCAGGCGGGATCGTCGCGCCGACCACCTGCACCCCGGCGTCGTGCAGCACGTCGACCACCTGCCGGTAGCCGTCGCGGACGGGACCCGGGGTGCCGCGGCCGATGCCCAGGTCGTTGATCCCCTCGAGCCAGACCACGACGTCGAGCCCGGACAGGCCGAGCACGTCCCGGTGGACCCGCGCCGTCGCCGGCGGCCCGATCATCGCCGCGGCCACCGCGTTGCCGCCGATGCCCTGGTTGACCACGCTCACCCGGTCGCCGAGCGCGGCGTGCAGCCGGCGTGACATCGCGTTTGACCAACGGTCGTACCCGCCAGGGGTGGAGAACGTGCCGTCGGTCAGGGAGTCCCCGAACGCGCAGACCACCAGGGTGTCGTCCGCCGGGCGCACGTCGACGGCGTCGACGAACAGCACCGAGTTGATCGTGTGGGGAAAGGCGTGATCGTCCGGTGCGCCGGTCTGGTCACCCGAGCCCGGAGAACTCAGATAGCCGGTGACGAGCCCGTCGTGATGGGCGCTGATCGGTCCGGACGCGCCGCGCACCGCAAGGCTGACCGCGAGGTTGCGACCCGCCAGCCATCGTGGGGTGATCCGGCCGACGAACGGCAGGGTCACGGGGTCACTGAAGATCCGTTCGCCGGGCGGGATCGTCACCTCCGGCCGCCCGCCGAAGGTCAGGGCGACCGACGTGCCGTCGACCAGGTTCGCCTGGTACTCCTGCAACGCCACGGACACGGCGGAGAAGGTCACGCCGACCGTGCCGAACACGTTGGACAACCGCACCCGGGCGACGGTGCCCCACACGTCCGGCTTGACGATCATGCGGATGGTCTGATCCCGCGCGCCGTCGGTGACGTGCCCGGGAAGAGCGAAGGACAGATCGGGCTGCGGCATGTATGCCGGCACCGAGCTGCCGGGCGCGGCGACCGGGCCGAACGGCCCGGCGATCGACGTCGACCACGACGCCACCCAGCCCACGCCGCCGTCGGCAGCCGGTGGTGGGGCCGTGGCTGCCGTCACGGACTGTCGGTCGGCCGGGATCGACCCGGTCGTGGCATCCCCCTGGCCGACATCACTCATGGGCGCGGGCACCTCCTGACACCTGCTCTGCCACTGCCGGGCCGTCGAGCTGTGCGACCTGGCCCGGCGCGGCGAGAAAACGGACGGTTCCCGTGATCGCGGCATGGGCCAGAGCGCTGGCGGTCTGCCAGTCACGGCCGGCGTCGATGATGACGGCGGCGGTGAAATGGGAGCTCAGATGGGCTCCCACCGCGGTGAGCAGCACACCGGGTGGACTCCCGCGGTGGCCGTGCTCATGCCACAGGGTCACGGTGATCTCGGTGATCCGATCGTTCCAGTCGCGCCGGGTGGACAGCTGTAGCGCGGCAAGGTCCGCGGGCAGATCCGTGCGTGCGGCCATCTCCCAGTAGCCGGGGCCGATGGAGGCGTTCATCCGGTGGGCCGCCTCGCAGGTTGCCCGCAGCCACTGGTCGATATCGCCGCGAAAGGGCGGCAGTGAACGCAGGTAGTGCGCCATCGCGGCCTGGAAGGCGCTGGCGATGAGCTTCTCACGCGTGCCGAAGAGCCGAAACAGCGTGCGCCGGCTCACCCCGGACGCCTCGGCGAGCTGGTCCATGGTCGCATCGACACTGTTCTCGATCACATACCGGCGAGCAGCGGTGAGCACATGCTCGAGCGCTGCCTGTCGCTTCGCCTCCGCGAGAGGTCGAGTGGTCACCGGCATGGGATCACGGTAGCCGTTGACACCCAATAGTGCCACGTACGACGCTATGCAGTGCATGGGCGGGGGGAGATCGGCGCGTGGGTCAGAGGAGTGTTTTCATGGCAGGCGATCACCTGCGTACCGAACCTGTCACCGAGGGGGACGCCGAGATCTCGGCGGCACTCGCGGATCTCTCGGTTTCGGCGCTCACCGCGGTCGCCGTCGGGCTCACCGGCGACCCCTCGTACGTGCGAGGGCCGATCCGCCCCCGGGAGTGGGTGCACAACGAGTTCCAGGGCGGGCTCACCGAGGACGAGAAGGCGCAGCTGCGCCACAGCGCGCTGGAGGTCATTCGGTCCTGGCGGGACGCGGGCTGCCCGCCGGCAAAGGAGCTCGACCCGGCCCTGGTACGCGAGATCATGGACTGGATCGCCTGCGAACCGGTGCCGGACGAGTACGCGGCGATGTACTCCGACGAGATGGATCTCGAGGGGCGTAACCCCCGGGCCATCAGGCTGCCCGATCCCGAGCAGGTCCCGCTCGACCCCGACTTCTGCGTGCTGGTCATCGGCTGCGGCGAGTCCGGCCTGCTCGCCGGGATCCGGCTGAAGGAGGCCGGTATCCCGTTCACGATCATTGAGAAGAACTCCGACGTCGGTGGAACCTGGTACGAGAACCGTTACCCGGGTGCCCGGGTCGACGTCGCCAGCCACTACTACAGCTACTCGTTCGGCCCGAACGACAGCTTCAGCGAGTACTACGCCCGCCAGCCCGAGCTGTACCGGTACTTCCGGGACAGGCTCGACGAGTACGGCATCGGTGACCACGTCCGCTGGCAGTGCGAGGTCGAGCGGGCCGTCTGGAACGATGACACCGCGCGCTGGCAGGTCACCTACCGCACCACGGACGGCGCCACGCACACGGCGTCCGCGAGCGCGCTGATCAGCGGAGTCGGTCTGCTGAGCCGGCCGCTGATCCCCGACATCCCCGGGCTGGCCGACTTCGCCGGCCCGGCGTTTCACGCGGCGCGCTGGGAGGAGCAGGTCGACCTGCGTGGGCGGCGGGTGGCCCTGATCGGCGCCGGGGCCAGCGGGTTCCAGATCGGGCCGGCGATCGTCGATGACGTCGAGCGGCTGACCGTCTTCCAGCGGACTCCGCAGTGGATGTCGCCGAACCTGCGCTACCATGACGCGGTCCGGCCCGGGGAGCGGTGGGCGATGCGCCACCTGCCCGGCTACGGCCGGTGGTATCGGTTCATGCTCATGTGGCAGTCCAGCGACCGGCTGCTCGAGATGGTCCGGGTGGATCCCGAGTGGCCCGACTTCCCGCGCACCGCCAACGCGTTCAGTGCCACCCGTCGCGAGGCCTTCGTCCGCTGGATCGACCAGCAGATCGGCGACGACCCCGAGCTCGTCGAGAAGGTCACGCCCACCTATCCGCCGATGGCCAAACGCATGCTGCAGGACAACGGCAGCTGGCTGCGGTGCCTGCGGCAGGACCACGTCGATCTCGTCAACGACCGGATCCTTCGCATCGAGCCGGATGCCGTCGTCACCGAGTCGGGGCGACACGAGGTCGATGTGATCGTCATGGCGACCGGGTTCCGGGCCAGTGAGGTCCTCTGGCCGATGGAGATCATCGGTCGTGGCGGGGTGTCACTGACGACGGCCTGGCAGGGGCGGCCCACGGGCTACCTCAACATCACGGTCCCGGACTTCCCGAACCTGTTCATCCTCGGTGGCCCGGCCAGCAGCCTGGCCCATGCCGGCAGCGTCGTCTTCCTCACCGAGTGCCAGCTGCGCTACGTCGGAGACGCCCTCGCGGTGCTGGCCGGCGGGCGGCGCTCGATCGAACCGACACCGCAGGCCTACGCGCGTTACGCCACGGAGCTTCAGGCCGAGATCGGCACGCTGATGTGGGGCCACCCCTCGATCGAGCACTCCTGGTACAAGGCCGCCGACGGTCACGTGTACGTCCTGTGTCCATGGCGACTCGTCGACTACTGGTCGATGACCGCCCGGGTGAAGCCGGAGGACCACGTCGTGCACTGACCGGCGTGGCCAGCCAGGAACCGGCACCGCACGCAGGGCGCTGCAGAGCCGAAATTCCTGCGGTTCTCGAATGTTTTTCCGGCGGGTTTATCCGCTTTTTTTGTCGACCTCGCCGGGTATTCTTCCTCGCCATTGAACCGATCCCGAGTGTGTTCGGAAGTGTGCATTTACGTGATCCTTCGAACTCCCTTGACGGAGTGATTTTCGGGAGTCACCATCAAGTCGATATACATGGTGAGACCGGGGTCGCAGCGGCCAGTGGGAGGGTCATCTGATGGCAATTTATGATCTGGTCATCAAGGGCGGAACCGTCATTGACGGGTTACAGACGCCACGGTATCGGGCGGATGTCGCAATCGCCGACGGGAAGATCGTCCACATCGGGAAGGTGCGGGCCTCCGACGGCGCCGAGGTCGTCGACGCGACGGGCCGGGTCGTCGCGCCCGGTGTGGTGGACCTGCACACGCACTACGACAGCCAGCTGTTCTGGGACCCGTGGTGCACCATGTCGGGCTGGCACGGCGTCACCAGCGTCGTCATCGGCAACTGTGGGTTCGGCTTCGCCCCGTGTAAGCCGGTCGACCGCGAGCGGGCGATGCTGAGCCTGTCGCGCAACGAGGCCGTCCCGATGGAGACGATGCGCCAGGGCATGCCGTGGGACTGGGAGACCTTCCCCGAGTTCCTCGACAGCGTCGAGCGCACGCCCAAGGGCGTGAACGTGATGTCCTTCGTGCCGCTGGCCCCGCTCTACGGCTATGTCGTCGGCCTGGACGTGGCCAAGGGGCGGCCGGTGAGCGACGAGGAGCTGCAGCTCATGTGCAAGCTCCTGATCGAGGGGATGGAGGTCGGCGGCTGCGGCCTGTCGGCGCAGATCCTCGGGGACGTCGGCAACGTGCAGCTCGACTACGACGGCACTCCCATGGTGACCGACCTGATGAGCGAGCGTGACCTGCGGGCGTTCAGCCGGGCGCTGGGGGCGCTCGGTCGCGGGGTGGCGCAGGTGACCGCGCCGTTGGAGACCGCGGCGTTCATGGCCCGCGAAAGCGGTCGGCCGATCATCTGGAACGCCCTGCTCGCCGACGGTGCGCTCAACCAGCACGGCGGCCAGCAGATGTCGCACCGCGACGCCCTCGTCCGCCTCGCCGAGCTCAACGAAAGCGAGGGCGTTCGGGTCTTCGCCCAGGCGTTGACGACGAACTTCGCCTCCGAGTTCACCCTCGAGGAGTACAACCTCGCCGACGCGATCCCCTGTTGGAAGGAGGCGCTGCTGGGCACGGTCCCCGAGAAGCGGGTGAAGCTCGCCGACCCACAGCGTCGGGCGACGATGAAGCAGGTGCACGCCGAGCGTGGCGGCCTGTTCGGCGCCGGCTACGTGCTCACCGACATCAAGTGTCACTGGATCTCCAGCGACGTGGCGAACGCCCGCGAGCTCAAGGAGACCTACGAGGGCTACACCATCGGCGAGATCGCCGCCCGGGAACACAAGCACCCGATCGACGCGATGCTCGATCTGGCCGTTGCGGGCGAGTTGCGGGTCGGCTTCGCCACGCCGCTGCTGGAGACGCCGCCGCAGGCCATGAAGGAGATCGCCACCGGGCCGGTGTCCCTGCCCGGGGTCAGCGACGGTGGCGCACACACCAAGTTCGTCACCACCGCCCGCTACCCGAGCGAACTTCTCGGGCTGTGGGTGCGCGAGCACGAGATCATGTCGCTGGAGCAGGCGCACTGGCGCCTGTCGGCCTACCCGGCGCAGGCCGCGGGCCTGCGGGGGCGTGGCTTCCTGGCCGAGAACGCACCGGCCGACGTCATCGTGTACGACCCGGACACGGTCGACAGCCTTCCCGCCGAGCGGGTCTGGGACTATCCGGCGGGCGAATGGCGCCTTATCCAGAAGGCCACCGGATATGACCGGATCATCGTGAACGGCACGACCACCTTCGTCGACGGGGAATGCACACAGGAAACCCCCGGCCAGCTGCTGCGCCACGGCGCCGAATAATCCGACCAGGCTGACACCACCCCACGACTCGACCAGAGGACAGAGGTGTTCGACATGACCGAAATTCCCGCATTAGCCACTGTTTTTGACGCGGACAACCACTACTGGGAGTCCAGCGACGCCTTCACTCGGCATCGTGACCCGGCCTTTCTCGATCGCGGCCTGCGGGTCGTCGAGCGGGCCGGCGAGATTCGCTACTTCATCGGCGACCAGGCGCATCCGATCCTGCCCGGACCGGGCGACGCGCACCCCCGCCCCCGCCCCGGTGCGCTCTACGACTACTTCGGTGGGCGCGGTGACAAGGGGTCGGTCGGCGCGGAGCTTGCCTGCGAGGCTCCGGCGGACCACCCGGACTGGTTCCAGCGGGATGCGCGGCTACGCCGCATGGACGAACAGGGCCTGGAAGCCGTCTGGATGTTCCCGTCCCACGCGGTGTGCGTGGAGGGCCCGATGCAGCCCGACCTCGAGGCGTCCATCGAGGTGCTGCGGGCGTTCAACCGGTGGCTCGAGGAGGACTGGGGCTTCGCCTACCAGAACCGGATCTTCGGTGTTCCGTTCCTGACCCTGTCCGACCTGGACCGGGCGATCGCGGAGCTGGAGTGGTGCATCGGGCGTGGTGCGCGGGTGGTGAGCATCCGCAACGGTCCCGTGTTCACCCCTGAGGGGTACCGGTCGCCCGCCGATCCGCGGTTCGACCCGTTCTGGGCTCGGGTCCAGGAGGCCGGGGTCGTCGTCGCCCCGCATGCCGGGTTCGACGACGGTTACCGGGAGGTCGAGGCCGCGATCGCACAGAGCTGGGGATACCGCGGGGCGAACCGCGGCGGCGACACGAACGCGATCACGCGGGAGGAGCCGTTCCTCAAGATGCTGATGAAGCACCGGCTCGTGCACGACTTCGCCGCCGCCCTGGTCGCCCACGGCCTGTTCGAACGGTTCGCCGGCCTGCGGATCGCGTTCATCGAGAACGGTGGCACCTGGGTCGGCTCGTTGCTGCACGGTCTGCAGGTGCTGCGCGGACAGAATCCCGGGATGTTCGCCAGTTCGCCGGTCGACCAGTTCATCGAGCACTGCTGGGTCGCGCCGTTCGTCGAGGACGACGTCGCGGAGCTCGCCGTGCACCTGCCGGTCGAGCGGATCCTGTTCGGCTCCGACTGGCCGCACGCCGAGGGGCTTGCCGAACCGAAGGACTTCCTCGGCGGGCTCGGCTCCTTCTCGGCGCACGACCAGCAGCGCATCATGCACGACAACGCCAGCGAGCTGACCCGGCCCGCGGGATAACAAACCCAGCAGCCGGCCGGAGCGCTCCCGGTGGTCAGGCGCTCCGGCCGGTCAGAGGCCTACTGCTGGTCGGGCAAGGTGAGGACGACTCCCGCGGTCTGGCCACCGTCGATGGCGATCTCGGCGCCGGCGATGAAGGCGGCGTTGTCGGAGAGCAGGAAGACGACGAGCTCGGCGATGTCGGCGGGCAGCCCGGCGCGGCCCAGCGGTGTGGCGGCCAGCCGCTTCTCCGCCACGGGGTCACCGTCGCCGATGACCATCGGGGTCAGCACCGGCCCGGGGAGCACGGCGTTGACCCGGATACCGTACGGGGCGAGCTCGAGCGCCGCGACCTTGGTGAGGCCGCGCAGCGCCCACTTCGACGACGAATAGGCGCTGTGCAGCGTCCAGGCGGTGGCCGCCGCGGCCGACACGGTGTTCACGATCGCACCGGCGCCCGCGGCCCGCAGGTGTGGGACGACCGCCTGCAGGCCGAGGAACGGTCCGAGGCAGTTGATCCGCCACACCCGCTCGAAGTCGGCCGGGTTCTCCCGCTCCAGGGACTCGCGGCGCAGCACACCGGCGTTGTTCACCAGGCCGTCGAGACGTCCGAAGCGGTCCAGCCCCGCCTGCACCGCTCGCGCCCATGCCGCCGCGTCGGTGACGTCGAGGGACACGGCGTGGACCGCATCCGGTCGGGCGTCGGCAAGCTCGTGCACGTCGGGCAGGACGTCACCGGCGATCACACGACCCCCGGCCGCCACCACCCGTTCGCTGATCGCCCGGCCCTGCCCGCGGGCGGCACCGGTGACCAGCACGACCCGGCCGCCGAGAGCCACGGCGGGCGTGCTGCTGGCGGGGGGCATGCTGTCGGCGGACGACGGTGTGGTCACGGCTGGTCCGATCAGATCGCCGACTCGCCCTTGAGCATGGCGCCGGCATCGATGCGGAAGTTCTGGCCGGTGATGTACTTCGACTCGTCGGAGACGAGGAAGAGCACCAGGTCGCTGACGTCGCTCGGCTCGATGTAGGGGATCGGCATCGCCTGCATGGCCGGGAACGCCAGCTCCGCGTCCTCGCGGGTCGGGTTCTCCAGGTCGGGCCGGAAGGCCTTGTAGATGTCGTCGTTCTGCAGCAGGTGGGTGTTGGTGTTGGTGGGGTGCACGGCGTTGAGCCGGATGCTGCTGCCCGCAAGCTGCAGCGCGAGGGTCTGGGTGTACTGGAAGATGACCCGCTTGGCCCACGCGTACCCGACGCCACCGCTGTTGCCCAGGTTCTCCGTGGTCCCCTTCATCATCCCGGCGGTGGAGCCGGTGATGACGATCGACGCGCCGGCCTTCAGGTGCGGCAGGCTGACCGCGACGGTGTTCATCGCACCGATCAGGTCGACGTCGGTGCCGTCGACGAACCCGCTGACCAGGGTGATGTCCTTCCACGGGCAGATGCCGGCGTTCGCGAGGACGATGTCGAGCCGGCCGAAGCGGGCGATCCCCTCGGCCAGGGCCGCGTGCAGCTGCGAGCGCTCGCGGACGTCGGCCTTGACCGCGACGATGCTGCGCCCGAGCGCCTCGACCTCCTTGACGGTCTGGGCGAGGTCCTCCGGCGTGGCCAGCGGGTAGGTGACGGTCTCGATCTGCTCGCAGATGTCGACCGCGACGATGTCCGCGCCCTCCTGGGCGAGGCGCACCGCGTGGCTGCGGCCCTGGCCGCGAGCGGCTCCGGTGATGAATGCGACCCTGCCATCAAGCTTGCCCATGGGAGACCCTCCAGTTCGTTCGACGCCCGCTGCGACCGTCGGTCGTCACAGCGACCGGCGCGGCCCGGCCGCGCGTCGGCCGGCTCGTCAGTCAGATCGGATGCGGCGACGTCCGGATGACACCTGACATTAGGTGCCAGTGACACCGGGTGCCAGTGACACCAGGCGCCAGCGACACCAGGTGTCGTTGATGCCGGATGCCGGTGACAACCGTTCCGGCGATATCCGGTTCGTCGCAATTTGGGCGGTGCGGCCTGTCCGCGGACCATCGCTGACAGGGGGTCTCCGACGCCGAAAAGGCACGGGTGGCAACCGCTGCTGCGGCAGGTTCTGGACGGTGTCGCGCCGGTCGAATCATGATCCCCGGCCGTCGGGCCTATGACATCGCACCGCGACGAGCGATGTCAACGTCGACGAGGAGGTCGGCCGATCCCGCGCGATGAACTGGCCGATCCGGCGTGATGGTCGGGTGTGCCGGACGGCATCGATCCGGCGGCCGATCCGGCGGGCTGGCCCGGTACGACGACCCTGTCGCCCGGTGGTCGTGAGAATTCCCCGCTCCGGTGCCGGGTAACCACGGGCCGCCACCCGGCCGGGTCTCGCCGCAGACGGCAAACTCGACATCGACCTCATCGCTGACCTTAGAGTCGAACGGGTTCGGGCCCGTCGGATCAGCCTGGCGTACGCCAGCGCCGCGCGCACCCGGCGACAACCCGACGAGGACGACACGGCGGCGACCGGGCGGCGGGGACCGGGCTGGCGACGGCCGAGCGGCGGCGACATGGCGATGACGGGACGGCTGACAGTGACGACACAGCGGTGAGTGCGATGGTGAGTCGGGGCACGGCCGGCGCCGGCCCGGAGACCTCGAACGTCATCGGCGAGCTCGCCCTGACGGTCGAGGAGGTCGGCGACGAGCTGCACGGCCTGCTACCCGCCGTCCCCGAGCTCGCCGTGCCGGGCACGCCGTGGCTGCGGGCTTCGGCGCTGGCCGCCCTCGCGGACGTGGTGCTCGGCCTGCTGGGGGTACGCGAGATCGCCCCACAGGTTCCCGTCACCCTCGCGCTCGACGTGCACCTGTTCCAGGAGATCCCGGCGGGCGGCCAGCCGGTGCGGGGAATCGGCCGGACCGTCAAGTCGGGCCGGACGGTCCTGGTGTCCGCGATCGACTTCGTCGGCGAGGACGGCCGCCTGCTCGGCATCGGCAGCAGCATCTTCGTCCCGGCGCCCGACCCGGCACTGCGGATGCCGCCCGGCGGGTGGGCCCTGGACTCGATGCGTCACATCCGGGGCCGGCTGCGCGAGCCGATCGCCACCCGGCTGCGCTGTGAGCCGGTCGCGCCCGGTGTGGTGTCGATGCGGGTGGGGCCGGACATGTCCAACGCCGCTGGCACGCTCAACGGCGGGCTGGTGCCGGTGGTCATGGAGGAGGCGCTGCTCTCGTTGCCGCCCCAGGTGTCCCCGCCGGGCACGACGCTGGCGTCGTTGGGGATCCGGTACCTGCGCCCGGTCCGCCGCGGCCCCGCAGTCGCGACGGCCAGTACGGCCGGGGGACAGGCGGCGGGGGGACAGGCGGCCGGGGGAGAAACCGAAGGAACCGGCGGGAGCAGGCCGGCCGTGGCGCGGGGTGTGGTCGCCACGATCGAGGTGCGGGACGCGGCCACCGACGTCCTGGCCATCCTCGCGACGGCCCGCACGTTCCCGGCCCGCCCGCAGCTGCCGGCCGGCCGGGGCGTCTCCGATCCTTCGTCCGAGTCCAGTCCGTCCCTTCCTGCCGGCCCGGCCGTCCACGCAGGTCCGGCCGTCCACGCAGGTCCATCTGTCCACGCAGGTCCATCTGTCCATGTCGACGGAGAGTGACATCATGACAGCTCCAGAGCACACAGCCGCCGAACCGGCCGAGGTCGAGGCATCGGCCCTCCTCGCCGTCCCCATCCCGTTGCGGGCCCGGGCCTGGTGGGGGGACCAGCTGATCGCCGAGTCGACCGCGACGGTGTGGGGGCGGAAGCCGGACGGAACGTCCGCGCTGTACTTTCCGCGTGAGGATGTGCGGCTCGACCTGTTCACCCCGACGTCGACGCCGGTTACCTGCCCGGTCCGGGGCGGCGCGCAGACCTGGTCGATCGACGGCAAGGTGCCGCCGGCGCTGCGCGGCTGGGGTGCGCCGCCGGTGCCGGGTGCGGTCGTCGACGGGCAGGACGTGGCGTGGCTGTCCACCGAGCCGGCCGCCGGCCTGGAGTGGCTCGCGGGGCTGGTCACGTTCGACCACGACCGGGCGCTCGTCGAGATCGTCGACGGCGTCGACGGGGACGACCCGCGCGACGTCACCGTGAAGCAGTTCCCGATCTGGGGTGACGTCGCGGATCTGGTCGACATTCTGGACGTGCGCCCGGACGGCGAGCGCCGCTACGTCAGCGGCTTCCTGGCGAGCCCGGGGCGGCCCGTGGTCGAGGCCAGCCAGATGCTCGGCCAGGCGATCGTCGCCGCCAGCCGGCACGTGCCGGGCCGCCGCGTCGTGTCGGCGCACATGGTGTTCTACCGGCCCGCCGACGCCCGCGAGCCGTTGGCGTTCGAGCTCGAGGAGCTCAACAACGGCCGCAGCTTCACCTCCGTCATCGCGCACGTCAGCCAGGGTGGCCGGCGGCGCGCGTCCGGGACGCTGCTGCTCGACGTCACCGGAGAGGACGTGTTCCGCCACGCGGCGCCGGCGCCGCCGGCCCCGGGGCCCTACGAGTCCGAGCCGTACGACATGGCGGTCACCGGCCGGGATCTGCGCATCCCGGCGGGGGAGTACGACGACGATCCGGCGGCGCCGGTCGGGCCGCCGACCATCGACACCTGGGTGCGCTTTCGCGCGGTGCCGGCCGACCAGCCGCTGCATGCGGCACTGCTCGCCCAGTTCACCGGGCACATCTCGATCTCGGCGGCGATGCGCCCGCACGCGGGTGTCGGACAGTGGCAGGCCCACCGCAGCCTGTCCACCGGCATCAACGCGATCGCCCTGTCGCTGCACGCCGACATCCGCGCCGACCAGTGGCTGCGCTACCACCATCACTCGACCGTCGCGAGCGGAGGCATGACCCACAGCGAGTGCCGGGTGTACACCGAGGCCGGCGAGCTGGTCGCGTCGTTCACGGTGGACGCGATGGTCCGGCCGATGCCCGTGCGCCCCGGCACCGGGGACCATCGGACGGCGATGTGAGCGGGCGGCCAGCCTGATCGTCGGCGGCGAGCGGGATGTTCGACGTCACAACGTCATCGTGCGATCACGTATAGCAGGGTTTTGATGTGCGCCGGCCGTTGTGCCAGGCGATGCTGGGCGGGAAGGGAGGACGCCGCCCATGCGTCGTTCTGGTGTTCCGCGTGCGACCGACCCGGAGGCATCGCCCGGCGCGACGTCCACGTCGAGGGCCGTCCCGGTTCGGCCGTCCGCGGCGCCACTGGGTGCTCGGGCCTTCGGTCTGGTCGCGTGCACCACCGCGGTGCTGGTCGCAGCCGTCCTCATTCCGCAGGCCGCGCTCGGTGGCGGGAACCGGAGTCCCTTCGAGGTCTTCGGGCCGTTGGTCCTGAGCGGATGGTCGCTGCTGCTGGGTCTGTTCTCGGTGCTGCGCACGCGCCGGGAGGAGCTGCTCTGGCGGGCGTTGTTGACCGGTGTGCTGGTCTTCCTCGTGGCCGGGGCGATCCAGTGGGTCGTGATCTTCGGCGTGGACCGTGACCGGCAGGTGCACTACAGCGACCTGAACGCGGTGCACCTGGTGCCGGTCGGGCTGGCATTCCTCGCGGTGCTGGCGGTGCCGGGCGAGTCCCGGCGCGATGCGGCCGACCCGCCTCGGGCGAAACCCGACGGGGGTCGCTACCTGCTGATGCTCATCGACGGCCTGCTCATCGCCGGGTCCGTCCTTGTGCTGCTGTGGGTGATACTGCTCGGTGACCTGCGCGGTGCCGGGCTGTCCGCCGTCCAGTACTGGCTGGCGCTCGCGGACATCCTCGGCAGCGCCGCCGTGCTGTTCGCTCTGCTGCTGCTGCTCACCTTCGGCCATCCCCGTAACTCCCGGGCGGTCGTGCTGTATGCGGCCGGTGCGCTGTGCACCACCCTTGCCACGGGCGCGACCGTCCAGTGGGCGCTGATCCATCGGGTGGAGATCAACCAGACCGCGAGCGCCTGGGTGGGGCTGGCCCTCGGGCCGCCGCTGCTCGCGCTCGCCCTGCTGGTCCCGCCCGCCCGCCGCAGGCGGCCCGGCTCAGGGGTGACATCCGCGCCGGGCGTGCCCGGCCTGTCATGGGGCGACCAGATCTCGGTGTGGGCGCACGTCTACCTGCCGTACCTGCCGCTGAGTGCCGTCGCCGGGCTGGTGGTGGCGACCGCGGCGCGCGGCGGCGCCCTGCGTGGAGTCACCCTGACGCTGTTCATCGCGCTGGTGGCGCTCGTTCTGGTCCGGCAGATGGTGACCGTCGCCCAGAACACCCGGCTCCTGGTCAGCGTGCGGGTCGCCCAGCAGGAGCTGCGCCACCAGGCGCTGCACGATCCGTTGACGGGACTGGGGAACCGGATGCTGTTCGACGCGGAGGTCGCCGAGGCGGTTCAGGACCACCAGGCACACGGCACACCGGTGGCGTTGTTGTTCTGCGACCTGGACGAGTTCAAGGCGGTCAACGACACTCTCGGCCATGCGGCCGGTGACGAGCTGCTGCGCGCGGTGGCCGGCCGGATGCGCGGTGCGGTGCGTCGGGCGGATCTCGCCGCCCGCATCGGTGGGGACGAGTTCGCCGTGCTGTTGCGCGATCTCGGGAACGACCCACAGGCGATCGGGGAGCTCACGGCCCAGCGGGTCCGCGAGGCCCTGCACAGTCCGATCCGGGTCCGTGGACACGACCGTCAGGTGTCGGTGAGCGTCGGGCTCGCGGTGGTGGTCGCGAACAGTCCACTGGAGGGTCCGGAGGAGCTGCTGCGGCGCGCCGACGAGGCGATGTATGCGGCGAAGGCCTGCCGGCGCCGCGGCCGACCAGCAGACCCACCCGCAGCCCAGGCCCAGGTGGGGGCGCCCGTGACCGCGGCGGGGACCGCGCTGCGGCCCCCGCTGTCGACCGGTCATGGTGCCGCCCCGTGACCCCGTGACCGGGCCCCGGCTGGGTCGCGTCCCGCGCAGGTCAGGCGTCGCGCAGGCGGTCGGCCAGGTCGCTGTCCATCGCCGGGGCGTCCATCACCAGTCGGGAACGGACGATCTTGCCCGACGCGGTGCGGGGGAGCGGGCCCTTCCAGCGGACCAGCTGCTCGGGCAGCTTGCGCTTGGCGATGCCCAGCTCCAGCAGATACGAGATCGCGTCCTGCAGGGTGACGTTCGCACCGTCGGCCACCGCGACGGCGACCACGAGGCGTTCGCCGGTGGCCGGGTCCGGCAGGCCGAACGTGGCGTGTTCGATCGAACCCGGCAGGCCGAGCAGCGCCTCGTCGAGTTCACTCAGCGAGATCTTCAGTCCGTTGCGGTTGACGATCTCCTTGAGCCGCCCGACGACGGTCAGCCGACCGTCGGTGACGTCGATCTGGTCGCCGGTGCGGTACCAGTCGTCCTCGAAGGCGCCCTTGTCGTCGGCCGGGTCGAGATAGCCCAGGAACAGGTTCGGGCCGCGCAGCAGGCCCTCCTGCGGATGCTCCGACGAGCCGATGCGCACCTCGCCGCCCCGGATGGGCACGCCGTCATCGGCCAGCCGCCGCGCGCGTGGGTCGTCGGGCAGACTGCCGGAGAACACCGGTGCCTCGGACGAGCCGTACATCCGCACGATCTCGATGCCGTAGCGGTCGGTGGCGAGCTCGAGCAGCGGCCGGGGCAGCATCGAACCGCCGAGGGTGAGCCGGCGCAGCCGCACCGGCACGTCCGGCCCGGCCTCGGCCGCGGCGGTCAGCAGCCGCTGCGGGATGACCGGGGCGCCGCCGAGCAGCGTCGGCTCCTCGGCGTTGATCCGCGCCAGCGTGGCCGCCGCGTCGAAGTGGTCCTCGAGCAGCAGCGTGCCGTGCCGATCGGCCGCGAGCTGCAGCTGCATCAGGCCGGTGATGCTGGTCAGCGGGCTGACCAGGAACGTCGCCACGTGGTCGTGGGCGACGGAGCGCTCGAGGTTGAACAGGCCCGCGGTGAGGGTGTTCAACGAGTGGACGACGCCCTTGGGCCGGCCGGTGGTGCCCGAGCTGAACATGATGATCGCGGCACGGTCGCGGTTCGGCTCGGTCCAGGTGGCTGCCGGCACCGACGGGTCGACCTCGGCGCCGAACAGCTCCAGGGCCAGCACCCGGTCCCCGGCCAGGGCCAACGCCTCACCGAGCCGCTCGGCCTCCCGGTCGGGCACGATGATCCACGGATCGGTCGGCAGTGCCTCCAGGGCGAAGCGCACCTCCGCCGCACCGCTGCGCCGGTCCAGCCCGACCACGGTCGTCCCGGCCCGCAGCAGGGCCTGGTAGGCGATCACGCCGTGGTGGGTGTTGCCGGTGACGAGAATCGCGGCGTCGCCGGGTTGGACGCCGCGGGCGGCCAGCGTGGACACCCCGCCGGCGACCGCGGCGGCGAGCTGCGCGTAGGTCAGGCGCACCTCGTTGTCGATGACGGCGAGCGCGTCCGGGCTGCCGGCCGCCGCAGCCTCGATGCCATCGGCGAGGCGGCGCTCGTCCCACTGGCCCTCGGCCCGGTACCGCTCACCGAGCTCGGCCCGCACCCCCGACAGCTGTGGGTAGCGCGCGGTGCGGGCGCCCCCCAGGCTCGCGCTGCCACCGCTGCCGGCACCCGTTCCAGCGCCGTTGTCGTTCCCGTCCGCCACGATCAGGCTGCTCCCGTCCTGCTCAGCATCCGGGCCAGGTTCTGCTGGAACGCCGGCTCGTCGAAGGACCGCGACTCACTGTCGAGCCCGCCGGACAACAAGGATGCCACTGCCTGGCGCAAGCCGCTGTTAATGAGTTTTTTCGACTCGACGACCGCCTGCGGCGGCAGGGCGGCGAGGCGGGTGGCGAGCTCGACCGCGGTGTTCACCGACTCGCCGCGAGGCACCACCCGGTTGACCAGGCCCAGGTTCAGCGCCTCGGCCGCGGGGATCCGGTCGCCGAGCAGGATGTACTCCTTGGCCCGCTGCAGGCTGATCAGCAGCGGCCAGACCAGCGCGCCGCCGTCGGCCGCGGTGAGCCCGAGCAGGACGTGCGGGTCGGCGAGGAAGGCCTGCTCCTCGATCACGACCAGGTCGCTCATCGCGGCCAGGCTGCAGCCCAGGCCCACGGCGGGACCGTTGACCGCAGCGATGATCGGCACCCGCACCGAGGTCATCCCGCGCACGATCGCCCCGGCCTCGGCCATCACCTTGGCGCGCAGCTGCGGGTCGGCGACCATCCGGTCGAGCAGGGCGAGGTCACCGCCGGCGGAGAACGCCTTGCCGGCGCCGGTGAGGACGACGGCCCGCACCTCGCTGGCCGCGTCGATGGCCGGCCATACCTCGGCGAGGGCGGTGTGCAGCCCCTCGTCGGAGGCGTTGAGGGTGGCGGGACGGTTCAGGGTGACAACCCGGACCGGGCCGCGATCCTCGATGAGTACCGGGTTGCCGTCCGGCTCCTCGTGCTCGACCACGTCACTCCTTGAGAGACGGCCCGCGAACGTCCCCGTTGCTTCGAGGTTCGCGGGTTCCTATATTGACGTCAATGTTGCATATAACTGCCAGCAGTGGAAGCGGTCCGCTTCGTGACGATGCGTGCTCGTACGCCGCTGCCCTCGACGACTGGCTGGCCACCCGGCCGGCGGCGTTGGAGGCTGCCTCGCGTCCGATCGCCGCGTACGACCAGCGGGTGGCCGCCACCTCCACGCTCATGGGTGTCCTGTACGACGAGGGTTGGGCCCGCTACGGGTGGCCCGAACAGCTGGGCGGGTTGGGCGGTGACATCGTGCACCGCGCCGTGATGTGGGACGCCCTGGCCCGCCACGGGCTGCCGGCGATGGCGCTCTACGAGCATCTCGAGGTGCTCGCCCCCACGCTCGTGGCGCTGGGCGACCCGGACTTCATGGCCGAGGCGCTGCCCCGGTTCCTGCGCGGCGAGCAGGTCTGGTCACAGGGCTTCTCCGAACCCGAGGCGGGTTCGGACCTGGCCAGCGCCCGCACCCGGGCGGTCGAACGCGACGGCGGGTACGTCATCACCGGGCGCAAGATCTGGACGAGCTGGGCCCGCTACGCCCGGTGGTGTCTGGTGCTCGCCCGGACCGGGACCACCGAGTCGCGCCACCGGGGGCTCTCCGCGTTCGTCGTCGACCTGCAGGATCCCGGTGTCGAGGTACGGGCGATCGAGCAGGCCAACGGCACCGACGAACTCGCCGAGGTGACTTTCGACGAGGTGCCGGTCGGCCCGGAGCGCCTGGTCGGGGAGATCGGCGGCGGCTGGCGAGTGGCCATGCACATCCTCGCCCACGAGCGCGGGACGTTCGGCTGGTTCCGGCACAACTTCCTTACGCGGGAGGTGCTTGACAATCTCTCGCTGGGCGGACCGGCGGGCGATACGCTGCTGGGCAACGCTCTGCTTGACCTGGCCGCCGTCCGCGCCAGCAGCTTCGCGGGAGTGCAGGCGCATGCGGCGGACACGGTGCTCGGTCCCAGAGCGGCGTTCGTGAAGCTGATGCTGGCCGCCAGCGAACAGGCGGTGAACGACTGGGTGCTGGCCAGCGATCCGGATCTCGCCGTCGGCGTGCAGGACGACCACGTGGCGGTGAACCGGCAGGACTACCTGTTCTCGCGCATCGTCACCGTCTACGGAGGGTCGCAGCAGATGCAGCTCGACACCATCGCCAAGCAGATTCTGCGGCTGCCATGACGTCGGTCGTGGAGTCGCCGGACCGCGAGTTCCTCGACGCGGCCGGTGCGGTGCTGCGTGCGGCCACTCCCGGCGAGGATCCGCTCGAGGCGCTCGGCTGGTGGGACCTGCTGGCCGAGTTCGACGACACGGACGCCCGCGGAGCGGCCCTGGCGCTGTTTCGGGCTCAGGGCCGGGAGCTCGCGGACACCGCCGCGCTCGGTGCCCTGCTCGCCCAGCCGTACCTCGCCGCGACCGGGTCCGAGCCCGGCACGCTTGTCGCGGTGATCGCCCGCCGATCGGCCCGTGGCGAGCGGTTCGTCGCTGTCGGTGATGTCGCTGGGCGCGCGTTGCTCGTCGACCGGCCCGGTCAGGGCGCGTCGGTCATTCCTGCCGAGAAGGCGGAGCTGGTGCCGGTGACGGTGCCCGGGCGCCTCACGCTGCACGAGGTCCGGGTGGACGACACCGCGCTCACCCCCGTGGTGACCGAGGCGGACGCCGTGCCCGCGCGGGCCCGCGGGCTGTTCCTCGGCCGGATCGCCGCGTCGTTGGAGATTCTCGGGGCCGCCGAGCAGACGGCGGCGCTTGCGGTGGCGTACGCCGGCTCCCGCGAGCAGTTCGGCCGGCCGATCGGCACGTTCCAGGCGGTTCGTCACCTGCTGGCCTGGGCGCAGACCGACTGCGTGGCGCTGGAGAGCGTCGTCACGACCGCGGTGGCGCTCGACGACGCGGCGCCGGAGCGGCATGACGAGGTAGTCAAGGCCCTGGCGGGGCGCAACGGCCGGCGAATCTGCGAGCGGACCATGCAGGTCCTGGGCGGCATCGGGTTCACCGCCGAGCACGACCATCATCTTTTCCACAGCCGGGTGCTGGCGCTGGACGCGCTGCTCGGCACGTCCGCGGAGCTGACCTACGCGCTCGGCGCGTGGTGGCGCGAGTCCCGCGGTGATCCTTCCGCTCCCGTGCGCGCACTGCTGGCCGGAGCCGGCTCGTGAGCGCGCCCGCGGGCCCGACATCCACTATCTGATCAGCAGGGGAGAGCACACCATGTCGTCGAGCGCGTCTCCGTATCCGATCTTCGATGCCGACAACCACATGTACGAGACCGAGGATGCGTTCACCAAGTTCCTGCCCGAGCAGTACCGCGGTGCGGTGCGCTACGTGCAGGTCGACGGCCGCACCAAGATTGCCGTCAAGGGTCAGATCAGCGAGTACATCCCGAACCCGACCTTCGAGGTCGTCGCCCGCCCGGGTGCGCAGGAGGACTACTACCGCCACGGCAACCCGGAGGGCAAGTCCTACCGGGAGATCGTCGGCAAGCCGATGCGCTCGATCCCGGCGTTCCGGGAGCCCGAGTCGCGCCTGAAGCTGCTCGACGAGCAGGGCGTCGAGCGCACCCTGATGTTCCCGACCCTCGCGAGCCTGCTCGAGGAGCGGATGCGTAACGACCCGATCCTCACCCACGCGGTCATCCACGCGCTGAACGAGTGGATGCACGAGACCTGGTCGTTCAACTACGAGAACCGGATCTACTCCACCCCGGTCATCACCCTGCCGATCGTCGAGAAGGCGATCGAGGAGCTGGAGTGGGTGGTCGAGCGCGGTGCCCGCGCCATCCTCATCCGCCCGGCGCCGGTGCCTGGCTTCGGCGGTTCCCGCTCCTTCGGCCTGCCCGAGTTCGACCCGTTCTGGAAGCGGGTCGTCGAGTCCGGTGTGCTGGTCGGGTTCCACTCGTCGGACAGCGGCTACAACCGCTACACCGACGACTGGGAGGGCGCGAACAAGGAGTACCTGCCGTTCAAGCCGGAGGCGTTCCGCTTCCTGAGCCAGTGGCGGCCGATCGAGGACACCGTCGCCTCGCTGATCTGTCACGGCACGCTGTCACGCTTCCCCGAGCTCAAGATCGCCGTCGTCGAGAACGGCGCGTCCTGGGTCGAGCCGCTGATCGGCGCCCTGAAGAACGCGTACAAGAAGGGCCCGCACATGTTCGAGGAGGAGCCGATCTCGGTCCTCCGTCGCAACATCCACATCAGCCCGTTCTGGGAGGAGGACATGGCGCGGCTGTCCGAGCTCCTCGGTGTCGAGCGGGTGCTCTACGGCTCCGACTTCCCGCACCCCGAGGGCCTGGCCGAGCCCGCCTCCTTCGCCGCCGAGCTGACCAACGTCAGCGAGGAGGACAAGGCCAAGATCCTCGGCGGCAACCTGTCCCGGCTCATCCCGGTCTGACAACGGTCACCGGCTCGGCCACCCGGCCGGGCCGGCTCGGCCACCATGGCGGGTCTGACGGCTCCGGTGCGGCTGCGAAGGGGGTCTGGTGACCGATCGTCCGGTTCTCAGCTTCGGCGAGCGCACCTATGGCCGGGCCGAGCTTGACGCGCTGACCGAGGGCCTGGCCCGCCGGCTGGTCGCCCGCGGAGTGCACCCGGGCGACCGGGTGGCGCTGATGTCGTCGAACCGGCCCGAGTTCGTCGTGGCCGTGCGGGCACTGTGGCGGGTCGGTGCGGCGGCGGTGCTGTTCAGTCCGACGTGGCGGGCCGGTGAGGTCGAGGACGCCCTCGCCCTCACCGAGGCGCGCCACGCCGTCGGCGACCACGAGGCGCTTGCCGCCGCGATGCCGATGCTGTCGCTGGACGAGCCGATCGAGGCGGCCCCGCCCGCGGGTGCCGCGGCTGCGTGGCCGGCACCGGATCCGACGGCCGAGGCACTGCTGGTGTTCAGCTCGGGGACGACCGGGCTGCCCAAGGCGGTGCGGCACACCCACGCGTCCTTCGGCGCGGCGGTCGGACACTGGCGCCGCGCGCTGGGGATGACCGCCACCGACCGCCTGCAGATCGCCACCCCGCCCTCCCACATCCTTGGCATCCTCAACATCGCCACGGTGTGGGCGGCCGGGGCCTGGATGCGGCTGCACCGCCGGTTCGACCTTGACCGGGTGCTGCACGCCATCGAGGCGGACCGGATCACCATCGAGATGGCGGTGGCGCCGATCGCGCTGGCGATCGCCGGGCATCCGGACCTGGAGTCGTTCGACCTGTCGTCGTTGCGCTACATCATGTGGTGTGCCACTCCCGTCACACCGAGCGTCGCCGAGTCGGTGACGGCGCGCACCGGGGTCGGTTGGGTGACCGCCTATGGGGCCAGCGAGGTGCCGCTGTTCACCTGCACGCCACCCGGGCGCACGTCGCTCACCGGCGCGCCGCTGGACAGCGTCGGCCAGCCGGTGGCCGGCGTCGAGCTACGGGTGGTGGACCCTGACAGCGGCGTTGTGCTGCCCGTCGGCGCCACCGGCGAGCTGCAGGCCCGGTCGGCGTCGGTGATGGCCGGCTATCTGCCGGCCGCCGCGACCGCGGACGTCATGGTGGACGGCTGGTACCGCACCGGCGACCTCGGCCATGTGGACGTGGACGGCTGGGTGCGGCTCACCGACCGGCGCAAGGAAATGATCAAAGTGCGGGCGTTCCAGGTGGCGCCGGCCGAGGTGGAGGCGGTGCTGCATCGCCACCCCGCCGTGGCCGACTGCGCCGTGTTCGGCATCCCGGACGCCGCCGACGGTGAGGCGGTCGTCGCCGCCGTCACCACCCGGGCGCCGGTGGCTGCGGACGAGCTGATCGCGCTGGTCGGCGGGCGGCTCGCGTCGTACAAGCGGCCCCGTCGCATCGTGTTCACCGACGCGATCCCCCGGTTACCGTCCGGGAAGGTGCTGCGCCGGGAGCTACGGGCACGCTATGAAGAGCAGTAGAGCCATATCCACGAGAGGCAACGTCCACAAGGGGCAACGTCGCCTGCCGGGCACCGAGCTGGTCGGCCCGACGCGCGGCTGAGGAGCTGCAGGTGTTCATTCGCTACGAGGTCGCCGACAAGATCGCGACCATCACGCTCAACCGGCCCGAGGTCGCCAACGCCCAGAACCCCGAGCTGCTCGACGAGCTCGACGAGGCCTGGCGGGCCGCCGCCGCGGACGACGACGTCGCCGTCATCATTCTGCGTGGGGAGGGAAAGCACTTCTCCTCCGGGCACGACATCAAGGGCTCGGGCAGCGCGAACGGGCACGGGAAGATGACCCTCGAGGAGATCATCCAGTACGAGTCGCGTCGCTACCTGGAGTACACGCTGCGCTGGCGCAACACCCCGAAGCCGTCGATCGCGGCCGTGCAGGGCCGCTGCATCGCGGGTGGGCTGCTGCTGTGCTGGCCGTGTGACCTCATCATCGCCGCGGACGACGCGAAGTTCTCCGACCCGGTGGTGGCGATGGGCATCGGCGGGGTCGAGTACCACGGGCACACCTGGGAACTCGGGCCGCGCAAGGCCAAGGAGATCCTGTTCACCGGTCGGGCGATCACCGCCGAGGAGGCGGAGAAGGTCGGCATGGTCAACCGGGTGGTGCCCCGCGCCGAGCTGGACACCGCAACCCGGGAACTGGCCGCCAGCATCGCGAAGATGCCGCCCTTCGGCCTGCGTCAGGCCAAGCGCGCGGTCAACCAGACCCTGGACGTCCAGGGTTTCTACGCGGCGATCCAGTCGGTGTTCGACGTCCACCAGACCGGGCACGGCAACGCGCTCAGCGTTTCGGGCTATCCGATCCTGGTGAACCTCGACCAGATGAAGTCCAAGGTCAAGTCAGAACTGTAGGACAGGCGAACGGCGCCACGGCGGGAGCCGGCCGGTCGCCGAGGCGAGGAGAGAGTGGCGTGACCAAGGTAGCGTTCGCCCCCGACGTGTTCACCTGGCCGGCCGACGAGCCGCAGCTCATCGGCAGCCGCTGCCCGGTGTGCCAGGCGGTGACGTTTCCGCGCAAGCCGTCGTGTCCGCGCTGTGGCAGCCCCGAGATGGCCGAGCACCTGCTGCCGCGGCGCGGGACGCTCGTGGCGTGGACCATCCAGGGCTTCCTGCCCAAGGCGCCGTACGCGGGCGGGGAGACCGAGGAGACCTTCCGTCCCTACGGGGTGGGGCTGGTCCAGCTCGGCGACGAGGTGCGGGTCGAGACCCGGCTGACCGAGGCCGACCCCGAGAAGCTCGTCTTCGGCATGGAGCTGGAACTGGTGGTGGTGCCGTTCCGCACGGAGGCGGACGGCACCGAGGTCGTGATTCACGCGTTCGCACCGGCCGCGTCCTGACTGCCGGGTGTTGCCGTACCCGGGGATCGTCCCGGCCCTCGTGAACGGTCCCAGCCCGTGGACCGTCCCGCCCCAGGATCGAGGAGATTGACATGCACGACGTCGCCATCGTCGGGGTGGGCATTCACCCGTTCGGCCGGTTCGGCCAGAAGTCGGCGATCGAGATGGGCGCACAGGCGGTTCGCGCCGCCTGTGCGGACGCCGGAATCAGCTGGTCGGACGTGCAGTTCGCGTTCGGTGGCAGCAACGAGGTGGACAACCCGGACGCGGTGATCAGCCTGCTCGGCCTCACCGGCATCCCGTTTATGGACGTCTACAACGGCTGCGCGACCGCCGGCACCGCCCTGGAACTCACCGCCGACGCGATCCGCTACGGCAAGTACGAGCTCGGCGTCGCCGTCGGGATGGACAAGCACCTGCCCGGCGCGTTCACCGCCGACCCGGAGTACTACAGCGCGCCGTCCTGGTACGGCGAGGCCGGCCAGTTCCTCACCACCAAGTTCTTCGGCATCAAGATCAACCGCTACATGCACGACCACGGCATCTCGCATGCGACCCTGGCGAAGGTCGTGAACAAGAGCCTGCGCAACGGGGTGCTCAACCCCAACGCGTTCCGCCGCAAGCCGCTGGACGAGGAGACGATCCTCGGGGCGCGGATGCTCAACTACCCGCTGACCCAGTACATGTTCTGCTCGCCGGACGAGGGCGCGGCGGCCGTGGTGCTGTGCCGGGCCGACATCGCCCACCGCTACACCTCGAACCCGATCTACCTGCGGGCCACCGCGCTGCGCACCCGGCGTTACGGCGCCTACGAGGTGCACAGCTCGTGGGCCGCGGTGGAGGAGGACGTCGCGCCGACGGTCTACGCCAGCCGGGCCGCCTACGAGGCCGCCGGCATCGGCCCGCAGGACGTCGACGTCATCCAGCTGCAGGACACCGACGCCGGTGCCGAGATCATCCACATGGCCGAGAACGGCTTCTGCGCCGACGGTGAGCAGGAGAAGCTCCTCGCCGAGGGGGCCACCGAGATCGGTGGTCGCCTGCCGGTCAACACCGACGGCGGCCTGATCGCCAACGGTGAGCCGATCGGCGCCTCCGGCCTGCGCCAGATCCACGAACTGGTCCGCCAGCTGCGCGGCCAGGCCGGCGACCGCCAGGTCCCCGGCAACCCCCGGGTCGGCTACGCCCAGCTCTACGGCGCCCCCGGCACCGCCGCCGTCTCCATCCTCACCACCTGACCTCACCACCTGATCCAGGGCTGTGGTGGGGGACAGGACGCACATCCCCTGCCACCACCCGATCCCCTGACACGACCGCGGGGGGGGGGGGGGGGGGGGGGGGGGGGGGGGGGGGGGGGGGGGGGGGGGGGGGGGGGGGGGGGGGGGGGGGGGG